>CAZNIP010000187.1:0-4233 GCA_964573115.1 uncultured Desulfohalobiaceae bacterium | reverse complement strand
GGGGAGCTGGCCGAAGGCCTGAGGGGTCCGGGGAGTTGCCCGCAGGGCTGAGGGTTCTTCCTTCCGAAGTTTCATACGAGAGGCCAGGGATGAGACCATCTGGCGGATCGTCGGGCATGGTCATCGGCGGCGGTCCATGCTGAAGTGTTCGTCCAGGGCCGGACGACCGGGACCTTGCGGGCGGGAACGTCTGTTTCAGAGCTGAGGGCAAGTCCAAATCTGTTCTGACATCACTGCTCTGCCAACCGGCATCCCAGCGTCTGCCGGCATTCTTCCCAGCCTGTCTTCTCCTGGATGAGCTCGATCACGGTCTTGGGGGTGCCCGGGGGGCCATTGACCCCTTCATAGCGGACAAAAACCCAATCACCTGTTCGGAACCAGTAATCGCCATGCCAGGCGATGGCCAGCAGCCCCTGGAGCCGGACCCTGACCTTGACCGCCCGCTCCTGGCGGCCGTTGACCTCGATGCTTTCCACGCCTTTGCGCTCTGCCTTCATGGATGCGGGTTCCAGGGTGTCGGGACGGAGACAGAAAAACGCAGCTTCGGCCTTTTCCCCCCTGGCCACGTTGCGCAGGGCGAATGACAGCGGCTGGTACCAGGTCCTGCCCTTCATGGGCTCGTCCCAGGCCACGGCCTCTCCATGCAGACGCCCTTCCATCACCAGCTGGCCCCCTTCAACCACGGCCTTGGCGCTGACGCCGGGCTTGTGCACCTCCCAGCTCCGGGTGCTGCCGTCTGGCCGGCAGATATTGACAAACGTCTCTTCCAAACTCCTGGAAGTGATGACCGCCATGTCATTGTCCATCCGTTCCAGCCGCCAGCAGAAATGAACCGTTTCATCTCCGGTCCGGTCCCGGTACATGAAGGTCGATGACTGGGCAGTCCACCCCGGGGTCCAGAGGACACCCAGGAGGAGCAGGCTGCAGCACGTCAGGAAGAGGCTGACCGTTCTCTGAGGCATGAGGATTCGGCTCCGCTCATCAAAAGGTTCTCAAATCAGGTTTCTCAGCCAGGGGCCCTGCTTCTTCGGCTTGCCCACCAGCTGAGGCACAAAGCTGTTCAAGAGGTACACGAGCGGGATGCAGGCCGCCAGGCTGGCGAAGGTCACCAGGAAACCGACCCCAAGGACGGTCCACCCCGAAGCTGAAAGGTGATCCAGCATCCATTCGGCCACCCGGAAGTTGATGTAGTGATAGAAAATCCCGTTGAGACACATCAGGATGAGGGTGCTCTGTCCCATGAAGACCACAGGCTTCACGGGCGGAGTCATTTTGGCCAGGAGCAGGATCAGCAGGGACCCGATCAGGGCTGTGAATGGAAACCAGAAAAAATGGCCGTGGGCGGAAAAAATGATGACCACTGAATTGAAGTAATTGAAGTTGAAGGGGCCCTGGTTGAGGTTGTAGGTCAAAAAGACTGCCAGGCAGCAAAGGACCACTCCGGGAACGAGGACCTTGGATGACCTTTGGTCCATGAACAGCCTGCTCCGGCTCATGAGGACCCCGGCCAGGTAGAAGGCGTACATGGTGATCGCTTCATGGATGAAGAGGTAGTTCCACCCGATGACCCGCCCTTTCATGGGGTTGAAGATGTCCAGTTTCAGGTTCAGCCAGTAGCCGCCAGCGTAGAAACAGGCCGCACCAAGGGCGATCATGAGATTGGAGGACTTGAGGTGGCGAAACGCACCATAATGAATCAGTTCAACGGAAAAGATCATCAGGATGAACCAGGATGGGACGCAAAACAGGGGAATCCCGAAAGCGGTGTGCAGAAGCCCGTCCAGGTAGCCCTGGACACTGGGCAGGGTGAGCTGCAGGAAGTCCCCGGAAAAAAAGACCGGCAGGATCATGAACATGACCGTGAAAAAGACGAACGGCAGCAAACGTGAGACAACACGGTGCTTGAGATAGGTCGGAAAGCTGAGCTCCAGATCCCGTTCCTTGGCCACCGCCCCGGCCAGGACAAAGAAGAGGAGCATGTGAAAGGAGTAGATGAACTTGTAGTGCTGGGCCGCTGCCGGGTTCTCCAGCAGCATCAGCCGCTCGATGAAGTGGCCGTAAAAGACCAGGGCCATGGCATAGAACCGGGCAATGTCGATGAACCAGATTCGTCCCCCTGCCGATCCCTCATGTCTGTTGCTCAAGAGCACTCCCTCATGGTGTGGTCAACATCGATGGCCACCACCATGTAGGACAGTCTCAGCAGAAACTCAACATGGAAATCTGGGGCGGCTCCACGCCAGGTTGAAGGAAGTCATGTCAGACTGGAGGACAGATCAGAGAGCGTCCTCGTCTGACCGGACTGGGAGGGCCGAGCAGCCATGGCAAGAGCAACGGCGATGCCTTTCGAAGCCGCTTCAACAGAGCAAGCTGTCTTCAGCTTTGCCTCGGGCAAAGCTGGATATCGCTTCTGAATTTGAAGTGTTATTTTTTGGTGCTCATTATCACTACAGCGACAGATCATTCGATACTTTTCCCTCTTCTCCGTCATCCCGTACTTGATACGGGATCCAGTTCTTTGTCTGGATTCCTGCCTTCGCAGGAATGACGGAAAAAGACAGTCACTGTATACGTTGCCGATTGGATGTGTCGCTGTAGTGTTATGGCTCTTGGGTTGAAGCTGCCAGTTTGATCAGTGGAGAAACTGATATGGCCTGGCCTGATGCGACGATTGTGCCGGGAAAGGCCAGGCCGCTGAACGAAGGCTTCACGACCCGAAGAGTGAACAGACGTGCACCCGATTGGTTTTTTCTCGCGAGCCTGCTCACTGCTCCATGCCGGCCAAACTGCGTGTGACTTCAAAGCCTCGCACCATGTGAAGCCGCAGAGAAGCGGTCTGGCCTTTCCCAGGAGTTGTGTTTCATACGAGCCCTGCCAGCGGCAGGGCTGAATCCTGAACACCTGGTCTTGAGTCCCAAACAAAATGCTGTCATGACCGTGAAGCCAAAGCAATGGGGCTGTCACTCCTGGCCGTATGCCGGACTCTTCCATTCCTCGACCCCCATCAACGCTGACGTCACCCCAGGGAGCCTTTCAGGCCTCAAGATCGCCAGACCGGCACGCAGGCATTGCCTGGCCGGGGCTCATGAAATCCGGGCCGGCTACCCTGCAGGTCCAGGGACATTGGAGGCTGCGTTCTCTTTTCCGGGGATGGAGCACGGATCGTGCTGAAGATTCGATTTTTCTGTTCTCTGTTTGCTGTTGTCTGTCCTCTGCACCTGCTCTTCAGACGTTTTGCAGGTGAACCTTGAAAGGCGTGTCTCGCCATTTCAAGGCCATGACCTGAGATGATCAGTCGTCCTGCTGGTTCCTCAGAGAGGCATGGATTTCTTTGAGCTCTGCAACGAACTCTTCCCTGGAAATGACCCCCTTCTTGAGCAGGAGACTGACCAGGGCCTCTCCCTGAAGCAGGTTTGAATAGGCGACTTCTTCCCAGGATTCGAACTCGGAAGAGGAATCGTGATCATCAGTCATGAATGCGGCTCCTGAAACGTTGACGGCATGTTGCTCATCTGACTTGGCTAGCAAACCATGCCATCCAGGTCAACACAGTTCAGACACACGGCACCCGGGTTTTCAGGCCCAGTCTCGGCGTGCGGTTTCAAGCCCTCTGCCCCCCGGAATTTTTTTTCAGAACGGTCTTCAGCCCCATTTCTGCCCTGCCCGATCCCTGGTTGCAATCCTGCTGCCTTTTGTTTACCTTGACGTAAACAAGGAGCGCACTCATGACCTCCCATCAGTTCACGAGCTTCATGCGCCGGGTGGGCCAGGCCACGGGCATTCAGTCCCAGTCAGAGCTGGCCGGGGTCCTCGACCTCAACCGCTCGGCCGTCAGCCGGGCCAAGAGCCGGGACATGGTCCCGGAACGCTGGATCGCCAGGCTCTGCGACATATTCGACCTGGACCCGGACTGGCTCCGGGAGGGCCGGACCAGCCTGGACAGGTTTGTGGAGATCCCCATCGTCACCGCCAGGCTTGGGGCGGGCGGCGGATCCCACATTGTCGGCGCCGACGTCCGCGGTCACGTGGCTTTCCGCTCCGACTGGCTCCACCACAAGGGCCGCCCCAGGGACATGGTCCTCATGCAGGTCATCGGCGACAGCATGGAGCCTGCCATCCGGGAAGGCGACTTCGTGCTCATCGACCAGTCCCAGCAGGAGATCCACACCGGCGGGATGTACGCCCTGGGGCTGGAGGAGACCATCATGGTCAAGCGGCTGGACAGGCACCCTG
>CAZNIP010000186.1:1521-4304 GCA_964573115.1 uncultured Desulfohalobiaceae bacterium | reverse complement strand
TTGTCTGTTTTGCCTCTGGCAAAACTGAAAATATGGGTTTGAGATGGCCAGGGTCCTGTTTCATATGGTATGCGGCAGATCAAGAACCCACCCCTGCCCCTCCCTCCCGCCTGAAGACAGGCGGCAAGGAGGGGAGCCGGAAGGAGAGGTGATTGTTTCGAGACGTCAGCCCTGCCGCTGGCTGGGCTGACAGGTTCAGAGTTCAAGGTTGAGGGAAGAAAAGACTCCAACAGGGTGCCTGACGGATCCTCGACCTCCAGCCAGGCCCACGACCGGGCTGTATTCTGACTTCTGCGGCTGCATCTTGAGTATTTGCAGCCGCAAGCGCCTAGCCCAGGGGCTGGAGCACCACCTTGCCGGCATCGTTGTCATAGAGGACAAAGCGGGCCTTGAGGCTCTTCTCCTGACCGTAGATGTTCCGCATGGTCAGGGCGTCGCCCTGGGCCTCGATGTGCTCCACGTTCTCCATGACCTTCTCTTCGCCCGAGTCCTTTTGGACAAAGACATGAACGTCACACATGGCTTTTCTCCTTCAATTTCATGCGGCAACCACATGAAATTGAGTACTTCGCTTTTTAGACGCTCGTGCAAAAAGTCTAAAAAGCGGAGACCTGACTCCAACTACATCTTGTCACTCTTTGATTCTTCTGACCCCTGTCTCCTGACTCCTTGTATGAAACTTCGAAGAAAGAACCCCTCAGCCTTCGGCAACTCCCCTGAGTACAGGGGAGCAGTAAGAGTAGCCGGCTTGAAAGTTTCTGCCTTGATCAAACTGGCAAAGAATGAGCTGGAGCAATCAACCGAGTGCTCCAGTTTTTGCTCTCAAAATCAAAGAGATAAATTCAGCTTTGCCGGCGGCAAAGCTGAATTCTGACTTCTGCGGCTGCATCTTGAGTTTTTGCAGCCGCATCCATCTACCCCAAAGCCGCGATGGCCTGGCGCAGGGACTGGCTGCTCCTGGAGGTCAGCTCGGCCAGCTCCCGGACATGGGCAGCGGCCTGGGAATGGCCTTCGTTCTCCAGCTCCGAGGCGAACTCCTCATACTCCTGGACATGCTTGTCATTGTGCTCGATCCAGTGCTCCATCTTGATCTGGGCTTTCTCCCGAAAATCCATAGCTTCTCCTTTATTTTTCAATCCCGGTCCTGGCCTGGACCCCCTGCTGGTAGTAGTGCTTGATCTCCTTCATCTCCGTGACCAGGTCGGCGACCTCCACTATCTTTGGATCGGCCATCCTGCCGGTGAGGATGACCTCGACACTGTCCGGCTTGTTCTGGATGACCCCCAGGAGCTCTTCCACGGAGAAGAGCTTGTAATAGGTGGCGATGTTGACTTCATCCAGGATGACCATCTGGTATTCCCCGGAATGCAGAATGGCCTCGATCTCTTTCAGGCCGTCCCTGGCCCGGCAGCAGTCTTCCTCAGTGGGGTCGTTGAAGATGAAGCAGTCCCGGCCGAACTGCTTGACCGTGATCGCATCGGACAGGTTCTTCAGGCTGTCCAGTTCGCTGTAGTGCATGCCCTTGACGAACTGGCCGATGAAGACCTTGTAACCGGCTCCAATGGCCCGCAGGGCCTGCCCCAGAGCAGCTGTGGTCTTGCCTTTGCCGTTGCCGGTGTAGAGCTGGACATAGCCTTTTTCCATTGGTCCTCCAAAGCCTTGAGATGGTGCGATCAGCCCGGGCCGTCATCAGGTCCTGAGCTTGTCCTCAACAGAGCGGACTTTGCTCTTCAGCCTGCTTCCCCTGCCTTGATGGGCATCGACCTTCAGGGTCAGATAAATCCGGTCGCAGTCCTTTTCCAGCTCCTGAAAGCAGCGGTCGACCACGTCCATGACTTCGGACCAGCTGCCTTCGATGCAGGTGCCCATGGGCCCGAGCTCATGGCTGAGACCACTGCTTTTGATGACGGTCAGGACTCTGGCCACAAAAGGGCTCAGACTGGTGGAGGCATTCAGGGGAAAGATCGAGAGCTCGGCGATAACACTCATGGTTTCCTCGCGAAATGAGATATGCCGAGTATCCTAAGGCAAACCCGGGGGCCTGTCCAGAAGCTGACCGGAAATGGAGGATAACGGCCATGATCCGGGTCAATCCTGTCCTTGATACAACAATCACCCCTCTGGCATTCAGCCGCCAGGCGGCAGGACTCAATCTTGACAGAACGGGTCAAGCTCCCCATTGTTTGAGCATGAACGTGAATCAAGGTTGAAGACATGGCTCAGACCGCCATCAGGAGGCGCTTATGAAAGACATCCACTGTCCACAGTGCAGGAGCCGGCGATTCTATCTCCGGGACCCTGACGACGAGTATGAAACCTATGAGTTCGAAGTCAAAGGCCAGGAGGTCTGTTTTGATCAACAGGTCAATCCGACAGCGATCCCCGACTTTGACGATCAGACCGAGACATACTGCACCATCTGCTCCTGGCACGGCCAGTGGGAAGAGCTGTGCCGATGATGTTGAGCCCGGCATGGCCATGCCGGGCTCAACACCAGATTTCGTGAATGCATTCCTGCGGCTGCACATCCTTACGTGCAGCTGTGTCCACCACAGACGATTCCAAGGAGGAGACTCATGGCCAACCCTGAAGAGATGTATCAGTGCCAGACAGTGAACTGCGGCTATATCTACGACCCGGACAGGGGGGACAGAAAGGGCAAGATCCCCAAAGGGACCAAGTTCGAAGACCTGCCTGACGACTGGAAGTGCCCGGTTTGCGGGGCCGGGAAGAAGATGTTCAAGCCTCTGGCCGGGCCGGGGTCGGTCAAGGAAGGGGGATGA
>CAZNIP010000186.1:0-1421 GCA_964573115.1 uncultured Desulfohalobiaceae bacterium | reverse complement strand
CCGCAGGCCAGGAAGAGTCCGGTCGGGATGAGGAGCTTGAGCCAGGTCCGGATGAGGCTGGACTGGAAGTACTCGCAGGTGAGGACGAAGCAGATGTGCAGCGGCGAGGCCATGACCCCGGCAAAACCGGAAAACAGGGCCAGGACCACGTAGGGTATGGTGGCCTCGATGGACAGCTGGGCCATGATGCCGTGAATCAGGGGAAAGGTTGAGCCGACAAAGGCCATGCTGATCCCGGAAATGCAGCCGACCAGAAAGGGCAGCGAACAGGTGATGGCCAGCAGAGTGGCCCGGCTGCCGGCGCCCTGGGACAGCTCCTGGACGATCCCGCCCTGGTCCAGAACCCCTTTGAAGACATAGATGGCCGCAAGGGTTCCCAGCATGCTCAGGACATGGGCTTTGACAAAGAGCCTTCCCCATCCTTTGACCGTCTCCCTGTTCTGGAGGAGACAGGTCCCGACAGCCAGGACCAGGGCGGCGATGAAGCCGGTCTCTGAAGGCAGCGGCAGCTGCAGGACCCAGATGAGCACTTCCAGGCCGAGTGTGCCCAGGACGGCAATGATCAGGGGCGAACCCTGCCTGAAGGTCTCGCTCAGGTCGAATCTCAGCGCTGAATCATGGTTCGTCTCGATCTTCGGAGCCGGGAGCCTGGTCAGGTAAAAGAACCACCCCAGAGCGAGCAGAATCAGGGTCGAGGGCCAGGTGAAGCTGATCAGCCTGAACAGGGACAGGCCGGAGAGCGAAGCCGCCAGGATGATGCCTGGATACAAAGGCCAGATCATCTCCCACACGTGTCGGAACCAGTAATTGATCAGGGCCAGCCGCTCCCCGGATGGAGCCGTGTGTTCAGTGGCGTTTTTGACCATGGGTGCGGAAAAGACCGCACCACCAGGCATGGGCAGGAGCCCGATCAGGGCCGGAAAGAAGGCCAGCCTGAGCTTTTCCCAGCGCAGGGCGATGGCCAGCTGCTTCATGAGCCGCTGGCTCTGGCCTGTGGACTCCAGGAGCTGGCTCAGAACCATGATCAAATCGATGATGACGAGCAGCAACACGAGCTGCGTGTCGATGAGCGAGGCCAGGCCCATCCGGGTCCACTGAACCGGGCCGTGGCCGAAGAACAGGGCCATCCCCAGGCTGCCCAGAAGGATGGACAGCCCGATCCCCAGCTTGAGTCGCAGGAAGATGAGCATCAAGCCCAGGGCGGCCAGGACCTTGAGGATCGGAACCAGAAAGGTGATGTCCATGAGGCGTGCTTTTTCTTGGATGAGTGTTGAGGTGAAGGCGACTGCACGAACTCAGAAGGGGCCGCAGGAATTCAGAATTCGGCCCTGCCTCTGGCTGGGCTGACAGGTTCAAGGTTGAGGACAGAAAAGATTCCCGACGTGTCGACAAAGAGTTCGACCCGGCCAGTCAGATCAGGG
>CAZNIP010000185.1:0-4354 GCA_964573115.1 uncultured Desulfohalobiaceae bacterium | reverse complement strand
GAAATCTTTTCTGCCCTCAACCATCCACCCTCAACCTTCGACCTTCAGCGCAGCCAGCGGCAGGGCTGAATTCTGAATTCTTGAGGCTGCATCTTGAGTTCCTGCAGCCGCATCTTATTCCACCCTGAGCTGTTTCTTTCGAAAGATGAAGAAGAAAAAAGGCCCACCCAGCAGGGCGGTCAGGACCCCGATGGGGACTTCCTCGGGCAGAACGGCCCTGGTGATGGTGTCCGCCCCCAGCAGGAGCATGGCTCCGCAGAGCAGGGACGCCGGCAGAAGCCGGCGGTGGTCGGGGCCGGTCAGAAAACGCATCATGTGCGGCACGACCAGGCCGACAAAGCCGATGATCCCGGAGACCGAAACGCAGACCGCAGCCATGAGCGAGCCGGTGACCAGGAGGACCATCCTGGCCCTGGCCGTGTTCACGCCCATGGAGGTGGCCACCCGGCTGCCCAGGCAGAGAACGTTCATGTCCCTGGCATGGACCAGAAAGACGACCAGGGTCAGGACCAGGACGGCGAAGACCAGCCAGAACTCGGACCAGGTGCTGGAGGCAAAGCTGCCCAGGAGCCAGAAGATGATCACGGCCACCTTTTCCTGGGCCAGGTATTTGAGGAAGCTCATCCCTGCAGACAGGATGGCCGTGACGATGACCCCGGAGAGGATCAGGTTCGTGGAGGACACCCCTCCGGCTGAAGAAGACAGGACGATGACCAGCAGCAGGGTCAGTCCGGCGCCGAGAAAAGCCAGAATGGGCACGGACCAGAACCCCAGGATGTTGATGTCAAAGAGCAGGACCAGGGAGGCCCCGAAGGCTGCCCCGGCGGAGACCCCCAGGGTGTAGGGCTCTGCCAGGGGGTTGAGCAGGATGCCCTGGAAGACCACGCCCGAGGTTGCCAGACCGGCTCCGACAACGGCAGCCGTCAGGATCCTGGGCAGTCGGACGTCCCAGATGACCGTGGGGTGGAGGCTCTGCTCTGCACCGGGCAGGGGCTGATGCATGAGGATCCTGAAGATCTCCCCCAGGGGAATACTGATGTAGCCCAGACTGGTCGAAACCAGGACCAGCCCGGTCAGGATCAGAAACAGGATCACCAGGTGCACGGTTGTGTTGTTGCCCATTGTCAAGGCCTGGCATCCGGGGCCCAAGCCCCGGATGTGTTCAGCTCAGAAAAAAAAATCCCGGATCGAGTCCCCTCGATCCGGGATGTCCCATCTTCACTCCCGGTCCGGCGTGCCTTCGGTTCCCCTTTGCGGCACATCTCGTCAGGCAGGTCTTCTGACTCTCGGATCGTCCTCCAACCGCGCCTTCCCGCCGAACATGCCCGGCAGTGGTCTGATGCGGTCTTTGTCCCCGATTACAGCGGTGGGTCCGTCCCTGATTCGCACAGGGTTCCCTATTAAGCCCTGTCATGCCCCTGCTCGGGGCGGCGACCTCCCCAGCCGGGCAGAACAGTGCGGCACCTGAGTGATCCCTTCTGCTTAATGAATTCCATTTCCGAGGTCAACCAAAGAGGCGTTTTTTGCCGAACGCCTGTTTGCTGGATGCTTTACAGCCAGGGGGTTGGCTCGTATGAACTCAACTCCTGGAAAAGGCCAGACCGCTTCTCTTCGGCTTCAAATGGTGCGGGCCTTTGAAGTCATACGTGGCTTGGCCGGCATGGAGCATTGAGCCGGCTCGCGAGAAATGAATCCATCGGGTACACCTCTGTTCACTCACCAGGTCTTGAAGCCTTTGTTCAGCGGCCCGGCCTTTCCCGGCACAATCGTCAAGTCAGGCACGGCACAATCAGTTCTTTCTTGATCACCCTGGCCGAGTCGAAGGCCTTCCCGACACGTCGGACATCTTTTCTTCCCACAACCTTCAACCCTCAACCTTCGACCTTCAGCGCGGCCGGCGGCCGGGCTGAATTGCAAATAACGTGAAATAGCTGTAAAAAGATGATGGGTCGGGGGCGTTTTGGCTTGCAACGGTCGTCCGGAAGAGGACCAGCGGATGCCTTCATCTCCCAGGCGCTGGGTGCGCTCGAAACCATGCTGTGGGCTCCAGCTCAAGATTTTTGTCATGCATCACGGATCCAGGACATGGTGAATCTCCCCAGTTTTCTCATCGCCGGAACGCACAGCGGCTGCGGCAAGACCACGGTCACCCTGGGCCTGATGGCCGCTCTGACCCGCAGAGGGTTGCGGGTCCAGCCTTTCAAGGTCGGACCGGACTTCATCGATCCCGGTCACCATTCCCAGGTCACCGGCCGGGAGTCGCACAATCTGGACGGCTGGATGCTGGACCGCAGGACCAACGAGGGGATCTTTGCCCGATCCGCTGAGGGTGCGGACGTGGTTGTGGTCGAGGGGGTGATGGGCCTGTTTGACGGTTTTTCCGGCCGGGACGAAGCCGGGTCGGCCGCTCAGATGGCCAAGTGGCTTGGGCTGCCGGTCCTGCTCGTCGTCGATGCCCGGTCCATGGCCCGGTCCGCAGCTGCGGTGGTCAAAGGGTTTGCCGAGTTCGATCCCGGGCTCGAGCTGGCCGGGGTCATCTTCAACCGGGTGGGGAGCCACAGGCATCGCGAGATCTTGAACGAAGCGGTCCAGGGCCTGGATGGTCCACCCATTGTGGGCTTTTTGCCTCGCGACGAATCGTTGTCCATCCCTTCAAGGCACCTTGGCCTGGTCACGGTTGAGGACGCTTCCACCGCCTCGATGACCTCGGCCCTGTCGGAATGGGTCGAGTCCAATGTGGACCTGGATCGGCTCCTGGAGCGGGCTGAGGGGGCCAGCACCCCCGGACGTCCCGTGTCGGGCACCGACCGACCGGTCAAACCCAGGGCCGGGGGCAAGGTCAGGATCGGGGTGGCCAGGGACCGGGCCTTCTGCTTTTACTACCCGGAGAACTTGAGGCTCCTGGAGCAGTCCGGGGCAGTGATCGTCTTCTTTTCCCCCCTGAAGGAGAAAAAGCTCCCGGACGATATTCATGGACTCTATCTGGGCGGGGGGTATCCAGAGCTCCATGCCCGGACCCTGTCCGAAAACCGCAAGCTGATTCGGGACATCCGGCGTTTTGCCCTGGATGGCGGTCCGATCTATGCCGAATGCGGCGGGTTCATGGTCTTGATGAAGTCCATTCAGGACCTGGAGGGGCGGGTCTTTCCCATGGCCGACCTCTTCCCTTTCAGAACCAGGATGCAGGACAGGCTCAGGGCCCTGGGGTACAGGCAGGTGGAAACCATGGAGGTCAGCCTGTTGGGGCCGCCCGGCACGCGTGTCCGGGGGCACGAGTTTCACTACTCCTCCATCGTGTCCGCTGAAGGGGAGGTCCCGACCCTGTACAGTCTGGAGGATCGGTCAGGCAGCCTGGAGCGGACCGAAGGGTATCGATTCAACAATGTTTTGGGGTCGTACATCCATCTCCATTTCGGATCCAACCCTGACGCGGCCTCTCATTTTGTCGACTTCTGCCGCAGTCCTGAGGGGAAGGGGGCTTGACGTCGATCCAGCCAGGCATGGCTTGGATCACGAGGCGGGCCAATCCTTTCCAGAGGCCTCACAAAGGCTCCGGGGTCACTGCTCGCAGATCGTTCAACGAGCAGGGGCAGGAGCTCAGGATGGTTTTGCGGCCGAATCCACCTGGGACTGCTCGAACAGCCTGCGGTGCTTGTACTCCTCTTTCTTCCCTCTGTTCCATTGGCTGACCGGGCGATAGTAGCCCACGATCCTGGTGTAGACCTCGGTGGGGTTGAAGTTGGTCAGCTTGGGCTGGGCCTCAAAGCACGTGGCGCACTTGACAAAGTACTCCTTGTCCCCGGAGTTGAGCTGCGGAGAGTACCCGGCTGCCCCGTCCTGGGGGGTCAGGACCAGGCCCTGGTCGTCCCTGGTGGCCGTGACCCGGACCGCAGCCCCGCAATCATGGCAGGTGAACTCCAGATCCAGGCTCGAGGCATTCTGTTCGTGAAAGAGGTGCTCGAGATCCATGCCTTCCTCCTTGGTCGCGGGCTTTTTTCATTGGGTCATAGGTTGCCTTTTCAGGGAGCATCGACAAGCTGGGTCAAGGATTAAACAGGTTTGGCGGGAAGCGCAAGGGGCCCACGATGATTGAGCAAGATTGGACAGAAGACGAGCTTTGAACTGTGGGTGCAGGAAAGAAAAGGGACCATGGAAGATGCGGCTGCAAAAACTCAAGATGCAGCCGCAGAAGTCAGAATTCAGAAGTCAGCCCTGCCTCTGGCAGCGCTGACAGGTCGAGGGTTGAGGGTGGATGGTTGAGGGAAGAAAAGATGCCCGAGGTGTCGGGAAGGACTTGCACTCGGCCAGTTTGATCAGGGAAGAAACTTGACTCCAGAATCAAGTTTCATACGAG
>CAZNIP010000184.1:0-4358 GCA_964573115.1 uncultured Desulfohalobiaceae bacterium | reverse complement strand
ATGTCCAGGCAGCTCTCCTGGCAGCAGATGCAGGTCTGGCCAACCACCACAGGGATGTCGCCGCACTTCCTGGATCGGGCCGGCATGGGCATCAGGCTCTCTTGATGACCATCAGGGTGATGTCGTCATGCTGGGGGAGTTCTTCCCTGAAGTCCTCGACGGCCTTCAGGATGGCCTGGACGATCCTTTCAGGCCGCCAGCGATGCGCCTGTTGAAAGACCGTTCTCAGTCTTTCCAGCCCGAACTCCTCTTTGGAGGGGTTCCTGGCTTCATGGATCCCGTCGGTATAGAGGAGCAGGATGTCCTGGCTGCGAAAGGGGATGCTCTGGGTGGGGTAGACCGTGTCGTCTGCGATGCCCAGTGGCATGGTCAAAGCCTCGAACGACTCAATGCGGTCCTCTTCCTGCCTGTAGACCAAGAGGGGTGGGTGGCCGGCGTTGGCAAACATGACTCTTTCCCTCTGCATGTCGATGAATCCGGCAAAGAAGGTCACGAACCCACCTTCCCTGACGTCCGGGCAGAGGAGCGTGTTCAGTCCGGTCAGCAGATTGCCTGCATAGGCGAATGACTTTCTGAGCTCAGCTCTGAGCATGGATCGAAGGGTGGCCATGATGATCGCGGCTGCCGATCCCTTACCGGCAACATCCCCAAGGAAGCACCAGCCCTTGAGGGCATTGAGCAGGTGAAAGTCGTAGTAGTCACCGCCCACCTGATGCGCGGGCTTGAAAAAAGTCGTGATCTCAAGCCCTTTGATCTTTGGAGGTTTTTCCGGCAACAGTCTGGCCTGAATGTCCCTGGCCAGCTCGAGGTCTCGCTCGATTCTTTTCTTCTCCACGTACTGAGCGTGCAGCTTGAGGTTTCGCAGGCAATGGCTCTTTTCGATGAGTGCCTGGGACATCTGCTTTTTGGACAGCACAACCGAGACGATCTGGGCGGAGATGGAAATGAGATCCAGCAGTCTTGGCGGGATGTCGACCCGGTTGAGGACAAGGACAAGGTGGCCCTGGAACTTGGCCTCAATGCTCAAGGGGTCCACGACGATGGTCTGCCTGACCGTGGTCAGGGACCTCTGCCGGCCGTGCTTTCTGACCCAGCTCAGGACGCCCTCCTGGTCCAATCTCTGGATATGGACCGTGGAGGGGGGGCTGGAGCTGTTCCCCAGCAGGGTCTCCCCGCCGTGGGTCAGGATGAAGCTGCTCTCCGGAGCGAGGTGGCTGTTGATGATGTCCATGATGATGAAGAGGGTGGACTCGATATCATGGGACAGAGATATCTTGTCGAAGATCTCCTTCACGTAGTCCAGGACATCGACGTCCTGCTGCGGAGGGGGGGCGAAACCCTGGTGATCAGCCCCCCCCGGAAGGCGGGAGGGATCAGGAGTCCCGGGATTCAGTTCGTCCTTCATGAAGCCTGGCTATCCCTGGTGCGAACCGGAACGTGGTGCTGGGTCAAAAACGTTTCTTGCATATTCCGTGCTCAGGCCTGAATGAACTCATGAAATGATAACATCTTGAGAACCTGAGATTTTATTTTTAAGGATGCCGGCCCTGGTCTGGCTGAGGGCACGTGATTGCCTTCCAGGAGTTCAATCTGCTGCACAGGAAGGAAATCCATTGCAGACGGTATGGCTTGAGGAGGGAGTCAGGTGGGGCGCGAGCAGGCATGGCTCGAGGGGCATCCCTGAGAGGGGCGGCTGCCGGGTCCGGCAGCCGAGTCATTCAACGCGTTCTTGACCTTTGCCCTTTCAGCGTATATGGGTCTCTCTCTTTTGACCAGGGAAGAGGAAGTGAGAGTGACGTCATGGTTCAAGCAGCGACAGCGGGTCAGCTCCGCAGGGAAGTTCAGAAAAGGCGGACTTTTGGGATCATCAGCCACCCGGATGCGGGCAAGACCACGCTGACCGAAAAGCTGCTCCTGTTCGGCGGGGCCATTCAGAGCGCCGGGTCGGTCAAGGCCAGAAAGGCCGCCCGGCACGCCAGGTCGGACTGGATGAGTGTGGAGCAGGAGCGCGGGATTTCCGTGACCTCGTCCGTGATGCGCTTCCAGTACCGGGATCGGGAGATCAACCTCCTGGACACCCCCGGTCACCAGGACTTTTCCGAGGACACCTACCGGGTGCTGACCGCTGTGGATTCGGCCCTCATGGTCATCGACTCCATCAAGGGGGTGGAGACGCAGACCAAGAAGCTCATGCAGGTCTGCCGGATGCGCTCCACCCCGATCATGACCTTCATCAACAAGCTGGACCGTGAAGGCCGGGACCCCTTTGAGCTCCTGGACGACATCGAGCAGAGTTTGGGCATCCAGGCTGCCCCGATGACCTGGCCCATCGGTCGGGGCAAGAGCTTTCTGGGCATCTACAGCCTTCACCGGGGTGAAATCCGCTTTTTCCATCCGGCCGAGAGCAAGTCCAGGCTCCCCAGGGAAAGTGTTGTCCTCAGCGACCTGGCCGACCCCAGGCTGGATGAGCTGGTGGGCGGCCTGGCCGCGGATGAGCTCCGCCAGGATGTCGAGCTCCTGCAAGGGGCGGGCACGCCGTTCGACATCCTGTCCTATCTCGAAGGGGTTCAGACTCCGGTCTTTTTCGGCAGCGCCGTGAACAACTTCGGGGTCCAGGAGCTCCTGGACACCTTTGTCCAGCACGCCCCGCCCCCGAGGACCCGTTCGGCCGAGTCCAGGGAGGTTTCCTCCGAGGAGCAGGAGTTTTCCGGGGTCGTCTTTAAGATCCAGGCCAACATGAACCCGGATCACCGGGACAGGATCGCCTTTTTGCGCGTCTGTTCCGGGCAGTTCCAGCAGGGCATGCAGGTCCGCCATCACAGGCTGAACAAGAACATGAACCTGGCCAACGCCATCACCTTCATGGCCCGGGACCGGACAGGAGCTGACACCGCCTGGCCGGGTGACATCATCGGGATTCACAACCACGGCACATTGAAGATCGGGGACACCCTGACCTCCAGGGAGCCCTTGAAGTTTCTGGGCATCCCCAATTTTGCCCCCGAGTTTTTCCGACGGGTCATCCTCAAGGACCCCTTCAAGGCCAAGCAGCTGGGCAAGGGCCTCTTCCAGCTGGCTGAGGAGGGGGCCATCCAGGTCTTTCGCCCTGTGCACGGCAGCGATTACATTCTCGGGGCTGTCGGGGCCCTGCAGTTCGACGTCACGGCAGCCAGGCTGGCTGCCGAGTACGGGGTCCAGGCCAGCTACGAGCCGGTGGAGGTCCATGCTGTCCGCTGGATCGCCTCGGAAGACCAGAAACAGCTCAAGGCCCTGATGTCCAAGCAGGCCCATTCCCTGGCCGAGGATTTCGAAGGCCACCCGGCCCTGTTCTTCTCCTCCAGGTTCAGGCTGGAGCAGGCCCAGGAAAACTGGCCGGAGGTCTCTTTCCTCTCGGTCATGGAGCACAACGGAAATGCAAGCTGACCCAGGAGCCAGGGCCTTTCAGATGAAAACCGCCATCGTCGGCGCCGGGGCCATGGGCAGCCTTTTCGGCGCCCTGCTGCATGAAGCCGGGGCTGAGGTCTGGGTGCTCGATACCCGGCAAGAACACATCGAGGCCATCAACCAGAGAGGTTTGAGCGTCGAGGCCGCAGGGCAGACCAGGACAGTCCGGGTTCCGGCCGTGACCCGGGCAGACGAGATCGGACCTGTTGACCTGGCCATTGTCTTTGTCAAGTCAACGGACACCGAAGCGGCTGCTGGAGCCTGCACCAGGCTCGCGGGCAAGAGGGGGCTGGTCCTGACGCTTCAAAACGGGTTGGGGAACGCCGAGGTCATCGCTGAGCATGTTGAGGCCGGCCGGATCGTGGCAGGGACCACGGCCCAGGGCGCGACGCTTCTCGGACCGGGGGCTCTTCGGCATGCCGGCGGCGGCACCACGCATCTCGGGATGTGGGCCGGGGGCTCTTCAGACGCCGCGCGGCCTGTGGTGGACCTGTTCAATGCCGCCGGGATCGAAACGCTCCTGGTCGAGGACGTGGCATCCCTGATCTGGAACAAGCTGCTGGTCAATGTGGGCATCAACGCCATCACCGCCCTGACCGGAATCACCAATGGGGAGCTCCTCGATCTCGAGGTCACCAGGACACTCTGCCGGATGGCGGTCCAGGAAGCCGAATCCCTGGCCCGCGCCCTTGGAATCCAGGTCATGGACCATGCCGTGGAGCACGTCTTCGAGGTCGCCCGGGCAACGGGCGCCAACCGGTCCTCAATGGGCCAGGATGTGGATCATCACCGCATGACCGAAATCCGAATGATGAACGGGAAAATAGCTGAACTGGCCAGGGAGCACGGGCGGCATGCACCGGTCAATTTCGCCCTCAGCGCGCTGATCGAGACCCTGCAGGCGCACTATCCCC
>CAZNIP010000183.1:0-4360 GCA_964573115.1 uncultured Desulfohalobiaceae bacterium | reverse complement strand
GCACTGGGTGTCCAGCCAGCACTGGGTCATTTCCTCTTCCTGGCAGTCAAACTTCTTGTTCAGGACTTCCTTGGGGAACTTCAGCTCTTTTTCGGTGTAGAGCAGCTGGTCCTCGAGGTCCCCGGGCTCGGGCTTGCCGGCAAACGGGTCGATCGCGCCTTCCGGAGTGGTCCGGATGGGGAACTTGAACCGCTTGACCTCGCCGCTGCGGAACTGAATGGTCCACATGATGTCTTCAGCGCTGCGCAGCGGAATGGATGTCCCGCCCATGGGGGCGAAGTCGGCGTACGGACGGGCTGTCACGGCGCCCTGGGGGCAGATCTTGATGCAGGAATAGCATTCCCAGCATTCGTAAGGTTCCTGGTTGTAGGCCTTCATTTCCTTTTCGTCCAGAACCATCAGATCATGCGGGCAGACATACATGCAGGCGGTCTTTTCGCCGCCCTTGCAGCCGTCGCACTTTTCAGGGTTGACATAACTAGGCATGTTGCGTCCTCCTTACAAAGGGTTACTGAATTGATACGGTTGGTCCTTGGTTTATATATTCAAAAGCAGAGGCACATCCCTGCTGCTTAGCCGGCGGGATGCCTGATTGGGCCTGCACACTTTTGAACGTTGTCTGAAACGGGTAAAGCCGGACAGAGTGTCCTCCTGCTTTACCCGCTTTCCCCTTTCTGTGCAAGCCTAGGGCTTGACTTCCTTGAGCACGTCACCCATGACGTCCAGCGACTGCTTCTCCACGATCTTGTCAAAAATGGCGTTTTTGACCTTTTTGGGCAGGAGCTCGACGCTCCCGGTGGTGGACGTGTCGTGCTTGGCCCCGAAGTCCTTGACCAGGGTTGCGGCCTGGTCATCGTCGGCATCGACGGTGAGCACTTTCAGGCCCGCCAGCCTCTCTGTGCAGTGATGGGCCAGCCCGAGTTTCTCGAGCTCTGCGTAGCGTTCTTCGTTGATCCAGATGAAGATGGGGTTCTTGCCAGCCATATTGCAACCTCCTGATGGGGACTAGAGTGGTTCGATGTTAAAGACCGGAGTCCGGGACTCGAGGTATTCTTCTGTCACGAACGGGGAGCCCTTGCCGTACTTTTCAGCGCACTCCATGATCACGTCGAACACTTCCGGCCTGATGATCAGCCTGGGTGGCTTGACGCCGTCGGTGACGATGCTGCGGATCAAGGTGCCGCTGAACTTCTGCTGCTCGTCCTTGTGGGCGCAGAGGCCTTCACTGGTGATCTCGGCGCAGTGAGGGCAGTAGAGCCAGTTCATGGAGTAGACCGGGGTGATGTCCAGCTTGTCCCGCACGCCGTCCAGGAGGTGATGGGCTTCATAGGCTCCGTAGTAGTCGCCGACACCGGCATGATCCCGGCCGTACATGTGGTGGGTGATGCCCAGATTGGTCCGCAGGATGGCGTGGAAGATGGCTTCCTTGGGTCCGGCATAGCGCATGTCCCAGAAGGTCAGGGAAGTCAGGTGGTTGTGGGGGCCAAAATATCCGGACTTTTCCAGCTCGTCCTGACAGAGGATGATCGCTTCGTCGATGTAGTCCTTGACCCGCTTTTCCCCGATGATGGCGTTGACCACCACACCGACTTCCGGCTTTTCGATGGGCAGGTCGGCGTAGGTCTGGAAAAAGGCGCCCTTCATCAGCCATTCATGGCCGGTGTGGGGGACGTTCCTGGTCTGATGGGCCACGGTCCTGGACCACCCTTTCTCCTTGAAGATGGCGCGCATCTTCAGCGGGGGCAGGAAGTAGGGGCCGAAAGGCTCATTGATGGTCGGCTCTTTGAGCAGAGTGATCTTGCCGCCGATGAACTTGTCCTGATATTCGTACGTCCGCTTGCAACCGGGGTGCTTTTCTTCATCTGTGCCGAAAACGGATTTGGCCATGGCCTTCTTGTCGACCTCAAAGACCTCGTCGACCTCAAACAGGGCCATGGGGTTGCCCTGATAGGTGAGCACAAAGGATTTGCCCTGGGCCACGCCATAATCAGCGACTTCCTTTTCAGAAAGATCGAAGAGAATGGGGATCGACCAGATCGTCCCGTCGGCCAGGGTCATGTTCTTGACCACAGAGTCGACATCGGCCTTGCCCATGAACCCTTGCAGGGGGGTAAAAAACCCGTAGGCCAGATTGATGATTTCATTCGCGATCTGCTTGCGAACAGGGATTTCGGTCAGGCCCTTGACTTTTTCCTTGGCCTCGGCCGGCTGTAAAATCCGTTCTTGAATTTCTTTTCCGCCATGTCCTATTTCGGCCATATACAGTCTCCTTTTTCCTTAGACGTTGAAAAACACTCACTTCGAAATGGCACGGTCTGTATATAAAGCTCACAATGTAAGATTGTGTTTTTCAAAAGAGCTAAAACAAATATCCAGTCTTTTCAAAACGATAGGATAAGACCGATTTTGCTTGTGAGAAAATTAACAAGTTCAAAACAGGCTGTCAAGCTTCTCTGTGCCTCCCTGGTTTCAGGGGCGACCTGGAGCTGTTCTGGACTTTCTCGGAATGGCCGACACGAGAACATGCCCTGACCTTCTTAATGCACCCTCGATGACTTGTGAAGGGGGGTGGACCGTTTTTCAAAAAATCTCTTTGTGAAAAAAAATACAAATTGTCAAGAGCGAGTTTGGACGATAGGACTGGTGCGAAGAGGGTCGCGGGCCGGAAGGTCGTGAAAGACAGCAACGTATTGAACTAGAGAGGGGCATGAAAGAGAACAGGGAAGCAAAGAAACCCATGAATCTTGAACAGGAACTCCAGGCTCTGGAGAACCGCCTGGTCAGAATGATCCGGGACAGGGCCAGGCTGCTGAAGAAGTCCGCCCTGGCCAGAAAATCGAAGAATCTTTCCCTGGTGGACTCAGGGCTGGAAAAGCGACTGTGGCAGGACGTCTGGCGGGAAAGCATCCAGGAAAGCGGTCTCGATCAGCGCAGGTGCCGCTCCGTGTTCCAGATCCTGAACAGTCTTGGCACCGATCTGGTCGAATCCCCTGAAGACCGGCCATTTGCCCTGTCCCAGAGGGGGGCTGAGGTCAACATCGACATTCAGGGCCCGACAGACACCTTGATGACCCGGATGTGGCTGGCCCTGGGGGCTGGAGCTGGGGCAGACCTGCAGCTGGACCATGTGGTCATGAACGATCCCCTGTATGAGCTGGCCAAGGCCTTGAATCAGGCCGGCAGTCAGGTGGCCTGGGCTCAGGACAGGGTGACCATTCAGGGGGGATCCAGGCTGGAGTTTGACCGCAAGGTCATTTTTTCCGGACAGGACAGTCTGAACACCCATCTGCTCATTGTCCTGGCCGCATTGCAGCCGGGTGTGAGCAAGGTGACCGGAGGGAGCAGCCAGAGACTGGTCAACCTGAAGGCGGTCCAGGATGTGCTGCCTCAGCTCGGTGCCAGGGCAACGCCGCTCGTTCCCGGGTCCCAGGGCCTGCCGCTGCGGATTGAAGCCAGCGGATCCATCAACGACACCATCCACATCCCTGTGGATGCGCCCTGGGAGCTGGGTGCGGCTCTGATTCTCCTGGCCCCCCTGATGAAGGTGGTGGGCGGGGTGTTGGACATTCAATGCCCTTCAGGCCACACATGGGCCTGGAAGCTCAAAAGGGTCCTGCACATCCTGGCTGAGTGCTCGGTTCAGACCTCCCAGCACGGGGATGTCATTCAGGTCGGCGGCCTGCTTGAACCCATGCCCGACCATCCAGCCCTGCCCTGCGACCCCGCATTGAACGGCTACGTGCACGGATTTGCGGCCATGGCCGGGGGAAAGGTCGCCACCCGCGGGGAGTGGCCGGAATGGCTGGGCGAGACCGAGGTCATGGAGACGATCTGTGGACTGGTCGGACTGGAGATGAGCAGCACGGGGGTCGGGGTGGAGAGTGCCAAGTCGGCCGGAACAGCAGCCCGGATCGCTCAGGACCTGACAGGCCTCCCTGAGTTTGCCCCACTGGTGCTGGCCCTGGGCCTGGCTTCGGGTGCTGAGCTGGTCCTCGACCTCGAGCCTGAGGGGGATCTCCCTTTTGCCGTGGATCTGCTGGACAGCCTGCAGGTCGCCTACGAGCTCACTGGGGGGAAGCTGGTCCTTGGACAAGGAGACCGCTGGAACGGCCGGCACGTCGAGGTTTCATTTCAGGTCCCCACGGCCTGGTGGGGCCTCGGGCTCGCTCTGGTGTCCATGATCAGGCCGAACATGACCCTCAAAAACCCCGGAGAGCTGACCTCGCTGTGGCCGCAGTTCTGGACGCTCTATCGGGGACTTCCCGAACCCACCATGGAGAGGAAACAGGAACCTGACAGGGAGAACGCCGCAGACCATGGATCACGAAAGAGAAGACGCATCGTGGATTGAGGCCATTGC
>CAZNIP010000182.1:0-4439 GCA_964573115.1 uncultured Desulfohalobiaceae bacterium | reverse complement strand
GGCGTCGATCCTGGCCACGTCGGCCCTGGAGAAGAGCTTCTCATCCATGGCCCCATCTCCGCTCAGGGCTTTGCCGGCCAGCTCGTCCTGAAGCTCGTAGTAGGCGCACCGTCCGCTGGAACGGTCATAGAAGGCGAACCACAGCGGATGGTCAAACCTGGACTGCAATGAAATCAGGGTGGACTGCCCCACGCTGGCCCCTGTGATGTCGGCCACACCGTCCAGGCATCCCTGGCTCGACCTGCCATCCGGCCGGGCATAGCCGGCATTGGACAGCACAATGCACTCCCCGGCCTTCCAATCCTCATCCAGGGCCGATGCAGCCTGTTCGGCCACATACCTGCCAACGTCCCGGGCTTCATGGTAGTTTGGACAGACCGCCAGAGCCTGTCCGGCCACCAGCCCTGAAATCATGCAGCAGACAACGAGCACGCCAATCTTTCTGATCATGAACAACCTCCTTGTGTGGACGATTTCAAAATACAACTGTGCCCAATCACACCCATGATTGGAGACCACTTGATGGCTGCAAAGCATGAAAACGGTCAAAAGAATGCCCCGGTGCTTTTTGAAAAGCACCGGGGCATTCTTTTTAGGTCAGCTCAAAAGCCACCCCGACCCGCAACCGGACCGGGTACTGAAACAGCCCATGTGGGGCCCTTGGAAAGGGGGCGGCCTTGTGCACGGCCTGAACCGCGGCCTGGTCCAGGAGGTCGACCCCGCTGCTTTTGCGCACATTGGCGGCCCGAATCCGCCCTCCTTTCTCCAGCTCGAACTCGATGACCACCACTCCCTGCTGATTGCGCTTCCTGGCCTGGTCTGGATAGGTCTTCATGGCCTCGATCCGCATCTTGACCAGCTGAAGAAAATCCTTCCGGGTCATGAAACCGGCCGCAGCCGCTGCTGCGCTCGTTGACACCCCGGCCAGGGAGGTGTCGGCCGAAGGCACATCCACACTGCGCACCCGGGAAAGCGACTCCACGGGACCGACATCCGGGTCGGTGTGCTGGGCGGTGTGCTTGACCGGCGGGGTTGCCGCGGCCTGAACCGGCTGGGCGTCCACGGGCTGGAGCTGCTCCAGCCTGTGCCTGGGCCGGGGAATGTTCCGGGTGTATCGGCTGGGTCCGCTGTCCATGTCGATCTCGATGACCTGGAGCACCTGCGGTCCCGGATTGGGTCCCAAGACCACAAAAGCGCCCACAATCCCGGAAAATGCCAGGACCAGGCACCAGAGCAGGGGGTTGGCCTGAGACGGTCTCACTGCACCAGCTCTCCGTGCTTTTCCGTGGCCAGGGACATCTTCTCCGCCCCGGCTGCCTTGACAATGTCCATGACCCGGACGGCCTTGTTCAGGACCAGGCTGCGATCGGCCTTGATGATCACGGCCTTGCGCCGCCGCTGGTCCAGAGAGGTCTTGATCGTAGTGAAGAGCTCGCTTTCCGGGACCTTGTCCTGACCCACCCAGGTCTGGCCCTGACTGTCCACAAAGACCACGAGTTCCTTGTTGACCTGGGGTGAGGAGGCGTCGGCCTTGGGCAGCTGGACCTTGATCCCTTCATCCACCATGAAGTTCGTGGTCAGCAGAAAATAGATGAGCAGCATGAACACGATGTCGATCAAGGAGGTCAGCGGTGCCTGAATCCTTGGTCTGGGTCTCTTGGTGAAGTGCATGGCCATGGAGAACCCCTTTCAATGGCTGCTCAGGGATTTGAGGAAGGTCACCGCTCCCTGCTGCAGCCTGGCTTCATACCGGTCCACCTGGGCGGCCAGGTAGCCGTGGGCCAGCATGGCCGGCAGGGCCACGGACAGTCCCACCGCCGTGGTCAGCATGGCCTCCCAGATGCCTCCGGCCAGCACCGAGGCATTGACCTTGCCTCCCATCTCCTGGATGACCATGAAGGCCTTGATCATCCCGATCACCGTGCCCAGCAGCCCGAGCAGGGGGGCGATGTTCCCGATGGTGGCCAGGAGCTGCATGTACGAGGACAGTCCCCGGACCTCCTCTTCAGTGGCGCTGCTCAGGACCGTCTCCAGCATGTCCCGGTCCCGGCCCCTGACGTCCAGGGCCTTGGCCAGGACCCGTCCCATGGGCGACCGGCTTGCAACGGCCGTTTCCCTGGCCTCATTGACGCCTTCGGACCTCAGGGTCTCGGCCACCTTTTCAGCCAGCCCGCTGCCCCGGCTGCGCATGAGGGCGAACCGGATCAGCCGCTCGCAGAAAATGGCCGCCACCAGCACAAGACAGGCCAGTATCGGGTAGATGAGCACCCCTCCCTTGGCCAGAAACTCGAACATGATCAACCCTCCTCATGTCAGGGCAGCCGGATGCTGCGCTGACATCTCATTCTTGTGAGATGGCCTCGCTTCCGTCTCCAGAACCAGCCTTCTTGGTCAGATCGGGGCGTCCGTCAGAATCAAGATCCCGGCTCCGGCTGACCAGGGCCTCGCTCTGGTCGTAGGTCTCCCAGACATCCACCCGGCCGTCGTTGTTGGAGTCCTCCTCCACCGTGCGAAGGGTCCCATTCTGATAGAAGAAGAACACCTCGGGCTTGCCGTCCAGATCCTTGTCCCGCCTGGCTTCAACAGCCCGACCCTGTGAGTTGTAGATCCAGGTCAGGGACAAACCCTGACCTTCTCTCTCCCTGCTCCGGCACAATCGTCCCTGATCGTCAAAATACTCGACAAACTGGACCCGCCCCTGACGGTCAAAGACCTCCTTCTGCCTGAGCAGACCCTGTGCGTAGCACAGCCTGGCCTCGGGATGACCGCTGCCGTCCTTGTCCTGCTCGATGACCAGATCCCAGTCCTTGACCCCGTAGAGCTGGACCGTCTCGAAACGGCCGTCGCCGTCCTGGTCCCGAAGCAGGCGGTCTTTTTCCCCCTGCTCATAGAACACCTTGAGGTCCACCTGGCCGTTTCCGTCCTCGTCCTGCTCAAGCCGAGTCAATTCTTGATTCGAGTATGTCTGCCAGGTGTCCATCCGGTTGTCGCCGTCCTTGTCAGTGGACAACCTGGACCACTCCCCCTGGTCATTGTATTCCACCAACAGATCCGCGGTACCGTCCTTGTCCCGGTCCTTGGCCATCTCTTTCCGGGTGCCGTGGGCAAAGGTGATCTCGGTCTCAAAGAACCGGTCATGATCTGCGTCCAGCTTTTCCAGCTGCACCTCGCCCCCGGACATGAACAGGACCTGGTCGATGTGCCCATTGTGGTTGGAGTCCTTCCTGACCTCCCTGACGTTCCCTTTGGCATCGAAAAGGCTCACGCTGTCCCGGTTGCCGTCTCCGTTGGTGTCCCGCTCCTGCTTCGCCGGACGGCCTTTCTCGAACCAGGTGAAGGAATCGAAGCTCCCGTCATCCGTGGTGTCCCTGCGCTGCTCCCTGGGCTGGCCCTCTGCGAACAGGACCAATTTCTTGACGGACCGGGTCTTGGGGTTCAGGGTCTTCTGGCGGCTCACACTCCCCTGGCTGTAGGTGCGGAAGGTCTCCCGGACCCCGTCCTCATCCAGGTCGTGCTCGCTCTTCAAAGGATCTCCCCTGTCCGAGTAGCGAACGATCCGTTCCACCTGACCGTCCTGGTCCTCATCCGACTTGTGCTCTTTCAGGGTCCCGTTGACAAAGAGCTGCAGGCTCTCCCAGGCTCCGTTGGCGTCCCCGTCCGTGGTGGCGCTGTGCAGCTCCCCCTGGCGATAGGCATAGACCGTGTCCAGAATCTCATCCCCGGTCCGGTCCCTGCGGACTTCCAGGAGCCGTCCCTGATCATCGAAGATGCTGACCTGCTTCAGGGAACCGTTCGAGGTGCGGACCGTCTGCTTGGTCCGTCGGCCCTGGCGGTAGGTGTCTTCGGTCTCCCAAAAACCGTCCTGGTCGGTGTCCCGCTCAACCGTGGACAGCTCCCCCTGTTCGTAGTGCTGCCGGCGATCGAAGACGCCGTCGCTGTCGCCGTCCACTTCCAACAGGACCAGACTGCCTGACTGAAAATGGGCCCGCCTGTCGATCCGGCCGTCGCTGTTGCTGTCTCTGGTCACCACCTTGCTGGCCGCGGGCGGGGCGAGCATGAACATCAGCCCTGCCATGACGGCTGCCGCCAAGATCACTTTTTTCATTCCGGCCTCCGTGACCGGGGCTGTAGCAATTTTTCATGCAACGATCAACATACTTTTTGTAAATACGTAACACTGCATGCGTGCTCTTATGGGAAAAATGAAAAGGAGCGAGGAGAGATTCAGGAGACAGAAGAGTCCTGTCCATCGGGAAAACACTGCATTTCAGGCTATCACGTCAGCTCCGGGAACTTACGAAGATCATGAAGCAAAGAATTTGGTAAAAGGAAAACCCGTATCCATCTCAAAGACTCAATGTCCCAGTGAGAAACATGGGGTGACCGAAGTCAAAGGGGGGAAATTCCACTTCGGAAACACCCCATGTCAACTCCAGGTT
>CAZNIP010000181.1:0-4545 GCA_964573115.1 uncultured Desulfohalobiaceae bacterium | reverse complement strand
CGACCATCGCCGGTTCGGACGGCAGCCGCTGGCCTTCGGACAACGAGCGGGCCATCGCCCGGTTTCAGGGCCGGCACGTGGCTGAGGTGGCCGCAAAATTGAAGAGCTGATCAGGACGGAAACTGGTGGTGTTTGAGGCCCAGAGCTTCGAGCTGCTGTGTGAATTTCCGATCGAAAGTCACAATGACGGAGTTTTTTGCGTTCATGCCCACAGTAGCGATGACTGCGTCCCCAAAGTCCGATATGTGCTCCGGCCAAGAGAAAGGAATTGGATGCGTCAATGCTTTTCGATTCAAAGGTGATCGCTCGGATTGACATTCATGCCACAAGTAGCTACTTTTTACAAAAAAGGGCCACTTCAGGGGGAGCCATGACAACAAGAGCAGGGATCAAAGAAATAAAAAACAATCTGAGTCGATTTTTGGCCCAGGTCAAATCTGGTGATGAGGTCCTGATCACTGAGAGGGGAAAGCCCATTGCCAGAATCATCAAAGAAAATCAAGGAGAGAATGATCTTCGCAGGGCCCTTCATCCTTTGATCCAGCAAGGTTTTCTTGTCATGCCAAGCCGAAACATGGTGAGAGATCCTCAACCTCGGATACAAACCTCCGGAAAACTGGCGTCCGAAATGATTGCTGAGGATCGGAGATGATCCTTTATCTGGATACAAGTGCCTTAGTTAAAAGGTATTTTGCGGAATCTTTTTCTCAGCAAGTTATTGACAAATGGAATGAATCAGAGGTCATAGTGACTTCTTCGGTAGCCTATGCGGAAACCATGTCAACCATTTATAGAAAGCAAAAGGACGAAAATCTGGACGATGAGGTTGTCCAAGACATTGTTGGACTCTTTCAAACGGATTGGACGTCTTTTATCCGTGTAGACGTTGCTGACCATCTCAATGCTCTCATCGACAGACTTGTGCATGCCTACTTTCTTCGGGGGTTCGATACAGTTCATCTCGCATCAGCTCTCCTCGTCCATGATAGGTTGTCTCACCATTTCTTTTTTGCCTGTTTTGATCAACGACTCAACCAGGCAGCGCGAATCGAGGGCCTGGCAACTTTTTGAGATGCCAAAGAATCCTGGCTTTCACGTCCCCGCGTCAGGGATCTTTTCTTCCCTCAACCATCCATCCTCAACCCTCGACCTTCAGCCCGGCCTCTGGCCTGGTCTTTACCCACACAGACGAAGAGACAACACTTTTCGGTCGGCCGACCCCGTTTGAGGCAACGGGGCAGGCTCTGGCCGCCCGAAAGGGCTCCCCGCCCTTCCGGGCGTTGAGAAAGATCCTCTAGATTGAGACAATGTCCGGAGCCACTGGCAGAGCCTTTCCTTGCCGCTTAAGCGGCGGCTTATTTCCGCCTGGCCAGAGTCGGCCAGGCGGAAGAAAAAAGTGTCCGTCTGCGTCTGTGTGCGTCGAGTGAGTCCGCGAACGGGTGGCTAAAAACTCTTCTCTGCAATACCCACTGTGTTCAGTGTGTGCCATGCTCATGCCTCTGGCCGGGCTGAAAACGAATCCCTTGCGAACAGGGCCGCACCCAGGGCGCCCATGATCTGCGGATCGTCGGGGATGAACAGCCTGGAGCCGATCAGGGCCTCCAACTCCCGGACCACGCCCTTGTTAAAGGCCACTCCGCCGCTCATAGCGACTTTCGGTTCCTGGCCCACCCGGTTGAGCATGGACACGGTCCGTTTGGCGATGCTCCGGCAGACCCCTTTGCAGATGACCTCCACAGGGGTGTCCTCGGCAATGAGGGAGACGACCTCGCTCTCGGCAAAGACCGTGCACAGGGAGGAGATGGTCGCCCCGTGCTTTGAAGCCACGGCCAAGGGACCGAGGTCTTCAAGATCGATCTCCAGGGTTCGGGCCATCATTTCCAGAAACCGGCCGGTTCCTGCAGCGCACTTGTCGTTCATGTGAAAGGTCCGCACCCCGCCCTGGCCGTTGAGGCCAATGACCTTGGTGTCCTGTCCCCCGATATCGATGATCGTCCGCACCCCGGGAACGAGGTGGGCCATGCCTCTGGCGTGGCAGCTGATTTCAGTGACTTCGGCCCCGGCAAAGGGCACGGCGGCTCGACCGTACCCTGTGGCCACACAGGCCTTGATCCTCTGGTGCCACCCGCGTTCCTGTATGACGGACTCCAGTCTGGCTGCGGTCTTCCGGCTGCTGGCCCCGGTGAGGAAGACCTGCTGGTCGAGGATCTGGCCCTGTTTGTCGATGAGCACGGCCTTGGCCGAGAGCGAGCCGATATCCACCCCAAGGAACAGGTCCCCATGCTTGATTCGGCCGGTTGCGGCCGTCTGTTTTCTGGAGATGAGGATCTCGGCAAAGCCCTGGAGCCTGGTCCGCAGCTGACCCTGGCCTGCCTGGCGGCCGTCGATGCAGTCTCCGTGGAGTTCCAGCAAGGGGACAGCCATGTCCTGGAGCGCGTCCTGAATGGGCTTGACCCCTCCACAGCCCTGACGGCATCCCCAGTGAGAAAAGTGGATGGCTCCGTCGATGCCGGCCTCATCGACCAGCCGCCTGATGTGATGCACGCGATTGGTCACCGGTCCCAGAAAGGGGTGGCTGAGCATCTTGCGGGCCAGGCTGCGGTGGGGATCTCCAGGGTCGATTGTCGGCCAGGAGACCTGGCTCAGTTCGTCGGCCACAATGGTCATGTTCCACCTCGTCCCCATGTCCAGGATCTCGTTTCCCGGGACGTAAGGGAAGGCCAAGAGCCACAGCAGCCTGGGCTGTTCGGCTGAAGGCAGCCGACCCGTCTCGCAGGACTCCAGCTGGGCAACGAAATCCAGGTAGCAGTCTCGCAAGAAGCGGCTGCCCATCATCAACAGGGCGCACAGGTTCAGGGTGAAGGCCTCCTGTCCGGACAGGGGGCATCCGGGGTGGCTTCGCAGCTCATTGACCCGGGCCATGAGCTCCGAAGTCTCGTTGCTCATGGCAAAGACGTGCTCCCAGTCCTCAGGCCCGGCCCGCCGGGCTCCGCTCAACTCGATGAGCAGGTCCTCAAGCTCCCGAAGCTGGGCAGCCAGGTAGGTCACGGCCTGGTCCGAAGGCTCCTGGGGCACGTCCAGGAGGAGGTAGGGGCTGTTCGTGCGATGGGCCAGCTCTTCCAGGGTCTTGTTCTGACCGTCGCAGAGGTGGGACGTGCCGACAACCAGGGAGTAGTCGGGCAGGAAGCCGGTCAGGGCAGCCCCCAGGGTGGCCCGGTGAAAGGAGCAGCTGTCCCTTGAAAACCCCTCGGATTCCGTGGCTTCGAGGCAGGCTGCCGATTTTTGGGTGGCCGTCAGGATCGGAGCCAGATATTCAGTGAACATCGGGGCTGCACCATAGAGATGCAGGAGCTCTGCCGGAACCAGAAAGCCCGAGAGCACAGAGAGGCTGGACCGTTGATAGGTCCTGCTGAGCAGGCAGGCTGTCTGGTAGCGGATCCTGTCCTCGACAGGCCTTTTGGAGTTCCACCAGACAGGCGAGCGCAGAAGATAGGACCTGATGAGCCATTTGGCCAGAATTCGACGCGTGGGGACGTTCATTCAGGGTCACCGCTGACGTTGACAAGGGCATCAAGGTGCTCGACGATCACAGTGTGGCCCAAACCAGGCTTTGGATCAACAGGGCACTTCCAGAAGGCGCTCGGGCCGCCCGTGATGACCTCTTTCCCAGGATGTCTCCCATGAGTGCTGAACCAAAAGAGTTCCACCTGATCAGGCTGCCCTTCCCGGTGCCACCCGGGTTTGTCCGCATGAGCGGATACGGTCCTGCAAAGCGCTTCGTGGCTTTTCACTGGATGGAGGATCGCGACGAGCTTGCCTTTGAGGACGGCACAGCCACAGGGATCGGACATTGGAAGCACTATGCTCTGCTCATGACCTCCCGGTTTGTCCAGAGGACCCTGTTTCCGTTCGAACTGGGGTCATCGCAGCAGAGAGCCTGGCACTGCCTGCTTGCGGATCGACGTGAGCGGATTTTTTACGCGGGACATGTCCAGGATGTCCGGAGATTCCTCAATGCCGCCCAGCCGGCTCATCTTGACGGTCGAGGCGGCGTCTCGAAAAGAGAGCCTGTTCAGACGGATCTGAAGAATCAGGATCATGACGACAGGGCGCATCCACTCGGCCATGAAGACTTGGAAGGGCCGTTGCTTCCCGAATCAGAGTATATGGCCTTTCTGAAACGATGGATGAGCGACAACATCTGACCTTCAGCTTTCGAGTTCCGATTCAGCCCGGCCTCTGGCCTGGGCTGAAAGGTTCAAGGTTCAGGGTTCAAGGTTGAGGAGAGGAAAGATGCCCGACGGGACCTGCAGGATCTCGACTCGGCCAGGTTGATCAGCCAAGGAACTTGACTCCAGAACCTAGGTTCATACGAGGGGTCAGAGTGTTTCGATGAAAGCTTGGACCCGTGTCGCCATCTGTCCCCTGTCCTCGGTCAAACTGTCCTGTTCCAGGTGCAGCAAGGGGATCCCCTTCTTGGCCAGCGAGGTCTCGAGCCTGGGCAGGTCTGCCTGGGTCAAATCGCAGAATTTGAGCGTGTGGGCC
>CAZNIP010000180.1:0-4560 GCA_964573115.1 uncultured Desulfohalobiaceae bacterium | reverse complement strand
CTCGTTCCTGTTCTGGGTCAACGGCTCCGCCTGGTTGTATGGATATGTCGCTTGAAAACACTCTTCATATGACCTTGAGATAGATTTTTGACACAAAATCTCTTCAAATCGGACACCCGCCCCACATCCGCAAGCTGGAGATCGTCTATTTCAACATCCTCACCCTGGGGGCCCCGGGCTGGTGGTCATCAGCTCGATGCTGGCCTGCTTCTCCATCGGCCAGGGGTTGAAGAGGGTGGTCATGCTGGTGCATCTGTCCAGGGCCGTTGTAGACATCCCCCTTGACTATTGCCTGATCAACTGAAAACGTCTCGTTTTTGCCCATGGTCGGCCTGCACATCGCCTCCACACCCTTGCGGGTCAGGCTGTCGGACGGGGCAGGCCGATCGAGGGGGAATACGCCACCACGAGCGCCCTGCACATCACCCTGGTCTGCATGAGTCTCTGTGCCGTGACCTTCCTCTGCCTTCCTGAACCTCTGCTGGGACTCTTCCAGCCCGGGGACACCTCTGCCTGGGAATGTGCGGTCATGCTCAGATACAGGCAGGGGAAGTGGAAGAGCATGCAGGTCATTGAACTGGCAACTCAGCACACTGATGCCCAATCCAGCTGATATGTCGAGCCGTCTGCCAGTTCTGGCACAGGGTCTTCACTCTTGATTTGATTCCTTTGAAAAATCAAAATCCCCTTCCTGCTCTTTTCCCACCAAAAAGGTATGGATAAATTTCCAAGGATCGTAATGAAATTCTATACATTCTCTGCTACCAATACGACATTGTTGACAAAGTCGAACCATGGGAGTCCATGGGACGGAAAGCTGCCGATCTTGAATTGAAGATCGCCGGGCTGCCGGAATGTCATGAAGAGGCACTCTCCGCTTACCGGGACGTGTCTATTTTTTGAAATCAAGAGTACATCAATCATGAGTTCTCGCGAAAAATCAAAAGACGATCTGAAGATGCGTATCCAGGAGCTGGAAGTCGAGAACCTGAAGCTGGAGGCCGAGAACACCGCTCTGCAGGACAAGGCCAGCCATCTGGAAACCGTTTTGGACAGCATCCCGGACATCATCGGCATCCAATTCCCTGATCGGACAGTGCATCGCTTCAATCAGGCCGGGTACGACTTCCTGGGCAAGGGGCCGGACCAGATCAATGGCAGGAAATGCTACCACCTGATCGGCAGGGACAAGCCGTGCGATGAGTGCGCCTCCCAAGAGGCGATTGCCGCAGCAGATATCGTCGAGAAGGAGAAATACTTCCCTGAGCTGGACAAGCACATCAAGTGCTGTTCAGTCCCGGTCGTCGACCAGTCAGGGAATGTCTCCTACCTGGTTGAGATCCTGCGGGACGTGACGGGTCGCCGGAAGGTGGAACAGGCCCTGGAGGAAAGCGAGGAACGACACCGGCTGGCCATGCAGGCCAGCCGGGACGGCATTTGGGACTGGGACATCACCACCGACAGGGTCTACTTCAGCCCGGCCTATGCACATATTCTGGGGTACTCAGAAGAGGAAGTCACGCATGACGCTGCATTCTGGAAGGATCTGGTCCATCCCGAGGACAAGGACCGTGTGCTCCAGACCAACATGGACTGCATTGAAAACCGGGTGGAGCGCTTCGAGGTTTCTTTTCGAATGCAGGCCAAAAAGGGTCACTGGGTGTGGATAGAGGGGAAAGGCGAGGCCATGGCCAGGGACGATTCGGGCCGGGCGACCCGCCTGGTCGGGACGCACACCGACGTCACGCAACAGAAGCTGACCGAAGAAGCCCTCAGGGAGAACGAAAAGAGGTACCGGACGATTTTTGAAAACGCGCCCCTCGGCATCTTCCGCTCCACTCCCGAGGGCCGATTTATCGAAGTCAATCAGGCCCTGGCAACCATGTTGGGATACGACAGCCCTGAGGCCGTCCTGCAGGAGGTCCACAACATTGCCGATCAGATCTATGTCCAACCGGAAAACAGGCGTGAAATCGTCAGTCACCAGTTCCATTCCACTGGCATCACCCAGCACCTGAACCGTTATCGTCGCAGGGACGGCAGGGAGTTCAGCGCCAACCTCTCCCTGCAAACAATTCGCAACGATGACGGCCGGATTCTCTATTTCGAGGGGATCGTGGAGGACGTCACCGAACGACTTGAGGCCGAAGAGCACATTGCTCGCCTGGGCAGAATTTTCGAGGAATCCCTGAATGAAATCTATCTCTTCGATGCCCGAACCTACACCTTCACCAATGTGAACAAAGCCGCTCAAGAGAATCTCGGCTACTCTCTCCAGGAGTTCAGGCAGCTGACTCCCGTGGATATCAAACCTGAATTCACCCTCGATTCTTTTGAACAGATGATCGCCCCTCTGGGCTGCGGCGAAACCAATAAAATCGTTTTTGAAACCGTTCACCAGCGCAAGGACCGGTCACTCTACGACGTTGAGGTCCATCTCCAGTTCCTGCAGCAGGGACAGGAATCCATGTTTTCGGCCATCATTCTGGACATCACCGAACGCAAACGATTCGAGTCGCAACTGATCGCCGCCATGAAGCAGGCTGAAGACGCCAGCAGGGCCAAATCCGAGTTTTTGGCCAACATGAGCCATGAAATCAGGACCCCATTGAACGGGATCATGGGCATGCTTCAGATTCTGGCCGACACGCCCCTGGACAATGAGCAGAAGGAGTACGTGACCATCGCAACGATGTCTTCCAACAGCCTGATGACGGTGATCAACGACGTCCTCGACCTCTCCAAGATCGAGGCGGGGAAGCTGGTCATGGACCAGACCGACTTCGAGCTTGAGAAGGTTTTGACAACGGTCTGCGAGACCATCCGTCCCCAGGCCGAACAGAGGGGCAACACACTGACCACAGCAGTTGATCCTGCTGTCCCTCTCTTCCTTTGCGGCGACCAGGCCAGACTGCGGCAGATCCTGTTCAACCTGGTCGGCAATTCAGCCAAGTTCACCACTCGGGGAGTTATTCGCGTTGACGTCTGGCCACTGCAGATGAAGACCCCGCAGGGTCATCCCAGGCTGTCCCACTGCGCTTTGGATTCCGACAAGGTCACTCTCCTCATTGCTGTCGCCGACACCGGGATCGGGATTGAGGACGACAAGCTGAAGGAGGTCATCAAGCCCTTCACCCAGGCCGACGGCTCGATCACCCGCACCTACAGCGGCACAGGCCTGGGCCTGACCATTGTCAAACGACTCGTGGACCTGATGGGAGGAAACGCCTGCATCGAAAGCACTGAAGGGCAAGGCACGACTGTCTACTTTCGCCTGCCCTTCAGGCTGCCCACAGGCTGCGGGGAACGGGACGGCACAGCCATCCACGCATCCGGGCGGGTCAGTCCCCCTGTCGGGACAATTCTGATCGCCGACGACGACGAAACCAGCCTGAAGGCTTTGGAGCTGATGCTCTGCAAACAAGGGCACCGGGTGCACTGCGTCAAGGACGGCAGGGAAGTCCTGGAAGCGCTCCCCAGAGAGGATTACGACTGCATCCTCATGGATATCCAGATGCCTGTTCTGGATGGGGTTGAAGCGACAAAGAGAATTCGGGCCATGGAGGAAGAGATCAAGGACACCCCGATCATCGCCCTGACCGCATACGCCATGTCCGGCGACAGAGAGAAATTCTTGGCCTGCGGCATGAATGACTACATCGCGAAGCCAGTGGATTATGATGAGCTGATGCGGACCCTGAAGAGACATCTGTATGCTTGAGCTGTAAATCAACCATCCGGCGCTCATTCTCCCACGGGACAGGCGAATTCGCACCTCCGGCACCAGTCGGTGACAAGGATCGGAGAGCCGTCAGCGTCTTTTTGGCCGCTCTCAATAGGATTGGCACGATCGGAATTGAGGCGTTGGATACAGGTAGGACGGTCATATTGCCCCTGGGCAAAGGCATCTTCAGGGCAGGCTTCTCGGCAAGGCATGTCACAGCCATGGCAGGGCTGGAAATCCTCCAGCGGACGGCCGGATGGGAGACTCCCTTCGATCAAGACCGCCCGAAGCCGGACTCTGGGTCCCCATTTTCGGTCCAGAAGCAGGTTGTTTTTCCCCACGACGCCCAGTCCTGCGTACACGGCGGCATCTTTCAGATACACCCCGCCCTTTTCCACGTGGTAGGGCAGCGGCTGCGCCCGAACACCATGAGTCTCCAAGAGCCAGGCTGCTAATTCCTCGGATACTTTGGTCATGTGGCGATTTCCCGCGGTATTGCCGCGATCAAACCAGTCCAGCCGTGGGTCATCTTCTGGATGATGCATGACCAGCACCAGAAGAGAGCGGGCGTCTGGCAGCCACGGGGTTGGGGTTTCCGAATGGTTGGTTTTCCAACTCCCCACAGCTTCAGCCTTGTAGGAGGGGCCGTCCAAGACTTCATCGATAGCGGCAATCCCTGCTCGAAAACCGTATTTTTTCTCTGCCTCGGCAATCAGTTCTTCGGCCAGTTGGCGATCTTGGGTCATATCCCCTCCGTTTGTTTGTGTCCGGCCAGTTGAGACCGTCCAAAATAGATTCTGCCCGACTCCTGTGAAAATGCAAGTTCCCGCAATGCG
>CAZNIP010000179.1:0-4603 GCA_964573115.1 uncultured Desulfohalobiaceae bacterium | reverse complement strand
AGCTGGCCTATGCCCTGGGGCACAACCCCTGCGCCGGGGTGGTCAGGCGCGGGGCGGTGGTCAGCTGTCAGCCCGGCCGTTGGCCTGGTCCTTACCCACACGCAGGACAGTGGGGGACCGGCTAGAAGCAGAAGCACACAGAAAAGAGATCAATCTTGTATTCTCTTCCAGCCGTACCCACTGTCTTCAGTGTGTGCCAAACCCATGCCGTTGGCCTGGCTGACAGGTCGATGGCTGATGGGAGATGGTCGAGGGATGAGACGAACCCAAGATGGTGACCAAGGCGTCCTCGACCCGGCCAGGTTGATCATGGAAGACAATCGCTTGAAGTCGATTCAGAAGCGAGGGTTGAGCCCGGAAAAGTCACGGGCTGTCCCGGTCTTTGCCCTGGGGCGCATTGAGCTCGCAACTGGTGCAGTCCGGTTGACACTCGTTCCCCGGAGCTTGCGGCTCCAGAGTGTCCAGTTTGGAGCACCCCTGGGAGCACCCCGGGCATTCTGGCCGACCCTGGCGGGCATTCTGCCACGACCTCCAGAAGGTCCTGCAGACAAAGCCCAGGGCCAGGAGCACGATGAGGGCGATGACCGCTGACTGCCACATCATGGCCTCCGGGTGTCGAGGTTGTCTGCTCTGGAGGGCGTGACTTTCGAATTCGGGGGCAGGTCAGGAGTCTGCCGGACCAGCGGCGTCCGACTCATCAGCACCTTCATGTCCTCGGGAATGTTCATGGCTGCATCTCCTCGGCTTTGCCTCTGGCAGAGTCGCGATATCAGGTTTTGATGATTTCAGGACACATTTCAGTAATCCTCATAATCACCGGGTCAGTCTCAGTCAAAGCCGGCACGATGAGGACTGTGGAGTCAGTTTCAGACCCTGGCTCGGTTCTCAGATGGTTTCTCGGGACATCAAGCTCGAATTGTACAGGCTTGAAAACAGACCTGACGATTCAAGAGAACTGAGTGAGGGGTTCTTTCTCCCTTAATTTCATGCGGGAGGGTGGGGCTGGTCCCGGATCACTCGGGCTGGAGCGGTGCTTTCGGCCCTCTGAGGGGAAATGGCAAAATGGCTGGAACCCTTGGGCCGGGCAGAGGGATGCTGATCATGATGTCCTGGTCGAACTGCAGCAGGCCCTCGCGCATGAAAGCCTGCAGCTTGGCATTGGCTCCGAGCAGGTCCCTCAGGGCCGGGTCGACCGTGGCCATCTCCTTGCCCGTGACCTCAGCCACCGTTGAGGTGGCCGTCCACCAGATGGAGGGGGATTGCCCACCCTCCTGGACCATATGCTCGAGGAAAGGGTAGCAGGCTCCCCGGTCGCTGAAGACATAGAGCTCGATCCTCCCCCTGCCCCCGAAGAGATTGGTCGCCTTGAGGGGGTAGTAGAGGCGGCGGGAGGGGAAACGGTACACCAGGGGATCCACGGAGACGGTCTCCCCGTTCAGCTGGACGAGATCGAAGACGAAAAAGCGGATTCCTCTTTGAACGTAGTCCCGGACGACAGCCACTTCCTGACTGCGCAGGGGCGGGGTTTCAAACCCCAATCCCTTGAAGTATCCGCTGACCCAGCTGGCGAAATGCTCCACCCGGTTCACCCGGACCACCGAGACGTCATGCGCGCCCAGGCGCTTGTGGAAACGCAGCTCCACAGGGCCGCCCGGGGCTTCCGGCCGGGCCAGGCCCCCGATCCTTCTCCGTTGCCGATATCGGAGCCCATGCCTGTCCAGAATGTTCTGAAGGCGGGCAAAGGTCTCTTTCCCGGCCAGGGTCACCCTGGGTTCGGCCGGCAGGGGAATGAAGCGCAGAACCTTGGTCTGGCCGCTGGATTTCAAATCGGTTCCCAGGATCAGGACCTCTTCGGTCCCGTCGTGGGCGATGATCGCTTTCTGGCCGGGTTCGTGCACGGTGACGTCCCTGCCGAGAAAGATGCCCCCCATATCGGCTGAAGAGGATGCAGGCCAAGCGAACAGGAAGAGGGCCAAACCCGTCAGCACAGCCCGCGTCCATGTCTTGGTCCGACTGACGATAAAGCACGGATCCGATGTCGGGATGGACATGATAGGCATGGGCAGCACCCCCGGATTTTCCTCTGGCGTGAGGGGCTTCAAGGCTCGTATGAAACTTGATTCCGGAGTCAAGTTTCTTGGCTGATCAAACTGGCCGAGTCGAGATCCTGCTGGACACGTCGGGGATCTTTCCTGTCCTCAACCTTGAACCCTGAACCTTGAACCTGTCAGCTCAGGCCAGAGGCAGGGCTGACTCCGATATAGCGGAGCAGGGTCTTGGGCAGAGAGGCCTGCAGCCGTGTCCCGTGGACGGAGGGCCTTCAGCTCGACGTGTCTCCACCAGGGCGCTTCATCGTCCGCATCAGAACTTCTTCAGCTCCACTCTCCGGTTCAGAGCCCGACCCTCCTCGGTCCTGTTGTCGGCTACAGGACGTTCGGCCCCGAAGCCCCGCACGGTCATCCGTTCTGAATCGATGCCGTAGAGGGACAGAAAGCTCCTGACAGTCATGGCCCTCCGCTCGGAGAGCTGCCGGTTGTACGCCCGCTGGCCCACATTGTCGGTGTGGCCCTGGACCTCCACCTTCAATCCGGGGTTGTCCTTCATGAGCTTGACCATTTCCAGGAGCACCTTTTCCGAACCCGGTTTGAGGTCGGCCTTGTCAAAATCGAAGTGGATGCCGTAGATGGCCACCCGGCCCTGAGTATCCAGCTTGTCCTTCATTTCCCTGGCGCTGAAGGTCAGCTGCTTTTTGAACCCCTCCTGGTTGACAATGGTCAGCTCGTAGTAGTTGCTCGCCGTGTAGAGGTGGGCCCAGGCCGAGCCCCCTTCAGGCAGGGGGACCCTGAAGTCGAGCAGAACCTCGTCCATGCTGAGCACGCTGCCCCCTTGAGCCAGGGCCTCCCGGCGGTAGTTCTCGATGATCTCCAGCCGGGAAAAGTCATAGTCGCCTTTGGTGTATTCGTAGATGAGCTCCCAGGTTTTGCCCTGAACCTCTTTTTTGGTCACGGTCCCGTCCTGCTCTGCGATCTTGAAGGTAAAGGAGGCGAAGTTCTTGAACTCGCTGTCGTAGAGGGTGAACCCCGGTATCGGCCTGATATAGGGATGTTCCTTTGAGGCGAAGCCGTTTTGAGCCGAGAGGACAACCAGAAGCAGGCCCAGCCAGAGAGAAGTGATGGTTCTGGGGGCGGACATGTCAACCTCCTGGAGGTGAAGGTTGCGGAAAGGGGTTGAGAGGCGAAGTCCTGGTTCCTCTTGTCGACAGCTCGAGGAAGGACGTGCCGATTGAGCCTTGAGGGCGATCACACGCCCCTAGCCGAGCCGAAGCCTTGATTGGAACTGAGGCTCATACTCAACCCCTGCAAATGGAAGACCTCACGCGAGAGCTCGACAGTACCATTGCAACTGCCTCGATTGCCATGTCTTTTTTGAGCAGAGTGCGCTGATGGGCTGCGTGTGTGCAAAATTTTTTCATTCTAAAATGCAATATAGGTGCACTTTTATGGAAGATTTCTGCATAAAGATGGGAAGGGCAGGAGATTTTGGTCAGTTTCAGAGGGAGAGCGGAAATGGGAGCACGAAAGCAGAGAGCACAGGGGTCAGTCCGTACCCTGCCATTTTCCTGGGGCGGCTTCCAAGATCCTGCCGATGTCCGGCTTGGAGACCAGGCCGTCGCCACCCACGGCCTGACGTGTGTCCGCGATCCTGTCGGCGGTCATGGAGGAGAACATGACGTGGACAATGTCCTGGACCATAGCAGCAGGTCCCCTATCCATTCGGTTCAGAGGCCATCACAGCTCGATGGAGAAATATTGGCTGACGGCAAAGCATTCAAGGTTTGCGTTGTGTTCTCGAACACAACTGCGGCAAGACTCTTCGAGGCCCAGAATGTCCTGGTCGTTCCTGTCGCAGTTGTGGTGGAACAACCCGAGCCGTCTGGATCCGGCATCAAGGGCCAGTTGGAGGGCGTGATCAACTGTGGAATGGCCCAAACCTCTGTATTGTGCGTATTCTGCCTGAGTATGCTCGGCATCGTGAATCAGCAGGTCTGCACCTTTGCAAAAACCGACATACTCCTCATAGGATCTGCCCTGATCATGGCAGTAACCCAGTTCGTTGTCCGTGAGAAAGACGCAAGACCTGTCTCTGGAGCTGAATCTGAATCCCAACCCCGGGTCGGTATGGCTCAAGGGAATTGAATCGACCGTGATGGAGCCGATGGTGAGCGGGTTGTCGTGGGGTTGACACGAGCTGATCTTGGCCTTGCAGTCTCGGATGTGGATGGGAAAATACGGCGGACAGATTGCTTTTTCGAGCAGTCCCAGCACATGGGCTTGGGGGTGATGGTGGTCGTAGATCGTGATCGTCGATCGTGGGTTATAGAGGGGCGCAAAAAAGGGGAAACCAATGATGTGATCAAGATGGGTGTGAGTGAAAAGCCAGTGGATGTCGGTCAGCCTCTCGGATGCAAGGTGTTGACCGAGTCGTCGAACCCCTGAACCGGCGTCAACAATGATCAGCGTGCCGTCCTCCCCTCGTACCTCGAGGCATGAGGTGTCTCCGCCAAAGTGCAAGGAGTCCGGGCCGGATATTGGCAGCGATCCCC
>CAZNIP010000178.1:0-4726 GCA_964573115.1 uncultured Desulfohalobiaceae bacterium | reverse complement strand
TAAAGCTCTCTCATCTGCCTGCTTCTGGCCTTTGATGCCTTTTTGTTCAAGAACGCTGCTAACGCACAACTCCGCTCTCCAGCACCTGCCTGGAGGTTTCCAGAATGCCTTCAGGAAAACCAACGAGATGAAAGACTCCGAGAAAGCCGATGACCCAGACCACGATCAGGGAGAGGGCCCAGAGAATGAAGCCGTACTTGACGAAGTCCAGGGGTTTGATGGCCCTCTCGCCAGTGTCCGGATAGGCGCCCAGCCCGTAGACGATGGCGTTGTTCGGGGTGCCCACGATGAGAAAGTGGGCGAATGAGGTGGCAAAGGCCACAGCCAGGCCCGAAGCCCAGGGTTCGGCCATATTGCCGGACATGATGCCCATGGGGATGACAATGGGGCCGAGCAGGGCCGTGGTCCCGGCATCGGACATGAAGTTGGTCATCAGACCGGAGAAGGCCGAAAGCCCTGCCCACAAGCCAAAACCCTCATGTATGCCCACACCGTTGAGCCCTTTCAGCACAGACTGAGCCAGCCACAAGGCGGCTCCACTCTCTTTCAGCAGGGCGCCCAGGGTCAGGGCCCCGCAGTACATGAACCAGGCGTCCCAGGAAATGCCGTTCAGGATCTTCCTCCAGTCGGTGACCTTGAAAACGACCGGGATGAGCAGGGCCAGCAGGGCCGGACCGCCCAGGCCGAGCTCCTCGCCCCCAAAAATCCACAACAGGAGGATGATGATGAGCATGGACATGGTCACGTACTCCACATACTTCATCCGTCCCATCTTGGCGGTCTCCTCCTTGATGGCCTTGAGACCTGGCGTGAGGTTCTTGACCCGAATCTTTCTGGAGAAGAAGAAGATCATGTAGACAGCCACGATCACACCCAGGATCGGAACCATGGGGAAGCCGTATTTCATCCAGGTGAAGAAATCCATGGGCACATCATAGCCTTCCCAGAAGCCCATCATGATCACGTTTCTCCCCCCGGCCGCCGGCGAGCCCACGCCTCCCACATTCAGGGCAAAGCACAGGGAAAAGAGCAGGAACTTGGCCAGGGCCGGATCGTGTCTGACCTGGCCTGAAGGGCTCTGAGCCGCTACAGACCCGAAGTAGACCGCCATCATCACCGGGGTCATGAAGGCGCACATGGCGTGGGCCGAGATAAAGGACCCGATGATGGCCATGCTGATGCACAGGACAAAGACCGGGACCATGAACCCCCTGGTCCAGCCCAGAATCCAGGTGGCCAGCCGCTTGTGCAGGCCGACGTCAACCACGACCACGCCCATGGCCAGAACTCCCAGCAGGAAGAGGGGGGCGTCCCCGGCAAAGGTCTTGCCAATGTTCTGTTTGGGGAGAAGCTCCAGGAAGTAGGCCAGCACGGGCATGAGAACGCCTGTCAGGCCGATGGGGATGGCCTCGGTGGCAAAGAAGATGATGGCCATGGGAATGATCCCCAGGACCATCATGGTCTTGTCCGCTGCCTCGTTCACGTCGTGGGCGATGCCCCAGTCGATCATCTTTTGGGCAAAACCGTTGTCCCGGACAATGTCCACCAGGCTCTGGGGTGTTGGCAGGATAAACCCAATGAGGATAAAGACGGCCACCCCCACACCAAGCCAGAGGGTCTTATTGGCGAGGATTCCGCCGCTTTCCGCCTCGTGTCCGATATCATGACTCATTGTTGACGTCCTCCGTCGTTGCGCTCGCGAATTGAGAAATTTTTCACAAATAGTTATCCAGACTGATCATTTGAAGGGGAAATTGAGGGCGCATGGTCAGTGTTCAAGGTCTCCTCCTCAGCTCTTCTTTTTGAAAGCGGAAAGGGGGGAGGTGAAGAGCTCGTTGGCCCTGGCCTGGCGAATCCGCTCCTCCTGCGTGTCCTTTCGGGCATAGGCGCTGTCCACTTTCATGACCAGATCGTCAGTCTTGGTGGGCTTGAGCAGATAGTCAAAAGCCCCGAGTTTCATCCCTTCAATGGCCGACTCCACAGTGGCGTGCCCGGTGAGCATGATCACTTCGGTCAGCGGCTTGATCTTCTTCAGTTCGCCCAGGGTTTCTATGCCGTCCATCCCTGGCATGGCCACATCCAGAATGACCACGTCGAAGTTGAACTTCCTGATGGTCTCCAAAGCCTCTTCACCGCTGAAGCAGGCTGTGACATCGTAATCTCGCAACTGCAGCCTTTCAGTCAGCTGCTCGACGAACTGCTGCTCGTCATCAACCACGAGAACTCGAATTTTCATATGTCTGCACCTCCTGGTTCGCTTTTGGCCTCGATCAGCCTCAGAGACTCTTTTTGAAATCCACTTCGCACGTCTTGATGGCTGTGGTGACCTCTTTGAACACATCCACCAGGCGCAGGATGCCGACAATCTCCTTTGCCTCCCCGATCACCAGCAGGGACTGGTGACGACCGACCACAAACTGGTTCACAGCCTTCTCCAGGGTGTCGTCCTTCTGCACGACTTCGTTTTCAGCAGGGGCGTACATGCAGTCCTTGACCTTGATGGACACGGACTTCTTGCAGATTTCGTGCAGAGGCTTGTCAAACAGGGAGTAGGCGGACACCATGTCCCGCAGGAACTGTTGGCTGAATCCAATTTCAGCTATTCGGGATATCTTCCCGGATGAAAAAATGGTCTTGTACTTTGGTTCCAGAGCCTTGAGGACATCCAGCTGGCTCAGTTTGCCGACAACCCTGTTCTCACTGTCCAGAACCATCAGCGCCCGATGGGGAAAGCTCTGCGAACTGGCAGCATGCTTGAAGTATTCCGCCTGGGCTTCATCCAGCTTGACCACGGCTTCATACAGCGTGGCGTCTTCAGATACGGTGACGTACTCATGGAGTGGCACCATGAGATCTTTGATCAGGAATTCTTTCATGATGGTGTCCTTTATTCAGAGGACTGTGGCGTGTTTTTCTTTTTTGCTCTTTCCGCCTGCTTTTTCTGTTTCAGCCATTTCCGGGCCAGCTCGGGTGCGCCTGACTGGGCCATTGAACCGGCAATGAGATGATCCTCGATGCTCTGCCAGAACCCTGCCCTTCCCTTCTTCTTGAGGAGCGTCTCCTTGTTCGTTCGGGCAGCCTGAATTTTCTCCAGCAGGCTGGACCAGGCAAACGGGGTCTGCAGGTCGTCGAAAGCCCCGTGCCGCATCCCGCTGATGGACAGGCCTACATGGCCTTTCGGGGTGATGCAGATGACCTGGGTCAGGGGTTGAATGGCCTTGATGATGTTGATCCATCGCACATGGGCGTTGGTTGTTGCGCTGACGTCAAGAATGGCCACATCGATATCATGGTCTTCGAGAAGTGTTTCCAGATCATCCTCGACCTGGCTCTTGAAGACCCTCCAATTGTTTGCAGTCATCCTTTCAGCCATTGTGCTCTGAAATTCCAGATCCCTGCCGTGAAGCAGGACGTTCAAAGAGGACATCGTCAGTCACACATTGAAGAAACAACGTGAACCTTTTTGACAGGCTCCTGTATGATGATGCGGCTGCATAAGTGTGAAAGCAGCCACAGGATTCAGGATCGAGAAGCCAGGATCAGTGAACTGTAGTGTTGAGTTGATCTGAAACGGGTCCCAGTTGACGATATGCTCAAACATCATGCTGGGGTTACAGCATGGACTCATCACTTCTTCTTTTTCTTGTCCAGGACTTCTCGAGCCGATTTCATGTCCCCTGCTTCCGCATAGGTTGCAGCGCTCATCATGTCTTCAAAGCTGTGGTAGGCATTCTTGATGGAGCCGATGAGCTTATCGATGTTCACAGGCTTTTGCAGATAATCATACGCACCGAGCTTTTTGGCAATTTTCTCGTCTTCTTCGGATCCATGCCCGGTCAGGACAATGACCTGAACTGAAGGGTAGCTCTTTTTCAATCGCTCCAGGACCTCAAGACCGTCGATTCCAGGCATGCGCAGATCGAGAACGACGACATCTGGAACCTGATCCTGGACCAGTTCAAGGGCCTGCTCTCCATCGTAGGCAATGGAAGATTCCAACTGACGCATCTGAATGCGTTCTGCCAGAGAGTTCACAAATTCTTTTTCATCGTCCACCAAAAGGACCTTGATGTCTTTCATGTCTTTCATAGATCACTCCATGGTCAACGCTGCCAATGGCAGCGTTGACCTGATTGATTTGGGAATCCTCTCACGTCCATACCTCTCAAATGACGGCATCGATGGAACGTGTCTACCGCCAGTGTCAGCTCGGTCTCTCCACTCGCCCTGCAATCCTAGCCGTGGGTGACGCCGTAGTAGACCGGAACCCTGTTCAGACCAACGGTCTCCAAAAACTCCTTCAATCCGCCTCGCTGCCTGCGGAGTCTCTCCTCGACTCTTTCAGGCTGGAGGTAATCACGACCCAATTCATGGGCATTGGCTTCGGCCATAACACTGGCCATCAGCAACCTGTCCAGCTTTTCAAACAACCTTTTCATGGCTGACCTCCTGGTTCTTTCCAGATCATGAAACGAATCATGATCCGGTCATTGATTGTGTCAATATCTTTGCACGTCAGATGCCAGACAGCAAGTTTATTTTTTATAACCTTGAAATATAGTATTATTTTTGAACAAAACCAGCTCGAGACATCCCTGTTCGAATTCAGCACCCCAACCTGGAAACACAAAAGAAACGCATTGAAACATGCTTCAGAATGCTTTTGAGACACTATGAGACAAAAAGACATTTCTTGAGGATCAGGTGATCATTGTGGCTCTGGCCT
>CAZNIP010000177.1:4280-4748 GCA_964573115.1 uncultured Desulfohalobiaceae bacterium | reverse complement strand
TGGCGATTCTGGCCATAACAACGCTCCTGGGGGCTTTGAATGTTGGCAATAAACCAAAACTTAGAAAAGCGAGGAGCCCTTGTCAATATTTAGCCTGTCCCTATGCTCTCTCCTCTAAAGAACTGGTCAACGGGGCGCATCGGAATACAGCAACCCTTGCAGTGGCCAGGAAGCTGGTCGCTTATCTGCTGGCCGTAGACAAACAAGGGCAAGCATTTAAAGTTAAGGAAACAAAGATGGCTGCGTAGACAAGAATCCAAGCAATCTTCTTTTGCCGATACCCTGCCGGTCCTCTCAGTAATAGGGACTGTGCGAATGGAATTTCCGCGATGCACCAATTATTCTGTTTCGAGGCCGGCAGGGAAACCCAAACTTAATCTTCTGCGAAGACCATTGCCAGGGAAGTGGTATAATGCTCAAGACTTTCGGTCAGATGCAGCAAATGGATGTCTGGTCGTAATACTGATT
>CAZNIP010000177.1:0-4270 GCA_964573115.1 uncultured Desulfohalobiaceae bacterium | reverse complement strand
CAAAACTTAGAAAAGCGAGGAGCCCTTGTCAATATTTAGCCTGTCCCTATGTTCTCACTTTCTGACTGGGTCTTCAGCCATCATGACGGAACTCAGATCAAGGAATTCAAGACGGCATGGAAGCGGGCCTGCGAACTCGCCGGGATTGAAGACTATCACTTTCACGACAACCGTCACACCTTCTGTTCGAACCTCATCTATGCCGGGGCGAACATGAAGCAGGTCAATGTCATGATCGGCCACCACGACATGCGGATGAGCTATCGCTATACGCACATCGGCGGCGACATGGAAGACGACTTGGGTGAAAGGCTGGCCGGGCGGTACGGACAGGCGGTCAAGGCGGCCTGATTCACCGGGGGAGAAATAGGGGAGAAAATCTGGATATATGGAAAAAATCGGGCACGTCGGCTTTAAGCTAACGTGCCCGATTTATTGCAGATAAGTGGTGGAGCTGGACGGAATTGAACCGACGACCTCCTGAATGCCATTCAGGCGCTCTCCCAACTGAGCTACAGCCCCACTGGAAAAAATAAAAACTAGACAAAGACCCTGTTTGTTGTCAACCGTTTTTTCTCGACCGGTCACTGATGTTTCAAACCCACTGTATCCTGCCAAAAGCTATCACTTTTTTTGAGATCGTGTTTTTTTTCACAACCTCAGCCGGTCTGCTCTAGCCTCTTGGTCCTTTTCTTGGTACAGTTCGCCCAACCCAATTGGCCAGGTCACGGCCCAGCGATCCCCTCAGCTGAAGGGCTGAACCTCAGCACTTCGACCCTGAAACATCACAACTTCCGGCCAATTTGGACCCGTATATGCTCGAATTCTTACGTATTCGCAATCTGGCCCTGATTCAGGACATGGAGCTGGAGTTCTCCTCGGGACTGAACGTCCTGACCGGGGAGAGCGGGGCCGGGAAATCCTTCATTCTCCGGGCCCTGGACTTCATCCTCGGGGACAAGCTCCGCCCGGACATGGTCCGCCCCGGTCAGGACAAGGCCCAGGTCGAAGCCGTCTTTGTCCTGCCCGAAGGGGAGATGGCCCTGCGCCGGGAGCTCATTGCCGAGAGCGGCCGAAGCAGGTTGTCCATCAACGATGCCCTGAGCTCTCAGGACAAGATCCGGGAGCTGCGCTCCAGGCTGGTCATCCACACCAGCCAGCACGCTCAGCAACGGTTGCTCAAGCCGGCCACCCACACCCAGATCCTGGACAATGCCATTCCCCAGCCCATCAAGCAGGCCTGGTCAGAGTCGCTGGCCGAGTACAGGCAATTGACCAAAGAAAAGGAAGACCTCCAGGGCAAGACCAGGCAGCTCTCGGAAAAGAGAGATTTCCTGGAGTATCAAAAGGCCGAGATCGACAAGGTCTCCCCCCGGGCCGGGGAGATGGAGGAGCTCGAAACCCAGAAGCAGCACCTTCAGGCCCAGGCCAGAAATCTGGAAGGGATTCAGCGCTGTCTCGACCTGCTCCACGGTGAAGGCGGCCACCTCCTCAACTCCATTCGCGACCTCCAGCGTGAGGCCGCCCGCCTGGGCGAAGCCGACCCTGAAGTCGCCCCTTATGCCGATCAGCTGGATGAGTTCAGACACCTGCTCGATGACTTCGACCTGTCCCTGCGCCAGAAGCCGCTGCCCCAGGAAAGCGATGCTGAGCTGGAGAAGATCGAAGCCAGGCTCTGGGAGCTCAGCCAGCTGCAGCGCAAGATGAACAAGCCGTTCTCAGCCATCCTGTCCATGCACTCCGAGATCGAAGACAACCTGTCCTTCCTGGACCAGTGCCAGCTCGACCTGCAGCAGCTCGAGCGCAGGATGGGCCAGATCAGGGAGAAGCTCGAACAGTCGGCCCAGGAGCTGAACAGAGCCAGGCGGGAGGCAGCGGCACGCCTTCAGGACAGGCTGGAGCAGGGGCTGCAGAACCTCGGGTTTTCAGACCAGGTCGAGGTCGTGTTTGAGTTCGCCCCCCTTGAAGCCGTCCCCGGAATCCAGGAGGAGCGGGCCAGGCTGATGTGGATCCCCAACCCCGGCCAGTCCCCCCAGCCCCTGGATCAGATCGCATCCGGGGGTGAGCTGTCCAGGTTCCTCCTGGCCCTGGTGGGCCTCATGGCTGAGGAAGAGCTGCCCACCCTGATCTTCGACGAGGTGGACGCCGGCATCGGGGGGATGATCCTGGGGCAGGTCGGCAAACGGATTCAGGAGCTGGCCGACAAGCAGCAGGTCGTGCTCATCTCCCACTGGCCGCAGTTGGCCAGCCTGGCTGACCGGCACTTTCAGGTCAAAAAAGTGGTCCAGAGCAACGAAACCTTCACCCAGTGCACCCGACTCTCCTCCTCCGAGATCTTTGAGGAGCTGGCCCGAATGGCCGGCGGAGGCGAGCAGGGCAGTGTGCTGGCCCAACAGCTCCTTGAAGGACATCACCCATGAGCAGCTCCCCATCTCCGGGGTCGGCCTGCGCCACCCTGAAAGTCATGGCCTTGAACTCGTCCAAGGACTCGCGCTTTCACGAGCTCAAGCTGAAATCCCCTGGATGGGAGTGGACCCCTGGCCAGTTCGTCATGGTCCGCCCGGTCAACTGGGAGCACGACCCCCTTGGCGGTCGCCCCCTGTCCATCGGCGACCTGGATGACGAGGTGCTGCACCTCTATTTTCAGGTTGTGGGCAAAGGGACCGCCCACCTGGCCAGACTCAAGCCCGGCGACGACGTTTTGGTCTGGGGGCCGCTGGGAAAGGGCTTCGAGGTCAACCCGAACGTTCCGACCATGCTCCTGGCCGGCGGCATGGGCATCGTTCCCTTTGTCGGCCTGGCCAGGCACCACCCACGGCCAGAAAACATCGAGATCCTCTTCGGGCACCAGTACGAGCTGCACAACTACCCTTTTCAGAACATCGAAAACAGGATCCTGGCCTGGAACATCCAGGACCGGTCGGTCAAGGACCTGGAAAAGATGAAAAGGGCCCTGGAAATCAAAATCAAGGGCTATTCCCCGGACGGGGCCATTCTGGCCTGCGGCCCGCGGCCCTTTCTGCAGAAGATCCAGGCCGAATCGGCCCTGCATGGGGCCAGGACCCAGATCTCGCTGGAAACCACCATGGCCTGCGGCATCGGGGCCTGTCTGGGGTGCACGATCCTGAGCACATCCGGGCAGTACCTCCAGGCCTGCCAGGATGGCCCGGTCTTCTGGTCAAAGGACATCGTGCTTGCCGATGACAGGGAGGACAAGGCATGAACCTGAGCGTGCAGTGCGGCCCCCTGTCTTTGAAAAACCCGGTCATGACCGCCTCAGGGACCTTTGGCTACGGGCTGGAGTACACCCCCTTCGGCGATCTGAAGAAGCTCGGGGCCATCGTGGTCAAGGGGCTGTCACTCAAGCCCCGCCAGGGCAACCCCCCGCCCAGGATCGTGGAGACCTCCTGCGGCTTCCTCAACGCTATCGGGCTTCAGAACATCGGTGTCCAGGCCTTTATCCGGGACAAGCTGCCCCTCCTGCCCTGGGCGGACACGCCGGTCATCGCCAACCTCTACGCCCAGTCCAGTCAGGAGTTCGGTGAGCTGGCCGCTGTGCTGTCCGAGACTGAAGGGATCAGCGGGCTCGAGGTGAACATCTCCTGCCCCAATGTCCGCTCCGGGGGCATCCAGTTCGGGCAGGACCCGGGCATGGCGGCCGAAGTCTGCGCCGCGGTCCGGAAAAGGTCCGGAAGGCTGCCGGTGATCCTCAAGCTCAGCCCCAACGTGACCGACATCACCGTGATGGCCAGGGCTGTGGAAGAGCACGGCGCAGACCTGATCTCCCTGATCAACACCCTGAGCGGAATGGCCCTGGACATCCGGACCAGGGGCTTCAGGCTGGCCAACCGGAGCGGCGGGCTGTCCGGACCGGCCATCAAGCCGGTGGCCCTGCGCATGGTCTACGAGACCTGCCGGGCGGTCTCTGTCCCGGTCATCGGTATCGGGGGCATCACCTCGGCCGAGGACGCCATGGAGTTCATCCTGGCCGGGGCCCATGCGGTCCAGGTGGGCTCGGGCAACTTCACCCGCCCGGATGCGGCCTTCTGGATCGTCGATCAACTGGCCGCCTTGACTAAAGAGCTGAGGATCAGGTCCTGGAAGGAGTTTCGGGGCAAGGTGGCTGTTTAGGGCAGTATTCAGGGGCCAGAAGTCAGCCCTGCCGCTGGCAGAAGGTCGAGGGTTGAGGGTGGATGGTTGAGGAGAGGAAAGATTCCCGACGTGACCAGCAGGATCTCGACTCGGCCAGGTTGATCAGCCAAGAAACTTG
>CAZNIP010000176.1:2339-4866 GCA_964573115.1 uncultured Desulfohalobiaceae bacterium | reverse complement strand
GGAAATGAGCCAGCATTCCGAAGCCGAGCACCTTGTGACCAGCAGCGCCCTGCAGCTGGCCACAACCCTGGAGGCCTTCTTCCAGGGCATCGAGGAGCAGCGGCCCGCATAGCGACGGGCCGGACTCCCTCTGGTCGAAAAACTCCCGATTCTTATTGCCCCGCCGATATTCCCGCGGCCCCTGTCGGCTCACCCGCCCTGGCGGGCCAGATCCCGGAGACAGTCGACCAGCCTTTCCCGATCCCGGTACTCATCCAGGATTGAGGGCTGCAGGGAGCCCAGTTCGCTCTTGAAGTGCTCCACCATGACCTCGTTGCTGGTCACAAACCCAGCCAGCTTGCCTGACCTGGGCCCCTGAAAGCGGTGCGGGGGCTGACGGGTGATGATCAGACGGTTGGGCTGTTTTCCGCCCTGCTGCCCCTGTTTGAGGGTGAAGCTGAACGTCGGGCAGGCATTGGTCAGGAACAGGTTCCATCTCGGTGAATTCTGAATGAACCAGGCCACGTTCTGAAGGTGCTTGACTCGCCAGGCCCTTTCCTGTGGATCGGCACAGGTGCGGATGTAATCCTCCAGGCACGACCGGCAGAGATAGTTGTCGACAGGGTGGCTCCCCAGATTGGCCACCAGGGCTTGAAAACGCTCCCGGCCTATGGTCTCCACCAGAGGCCCATAGATGGGATGGCTCTCGACCAGGCGGCGCTGGGTGTACAGTCTGTGACCCTCAAGACGCAGGCAGACTGTGGGTTCGGAGCTGACCACCACGTGCGGTCCGGGCTTCAGCTCTGAGGCCAGCATGGCCAGCCCCAGGGTGAAATCGTCCTTGACCGGAAGAAGAGCCGAGGTGAACCGCTTTCGCTGGGCTGTATCCACAAAATGGGGGATGTCCGACTCTGAAAGCCTGGCCCGATCGAACACCTCCAGCAGTTCGTCCATCTTCTGCAGGCTGATGTTCGTGGCCACGCCAAAAGCGATGAGCTTTTCCCGCCCCACATTGAGGATCCGCCCCTGCTCAAGGTCTCTGATGTAGGTGTTGGAGAGCCCCGACTGGGCAGCGATCTGATTCCTGGGCAGCGAGACCTGCTCCATGAGCGAGGTCACAAACTCCGCCCTGTCCCCTTGATGAAGGTCCATTATCTTGTCCTGCCTCGAGATCGGCGTTGTCGCTCCACGCATATGCACAAGGCTTGATCTGCTGTTTTCATTGCTTTTAATCTTTACCCGTCAACAATGCCTATTTTTTTATTAACAATTTATTATTATTATAAAAATTTTTATTAATTTCATATTTAATAATGTAAATATAATGAGACCAAAGTGAAAGATACATTGACTTGTTTCTGATCGTATTTTAAATTTTCCGGAAGTCAAGAGAAGACGCCCGGCAAGGCCTGAACTGACCGACTTTCTGGAGTATTCATGTCAGAAAGGATCATCCTGACCAACGCTCAGCTCATCGATGGCACGGGCAGGGAACCGTTGCCCGGAGCCACGGTGGTGATCCAGGGCTGCCGCATTTCAGACGTCCTCCAGTCGCTCCCTTCACGCTCAGACCCTGCCGCCAGGGTCCTGGACCTCAAGGGACGCACCATCCTCCCTGGCTTGATCGACGCCCACGTCCACCCTGGGAACGTCGACATCTCGCTGGACAGGACCCGCCTCCTGCCCCCCGCCGTCTATGTGCACAAGGTGTCCAGGACCCTGAACCGTGACCTGCAGCTCGGATTCACCACCCTGAGGGATGCGGCAGGACTGGACCCGGGATTCAAGGAAGCCATTGATCAGGACCTCATCTCCGGCCCCAGGCTCTTGCTGAGCATCACCCCATTGAGCCAGACCTCCAGTGCAGCCCTTGACCGCCCCAGGCCGGAGGCAAAGCCCCGCAACAGCCTCGGGGTCAGACCGGAAGTCTGCGATGGTCCGGACGAGGTCCGCAAGGCCACCAGGAGAACCATCGGACGGCAGGCCGATCAGATCAAGATCTTCGCCGACGGCGAGGTCGTTGCACAGGACAAGCAGGACCGGGCAGGTCCGGGACAGTGGAAGTTCAGCCTGGAAGAGATCCAGATGGCGGTGGAAACCGCCAAGGCAGCAGGTCTCCCGGTCATGGCCCACGCCTACAGTCCACAGGCCATTCACAACTGCATCCAGGCCGGGGTCCGATCCATTGAGCACGGCAACCTCATGGACGACGACACTGCCCGGCTCATGGCAGACAGCGGCACGGCCTACGTTCCCACCCTGACAACCTACGAGGTCCTCTCCCGGCACGGCCGGGAAGCCGGCCTGGACAAAGACTCCCTGGGCAAGCTGCGCACGGTGGCCGACGCCGGTGGGCAGGCCCTGGAAAAGGCCTACCGAGCCGGTGTCACGATCGGTTCGGGATCGGATCTGATCGGGCCCTTTCAGCACCTCAAGGGTCGGGAGCTGGCTTTGAAGTCTGAAATCATGACCCCGATGGAGGCTCTGGTTTCAGCCACCCGGACCAATGCCGAAATCCTTGGACTGGACAGCGAGCTGGGAACTGTGG
>CAZNIP010000176.1:0-2329 GCA_964573115.1 uncultured Desulfohalobiaceae bacterium | reverse complement strand
AAGCCGGATAGCTGGCCGACCTCATTGTTGTTCAGGAGGACCCCCTGACGCGTCCAGGACTCTTTGAGCATGGGCTGGAAAAAACTCTCCTGGTCATCAAGAACGGACGGATCGTCAAAAATCTGCTATGAATGAGACTCACGTTCATGGCTCTCAGTACCGAGCCTCACAGGCAGGACCGGGGCAGCGCATGCAGCCGGCCGAGCACCTTCTGGACATCCGCAACCTGAGCACATCGTTCGCCTCCTTTGACGGTGTGGCCAAAGCTGTGGACAACGTGACCATCTCTCTGGACAAGGGGGAGGTCCTGGGCCTTGTGGGCGAATCCGGGTGCGGCAAGAGCGTGACCGCCCAATCGGTCATGCGCCTGATCCCTGAACCACCGGGACGCATCGAGCAGGGTCGGATCCTCTTCGACTCCATGGACCTGGCCACGATCCCCATGGAGAAAATGCGCAGGATCCGAGGCAACCGCATCGCCATGATCTTTCAGGAGCCCATGACGTCCTTGAATCCCGTGTACAAGATCGGCAACCAGATCGCGGAGATGTTCACCCTGCATCAAAAGGTTTCCTACCGGGAAGGCCTGCGCAGGGCCGTGGACATGCTTCGCCAGGTCCAGGTCCCGGCTCCGGACAAGAGGATCAACGAGTACCCGCACCAGCTCTCCGGAGGCATGCGCCAGAGGGTCATGATCGCCATGGCCATGGCCTGCAATCCGGAAATTCTCATCGCCGACGAGCCGACAACAGCCCTTGACGTCACGGTCCAGGCCCAGATCCTGGACCTCATGCTCAAGCTGCAGCAGGAATTTCATTCCGCGATCATGATGATCACTCACGACCTGGGGGTGATCGCCGAAATGGCCCATCGAGTGGTGGTCATGTATGCCGGCAGAATTGTTGAAGAAGCTCCGACCCTGGAGCTCTTCGAGCATCCCAGGCACCCCTACACCCAGGGCCTCATGGGTTCCATTCCCAGGCTGGGGGCCCGGGCCAGGGACAACGTGCGCACCTTGAACGAGATCAAAGGCATGGTTCCAGGTCTGCTCAAGCTGCCCAGAGGATGCGCCTTTCATCCCAGATGCACCCGGGCCATGGATGTCTGTCGGGAGGAAATCCCGGAGCTCATCGACATCGCCGCCAATCAACGGGTTCGCTGCTGGTTGTACGCCTGACTCCTTTCATGCCTGACACGAAAGCACAAGGAACACATCGGGACGTATGAACAGTCAATCTCCTGTCCTGACCGCCGAAGACCTCAAGGTCCACTTCCCGATCAAGAAAGGACTCCTGTCCAGGACCGTGGGGCACGTCTTTGCTGTGGACGGGGTGTCCTTTTCCCTGAACAGGGGGGAAACCCTGGGCCTCGTCGGGGAGTCGGGATGCGGCAAGACCACGACCGGACTGGCCGTTCTCAGATTGATCGATCCCACCTCGGGCACGATCACCTTTGCCGGACAGGACCTGTCCAGAGCGGATCAGGCCAAGCTGCGGTCCCTGCGCAGAGAGATGCAGATCATCTTCCAGGACCCATACTCCTCTCTCAATCCGCGGATGACCATCAACAAGCTCCTGGCCGACCCCATGGACATCCACGGCCTCTACCCGGGACGGGAGAGGAAAGAACGGATCGCCTACCTCCTGGAGCGGGTCGGGCTCTCCCCGGATTACGGGCGTCGATACCCCCATGAATTCTCAGGCGGCCAGAGGCAACGCATCGGGATCGCCAGGGCCCTGGCCATGGACCCGACCGTCATCATCGGGGACGAACCGGTCTCGGCCCTGGACGTGTCCATTCAGGCCCAGATCATCAACCTGCTCATCGAGCTGCAGCAGGAGTTCCACCTCTCCTACATCATCATCGCTCATGACCTGGCCGTGGTCGAAGTCATCTGCGACCGCATCGCGGTCATGTACCTGGGCAAGATCGTGGAGCTGGCCTCCTACAAAGAGCTGTACGCCAACCCCAAACACCCTTACACCCAGGCGCTGTTGTCCGCTATTCCGGTCTCCGACCCCAGGATCAAGAAAGAGCGCATCATCCTTGAGGGTGATGTCCCCAGCCCGATCACTCCGCCCTCAGGCTGTCATTTCCACCCCCGCTGTCCGTATCGGATGGAGCAGTGCAGTCAGCAGGTGCCGGAGCTCAAGAACCTGGGCAGTGATGATCATCAGATCAGGTGTTTTCTGTATTGACAACGAACCTTGTATGAGACGTGAGGAGGAGTGAGAACATCTCTGGCCGACATCGGGTACGTCTTCGACGTCGCCCCCGAAGCTATGGATGCGCTTCAACAAGGGACATCCCCTTGTCAATGGTTTCACAC
>CAZNIP010000175.1:0-4957 GCA_964573115.1 uncultured Desulfohalobiaceae bacterium | reverse complement strand
GCTGACACCTGAAACCTCCCTCTCAGCCCCCCGACGTCCTCGAACCATCCGGGCTGAAGCGCCCGCTCACCCCAGCCTGTCGGCCAGGACCCCGGCCTGCTCTGCGAGCAGCGACTTGAAGCGGTCCAGAGTCACCTGGCAAGGCTGGATGGGTATCCCCATCCAATCCGAGTATTCAAGGAACTCTTCAGGTTTTTCGGCCATGACCTGGTCCACGAAGCCAATGGCGTCCAGAACAATGGCTCCGCCGGTGTGCCGGGGAAAGTTCTCGTTGGCCAGGCCCTTGTCCCACCCTTTGAAGACCTGATGCCGGAATTTGATCCAGCCCGGGGTCATCCACCAGACTTTTTCACCGCCGGCCATGTCCTGGGCAATCTGCTCACGTTCCGCCTCAGAGGCGATCATGTCCATGCAGTGGGTGGCGTTGATCCGGGCGACCTGCGGACCGAGCTCCTCGATGATGGTCTGCATGGTCCTGGTGGGCTGGTCCGCGTTGATGTAGCAGAATTTCCCACCGTAGACCACGATGACCCTGCCGGCCAGGGTCTTGGCCTTCTCAACCCGGCTGATCAGTTGCCGTTCCAGCTCCTTGACGTCTTCATGCAGCCCCGGGGTCGTGTACAGAACGTGGGCTCCATCAAGAAAGCCCTCCTCCTGGAGGCTCTTCAGCTCCAGGCTGAGGGTTCCGCAGGACACAACAGCCGTATCTGCAAAGCTGACTTCGGACATGTGCTCCTCCTTGACATTGACACCTCTTTTTCAGGTGTGCCAGGTTTGTATACGTTGAGTTTTTGATGCTTTTGAAGGAGGTGAGTTATGGCCAGCATGCTCTTTCTCTTGGGCCAGGACGACAATGAAGCGGCCACACGATGTTTCCAGTTCGCCAAGGTGGCCAGGGAAAAAGGTCATCATGTGGAGATGTTCCTCATCGACGGCGGAGTCATGTGGGCGGACAAGGGCCGCGATCTCTCCGTGAAGACCGTCACCGGGGATTGCCCCGGGGACTACCTGCCTTTTCTGGTGGAGAACGACGTCCCATGCGGGGTCTGAATCCCCTGCGCCACGTCTCGTCAGGTTGACGAGAGCTCCTTTTCCTCCAACATGTACCTGGGCGGGGCCCCAAAGATCATCGACCTGGCCTCGGAGGCCAGAGTCTTCAACTTCTGATGTCCGTGACCATTCACGGCCCCTCCGGACTGGGTCGAAAGTGAGCTCGACACGCCCCTGAGCCCATCTGCAGCATAAGCCGTGCCAAGCTCAGCCTTTTTTGAACGACCTGGGATCGAGGCCATACTTCTTGATGCGATTCCAGACGGTCACCCTGGAGATGCCCAGGATTCGGGCAGCCTGCGTCTGATTTCCCCGGGCATGTCTCAAGGCCTGGGCAAGCTCCTGCTGCTCGTCATCCCCCGGCGGCGTCATGTCCGTCACGGCCCTGTTGACCCTGTCCAGGCTTGGCTGGAGATGAAAGGGTTGAATCAGGGGCTCGTGGCAGGCGACAAAGGCAAACTCCATGGCGCTTCTCAGTTCCCGGACGTTCCCGGGCCACGGATAGAGCTGGAGCATCTCCATGGCTTCCGGGCTGATGCCCTGGATGGACTCCTTCCCGGTCTTGAGCTTGATCCGCTGAAAAAAGGATTCAGCCAGGAGGGGAATGTCTTCGACCCGCTGCCTGAGCGGGGGGAGCTGGATCGGGATGACCTTGATCCGGTAGTAGAGATCCTGGCGAAAACCGCCCTCCTCAACGAGTTGAGCCAGATCTCTGTTGGTGGCGGTGATGATCCGCACGTCCACATGCCTGGGGGTGTTGTCCCCGACCCGCTCGATGATTTTTTCCTCCAGGACGCGCAGGAGCTTGACCTGGGTGGCCGGGGAGATGTCCCCGATTTCGTCCAGGAATATCGAGCCGCCGTGGGCGGCTTCGAACCGGCCCTGCCGTCCTGAGACCGCCCCGGTGAAAGCCCCCTTGACATGGCCGAAGAGTTCGCTCTCCAGGAGGGACTCTGTCAGGGCGGCGCAGTTGACCTTGACCAGGGGCCCGTTTTGGCGGCTGCTCAGGTTGTGGACAGCCCGGGCCGCGAGCTCCTTGCCGGTCCCGCTCTCCCCGAGGACGATCACCGGGGCCTCTGATGCCCCGGCATTGGTGATGAGGTCAAAGACCTGCTGCATGCGGCTGGAACGACCGATGATGTTCTGAAAGGCATCCTCTGCACTCAGCTGCCGGCGAAAGGCCTCCAGCTGCTGTTCGCGTTTTTCGATTTCCGTGAGGTCGGTCAGCGTCTCCACAGCACCGATGACCTCCCGATTCTGGTCCCGGAGCAGGGCGGCATTCTTGAGCACCGGCACCACTGCCCCGTCCTTGCGGGTCATGGAGCAGTGCTTCATGTCGATGTGACCATCCCTGAACAGGGAACACCAGTGTCGCCCGGGCTGCTCCCTGACCACAGCGCACATGGTGCAGTTGAGGACCCTGCAGGACCGGCCCATGAGCTCGCTGCGATCATATCCGGTCAACCGCTCCAGCCCCTTGTTGGCAGCGATGATCACGCCCTGAGTGTTCACGATCATCAGCCCTTCCTGAATGGTGTCCACCACCGTTTCCCAAGAGGTGTTCAGCTCATCCTGATTCATGCAGCCTCCTTGAAGTCTCAAAGCGTTCAAAATGTTAAAACGTTTTGAACGTTTTAACAATCCTGATGAACGCTTTCCTCTGCAGAGCCCTGTTTCCAGTATGGTTTCTCTCTGTCAGAGCCCATGGATTCGGGTTTTGGCGTTGATGGCATGCCCTTTGCCAAGAGAGAGGAAACCGTTCGGAAAAGCCAGGTCTCAGCCCGGCCTCTGGCCGGGCTGAGGGTCGAGGGTTGAAGGTTGAGGGGAGAAAAGATGCCCGAGGGTCGGGATGGGCTTCGACTCAGCCAGTCTGATCAGGGGAGAAACTCTGTCCAGTCACTGCACTTGAAGGCCTTCTTCCTGAAAACCGACACCTGAAGCCTGAAAACTCGCGATGAAGTTTCAAACGAGCGGCTCTTGGCAGCCAAAATCGGCAGGGACGACCGGTGACAGGAAAGAGCGAACAGACCCTCGACCTCAGAGGGGCCTTGACATTCATCGGACTGCTCAAGGTCTGCAGAACCTTTGAGGACCTTGAGCCCGGGCAGACCCTGGTCGTGAAGACCGATGTCCGGACCATGGAAGAGGACATCCTGAGCATCCTGGATTCCTGCCGGCTCGAGAGCTTTTCCTCCCAGGAACACGACCAGGTCGTCGTGCTGACCATCGTCAAAAAAAATGGAGAGCCGGGCGGTTCACAGCGTTTTCAATGCGGCGGCACACCCTGAACCGCAAAGCAAAGGGTCGAAGCCTGATCACAGTCCATCACCTCATCGAGCACAAAGGAGCCCATCATGTCAGACAACGTCCTCATCGTCATTTCCTGCGGCACGAACAACCCCAACCGGGCCACCCGGGCCATCCACCTGGCCACCGTGGCTCAAAAGGAAGGCAAGAATGTGAGCATGTTTTTCCTGGATGAGGCCGTATATCTGGTCCGGGAGGGGATGATCGACAACCTCAGGGCCGCCACCGGCGACGTGGCCGACGACCTCATGGCCCACCTCCAGGCCTTTGACGTGCCCCTCCTGGCCTGCACGCCCTGCGCCAAGGCGAGAATGATCAAGGAGGACGACCTCATCGAGGGAGCCAGGTTCGCCCCGGCGACCGAGCTCTTTCATCTGGCCAGCAATGCCACGGTGATCAGTCTGTAAAATCAGTTTTCGCCACTGGCGAAACTGATTTTATCTTTTTGATTTAAAAGTAAAAAATTTGAGCACTCGGTTGCTCACTTCAGGTTATTCTGCCAGTGGGATGGCTGCTGGAAGACCGGACTCTGAAAAAGGAGAGGCTCACATGAGCAAGAACATCGTGATCATCGGCGCCGTGGCCCTGGGCCCAAAGGTGGCCAGCCGGCTCAAACGCCTTCTGCCCGAGGCCAGGGTCACCCTTGTGGACAGGGACGACCTCATCTCCTACGGGGGCTGCGGCATTCCGTATTTTGTGGGCGGGGATGTGGCTGACGTGGAAGGGCTCTACTCCACGAGCTCCCATGCGGTCCGGAACAATCAATTCTTCAAGGACTGCAAGCGGGTGGAGGTCCTCACCCGCACCGAGGCCCTGGCCATCGACCGCAAGGCCAAAAAGGTCAAGGTCCGCAACCTCGATGAGCACCAGGAGTCGGATCTGGACTACGACGCTCTCGTCCTGGCCACCGGAGGATCCCCGGTCGTGCCTCCCCTGCCTGGCGCGGACCTCCCTGGAGTCTCGGTGGTCTCCAACCTGCACCAGGCACAGGACATCAAGGAACGGGTGGCCCAGGGCAAGGTGGAACGAGCCGTTGTCATCGGCGGCGGGGCTATCGGGCTGGAGATGGCCGAAGCCCTGGCCGACCTCTGGGGGGTGGAGACCTCCATTGTGGAGATGATGGAGCATGTCCTGCCCATGTCCTTTGATCAGGACATGGCCCGCCTGGTTCAGAATCACATCCAGGAGAACGGGGTCCAGGTCCGCTGCTCCGAGCGGGTCATCAGGATCGCGGGCACACCGGAGTCAGGGGTGGAAGCCGTGGAAACCGACAAGGGCACCATCCCCTGCGACCTGGTCATTCTGGCCGTCGGGGTCAGGCCCAACAGTCAGCTGGCCCGTGAGGCCGGCCTGGCTGTGGGAGCCTATGGAGGGATCATCGTGGACCAGCGGATGCAGACCTCGGATCCCTCCATCTATGCCGGCGGGGACTGCGTGGAGATTCCCAACCTGGTCAGCGGCCACAGGATGCCGCTCTACCTGGGTTCCCTGGCCAACCGCCAGGGCCGGATCATCGGCACCAATCTGGCAGGCGGCTCGGCCACCTTTCCCGGGGCCGTGGGCAACTTCTGCCTGAAGATGTTCGAGATCGGAGTAGCCT
>CAZNIP010000174.1:0-4963 GCA_964573115.1 uncultured Desulfohalobiaceae bacterium | reverse complement strand
TAATACAGCATCAAAGATCCCTCTGCCCTGACCCAAGTTCACGTCATGCCTGATCAGACCAAACAGCAGACGCTTCCATCATCAGAACGAAAGGCGCTTTGTCCTGTCGTGCCAGCGGCGGACTGTTTCCGCCTGGCCATTGTCGGCCAGGTGGAAGAGAAAAAGGTCTGTGCGGGTCTGTGTGGGTCGAGCGAGTCTGCGAGCGGGTGGCTTCCATTTCTGCATCCCCCCGATGACCTGCATCCGACGCAAACAGGGGCCAAAGACAGCCATGCGGGAGATCACTCCGGCTCCGTGCTCATCCTGGTCCTCTTGCTCATCTCCATCCTCGTGGTCACGGTCATGGAGTCCATGCGCCAGATGCAGGTCGAGTCCGCGAGCTCGGCCATGTTCGCCGGATCCTTCCAGGGCCGGACCCTGGCCAGGTCTGGAGTGGCCTTTGCCAGGGCCCTCCTGGTTCAGGACGCCCTGGATGGGGACAGCAAGGCCGATCACCAAGGGGAGACATGGGCCGGATTCCTGGAGCAAAGCGACATCCCGCTTCCGGAATTGACAACCGGGGAGCTCAACGGGACCATGGTCGACGAACAGGGAAAGTTCCCGATCAACGACCTGGTCAGCGAAAAAGGCCAATACAGTGCCCAGTTCAAGCAGGTCCTGGAGCGGCTCCTGGCGGCAAGGCTGGACGAGGAGAAGGTCGAGCCCCTGATGCAGGCCCTCAAGGACTGGCTCGACCCGGACGACACCCCCACCGGTGAGTTCGGGGCGGAGTCCTTTTTCTACCAGTCCGAAGGCCAGTCCTACGGGTGCGCCAACGGCCCCTTCCTGTCCCTGCAGGAGCTGCTCCTGGTCCGCGGGATGACTCCGAAGCTCTTTTACGGTACAGAAGATGCGGCCGGGCTCAGGGACCTGCTGACCGTGCACACCACAAAGACGGTGAACATCAACACGGCCAGCCCGGACATCCTGGCGGCCATGGTCAACCCTTCAGTGCGCCTGGAGACCGCCCGGGAGTTTGCCCTGGCAGCCGCCGAGTATCGGCAGGATCCCCGGCATTTTGAGTACCTGGGCGAATCCGACTGGTATCGGAACCGGGTCGCGGGGTACAACGACATTCAGCTTCCGGGGGAGATGGTGGCCACCTCCAGCAACACGTTTTCCGTTCAGGTCCAGGCCGATGTCAACGGCATCGTGACCTCCATGTCTGCCGTGCTCAAGCGGGAAAAACAAGGTGACAAGGCTACAGTCGCGACTGTGGTCAAAGAGGTTCAGTGAGGGCTGTTGAGCATGACCACAAAAGTTCTCTGCATCGATGTCAGCGGCTCAGCCATCAAGGCCGTGCTCCTGGAAAAGGGTTTCCGGCAGTCGTCAATCATCGATCACCTGGAGGCCCCCCTGGCGTCAGGGGCGACCATTGAGGAGACGGCCAGGGACATCCAGGATCTCATCCTGACGTCCAACCTGGAGTACGACACGCTGGTGCTGGGGCTGAACTCCAAAAAGGCCCTCCTGCAGAACATGGCCTTCCCTTTTGCCGACACGAGCAAGATCAACGACGTCCTGCCTTTTGAGCTGGAAAACGTTCTTCCGACCCGAGTGTCCGACTACAGCCTGGACTTTGTGCACACCGAAGAGGCCAAGGCCAGTGAAGCCCGGGTCCTGGCCGCCCTCTACCCCAGAGACCTCCTTGAGCAGTGGGTTCGGGCCCTGGGTGAGCTGGGGCTGAGCCCGGCCAGGGTCGACCTGGACATGGCCGCCCTCTTCAGCCTGGGACGGCAGCTGTCAGGTCAATCGTCCAGGAACACCCTGTACCTCGATCTCGGCTGGGACAGGGCGAACCTGGTCTGGTTGCACGGGCCCGCCCTGCATGGGCTGCGAACCCTGCCCCTGGGGATCAAGCACCTCGGCCTCGAGCTCTCAGAGGCCGGGAACGGCCCTGTGGACCCTGACCAGGCCAGGGAGCTCTTCTGGTCCGAATGCGGCAGGGTTGGCGACCTGATCTCCTTTTATGAACTGACCCAGCAGATTCAGCTGACCATCATCTCCTCTGACGCCCCTGAACCGCCCGAGGACATCGTCCTCCTCGGCGAAGGGGCCTCAGACACCATGGCCGCCGTTTTCAGGGAAAAGATGGACATCCCGGCCGCTGTCCTGGAAAGCCTGCCAGGCCAGCCACCTGACCCGACCATGCAGGTCACGTCCATGGCCATCCCTTACTCCATGGCCCGGTTCAGCTCTTTGCGGCGCGAAGCCATGAACCTCCTGCGGGGAGATTTGGCCCCGGCCCAGGCTGCGGATGCCTGGAAGCCCCACCTGCGGTTCGGGATCGTGGCCGCAGCCGCGATCATCCTGACCTGGGCCCTGTCCTTTGGAACCGACCTGGTTCTGGAAAAGAAGCGTTTGAGCAGACTGGAAAACGCCCTGACCCAGAGCTTTGAAGACATCGTGGGGCAGGCACCCTCCAACATTCGCCCTGTCCAGTACCCCAGCGTCATCCGGTCAAGGATCAGAGCCCTGTCATCAGGGTCGTTTTCCGGGGACGTCCCTCCCCTCAAGGGGGTGGAGCTGCTCTGGCTCATCAGCACCTCCCTGCCGGACAACCTGGAGCTGCAGAACGACCTGTTCGCCCTGGACGGGAACGTGGTCCGCATAAACGGTCAGGCCGGGGATTTCAAGACCGTGGACAGCATCAAGAACAGCCTGGCTGAGGTCGATGAGTTTTCTGAGGTCGAGATCATCGGGGCCAATGTGAACCAGGACGGCCAGGGGGTCAGCTTCAGCCTCCGCCTGACGCTGGCCCAGGGGCAGGAGGTCTGAGCCGTGACCCGACAGCAGCAGCGTCAGATCATCTTTGCAACCGGCATCCTCTTCATCATCCTGGCCGCCGTCTTCTGGGGGCTCGTCCCAGCTTACGAGTACAAGGCCGAGCTCAAGGACCAGCAGGAACGGACCCTGCAGAGGCTCCAGGAGCTGCAGTCCCTGAAGGCCCAGTACGAGCAGGCCAGGTCGAGCAGCGGCAGTTCCAGGGCTATGGGCGAAAAAGGTCCCGGGTTCACCCTGTTCTCCTTTCTGGAGCAGCAGGCCTCCAGGGACGGGATCAAAGAGCAGATCGCCTTCATGCGCCCATCCTCGGAAACCCTGTCCTCGGGTGTGATCGAGGACCAGGTCCAGATGCGGCTGGAAAACGTCCGCCTGCCAAGCCTGGCCGCCTTTCTGAAAAACATCGAGTTCGCCCCGGAGTCCATCTTCGTCAAAAGGATGACCATCCGCTCCCCCAGGGCCAACCCGGGCCAGCTCCGCTCCGACCTGGTCATCGTGACCTACAGGATGGAGTCGTGACCCTTTCCGGGATATGAGCCCAGCAGTCTCCCTGCAGAGCTGAAATCTCTTGATCCCCTTTTGATCCCAAGAGTCCGCACATGACACACCTCGACTTCAAACCCTCCGCCAGGACGATTCCGAGCATCCTTGGCTATGGCCTCTTCGGCCTGGTCTGTGTCATTGTCCTCCTTGTCCTGACCTTTCCCTATGCCAGCCTTGAATCCCGTCTTGAACATGAAATCTCACTCAGAACCGGCCTGGCGGCCGACATCGAGAACCTGGGCTATGGGTTCCCTCTGGGCCTGTCTTTCGATGCCCTGTCCCTGCCCCTGAAGATCCCCGAAGGGAAAACAAGAACGCTCCATCTGGAAAGCGGTCGTCTGGCACTCAACCCCTTTCTGCCTTTCATCAACACTGTCAAGGCGACCCTGGAATCGAACGTGTTGAATGGCCGGCTCGAGCTCCAGGTGACCACAAGGGCCTTACCGCCTCGGGACTTCGTCTCCGTGGCCACAAACCTGGAATCTGTGGATCTCAGCCGGCTGGACTGGCTCTGGTCCCGCCACCCAGGCCTGACGTCTCTCCAAGGGCACGTCTCTGGCCAGGCGGCCCTCACTGTTGCCGGCAGCACGCTCGCGGAATGCGAAGGCTCGGGTCAGCTGGAGCTGGACCAGGCCGCTGCCGACGTCTCCATTCCCGGGCTCAGCCCGGTCTCACTGGAATCCCTTGCAGGAAAGGCCAATTGGAAGCTTGAGCAGGGGACCCTGCATATCAACAGGTGCGATCTTCAAGGCCAAGGGGTCCAGGGCGACATCCACGGTCGGGTCGCCCTGGACCCTCAACTCGGCAGGAGTCGACTCGATCTCAAAGGCAGGCTGTCTGTTTCACAAGCCCGGCCACAGCTCTACGCCATGGCCAGACAGACCTGGAAGGCCCGGGAAAAAGACTTCACCCTCATGGGCACATTGCACGCGCCAATGTTTCGGTTTGAATGAGGAAAGTGGCCGACAAGGTCCGCCCCTGACACAGACTCTCCTCCTTGACAGCTGCGTATCGGCCTTGATCATCCACATTTGCACTTGTGCCCTGCTTCTGACCAATGAACGTCGAACCAGGAGTTTGCCAGCATGGATTTTGCATAATCTAAGACTCGAAAATTCATGAAAACCAAAGTGTTCAACATTGTCATGACCTTTTGTTTCATATAATGTTCTTTTGCTGCACACTGTGGCAAGATGAGATCAAGCCTGACACTGATTTGCCTTTTGACAGGTTATTGAATTTGCAGACATCAGGGACCATGTCATGAAGCCGGCTCTGATTCCAGCGTTTCAACTCCCATGAGCACCGTTGTGGACATCCTCTTTCCCCGCAAGCCGTCGAGGCTCTATCTCCTGATCCGGAATGGCGGGCTCATTCTGATCTGCGCCCTTTTTCTCGCGTCCGGACTTCGGTCTTTCCTCAATCACAGGCTGAAACCTCTGCAACCCCAGGCAGTCAGCATCCCTTCCCAGGTCGGGACGCAGGACCGCCGCCCCCAGAGTTCCGCAGACAGGGTCCAGATAAAGGCCATTGTCGACCGAAACATCTTTGGTGGCTCTAATGAGCCAACCCAAGAGGACGAAGACACGGTCTCCCTGGA
>CAZNIP010000173.1:0-4969 GCA_964573115.1 uncultured Desulfohalobiaceae bacterium | reverse complement strand
TAAAACCCGACAGCCTGCCCGTCCTTTCTGGGCTCTGAGGCTGCACAGTAGCCATGCTCTAGTCTGGAGACGAGCTGGGCGCCGCCAAAGAGGGATCTGGGCTCCTGAAGAAGAACCTTGTGCCCGAGACCCTTGAGTCCCTGGACCGTCTCTTCCGGAAAGCCCGGCTCCAGGGCCAGCTCAAAACCCGGGGTGAGGCACCACCTCGGTCCGTCGCAGGCTGCCTGGGGGTTGTGGCCGTAGTCGAACATCCTGACCATGACCTGGACATGCCCCTGGGGCTGCATGTGACCGCCCATGACCCCGAAGCTCATGAGCGGGGCCCCGTTCCTGGTCACAAAGCCGGGGATGATGGTGTGAAAAGGGCGCTTTCCGCCCTGGACGCAGTTGGGGTGCCCGGGTTCGAGGACAAAGCCCTGGCCTCTGGACTGCAGGCTGATCCCGGTGCCCTTGACCACCACCCCGGAACCGAAGTCGGTGTAGTTGGACTGAATCATGGAAACCATCATCCCGGATGCATCGGCTGCTGAGAGATAGACCGTGCCGCCCCTGTGTTCGATCACCCTGTCTGGTGAGAGGGCCCGGTCCAGGCTGATCGATTCCGCCAGGGCCTTCAGTCTGTCCCTGTCCAGAAGGGCTTCCACCGGGAGATTCATGAACTCCGGATCGGCAACGTGGGCCTGGACCTGGGCAAAGGCCAGCTTCATGGCCTCGATCTGGAGATGGAGGCTTTCGGTCGAGTCCTCTGGATGCTCGGCCAGATCGAAAGAGCCCAGAATGCCCAGGGCCATCAGAGCTGCAATGCCCTGACCGTTGGGGGGGATCTCCTGGAGGTCCACGCCCCGGTAGGCCTGAGAGAGGGGTTCGACCCAGGTCGAACTGTGGTCGGCCAGGTCCTCAAGGCTCAAGACACCGCCTTCGGCCCTGGACTGGGCAACGATCTTCTCGGCCAGCTCCCCGCGATACATCGATTCACCCCTGGTCCGGGCCAGACTTTCCAGAGTGGCGGCCTGGGCCGGATTCCGGAACGTCTCCCCAGGCCTGGGAGCCCGCCCGCATGGCAGAAACGTCCCGGCAAACTCCGAAAACCCCTCATACTTTGAGGCCACATGATCCCAGAGTCCGGCAATCCTGGGCGAGACCTGAAATCCGTCCCTGGCATACCTGACTGCCGGCTCAAAGAGTTCGTCGAAATCGAGCTTTCCAAAGCGGTTCCAGAGCTGGAACCAGCCGTGGACAGCTCCGGGAACCGTGACCGCGTCCCAGCCCAGGTTGGGCATGGACCGCAGGGATTGAAAACGCCCCAGGTTCCAGGCCCTGGGGGCTCGACCTGATGCGTTCAAGCCATGCACCTGTCCACCGTCCCAGACCTGGGCAAAGGCGTCGCTGCCAAGGCCGTTCCCGGTCGGTTCCACCACGGTCAGGGCGATGGCTGTGGCCAGAGCGGCATCCACGGCATTGCCCCCTTTGTGGAGCATGAAGAGGCCGGCCTGGGCAGCCAGGGGCTGGGACGCGGCCACAACGTTGCCGGCCAGAACCGGCATGCGCTGAGAAGGATAGGGAAAATCCCACCAGGTCGATGACGATGGAAGCATCAGGGACTGCCTTTTGTGCTCATCAATGTGAGGGTCCTGTGTGCTGGGAACGTCCGGTATCAGGGTGCATTGACGGCTCCTGCCTTGTGGAGTAATGCTCATTAGCATACTTGCACCCCGGTGTGAACGAGCGATTGACCCGCCACTTCACCAGAAGTCATCAGCCCGGCCTCTGGCCGGGCTGATGGTCGAGGGTTGAGGGTGGATGGTTGAGGGCAGAAAAGATTCCCGACGTGTCGAGAAAACAGTCCACCGGCCAGTTTGATCAGGGAAGAAACTCTTTCCAGTCACTGCACGTGAAGACCTTCTTCCTGAAACCCGACACCTGAAACCTGAACGCTTGGGATTGAGCTTCATACGAGCCAAACCCAAGGTGTCAGCTCTGCCGGGGAAGCGTTGATATGGACACGAGCGATGACCCAGCACCACGCAGCAGAACATCCTGAACCCTCTTTCCCCTTTTCAGCCATCGTCAACCACGAACGGGCCAAAGAGGCCCTGCTCCTCGCCGTCCTCAATCCAGCGGTCCACGGGGTGCTCTTTCTCGGACCCAAGGGAACCGGCAAAACCACCCTGGTCCGCAGCCTGAACTCGGTCCTGGACAACAGGACCATCATCGAGCTGCCCATCGGCAGCGACGAAGAGATGGTCCTTGGCAGTGTCGATGCTGAAAGGACCCTGGCCACAGGCCAGCTGTGCTCCAGGCCGGGGCTCCTCTCCCGGGCGGACAGGGCCGTGCTCTACATCGACGAAGTCAACCTGCTGCCGGACCATCTCGTGGATGTCATACTCGATGCCGCGGCCATGGGGCGTTACCACCTGGAGCGGGAAGGGATCTCGGCTGAATACAGGTCCAGGTTCACGCTCATCGGATCCATGAACCCTGAAGAGGGCTGGCTGCGGCCTCAACTGCTGGACAGGTTCGGGCTGGCCGTTCACTTCGCGCCCCTCCAGAACGTGGAAGAGCGCCGGGAAGTCTTTGTCCGCACCCGTGAATTCAAGCATGACCCCTTTGCCCTCCAGCAGGACTACGCGTCCCTGGAAGAGGGCATTCGCCAGGAACTGACCCTGGGGGCGGAGCACCTGCAGGACGTTGCCATTCCAGATGAGATCACCACGTCCTGCATTGAAATCATCCTCGAGCTGGGCGTCGACACCCACCGGGCCGAGCTCTCGGCCCTCCAGGCTGCATCAGCCAGGGCAGCCCTGCATGGCCGGCGTGAGGTCACCTGGGAGGATCTGCATATGGTCCTGCCCATGGCCCTGCAGCACAGGCTGGGAGAGGAAGAGACCCAGCACGATCTGGACTGGGAAAAACTGGAGAAGAGGATCTTTGAGGGTCGGAAGGAAACCGAGACCTCAGCACAGGGATGGTTCCCGACGCCTTTCTTTCGGAAAAAAAAAGCCGTGAGGCCCGCATCCTGGCCCCGATGAAGACGGACTCGGACAGGTCGTCGAAGCAGGCCATGGGGGAACAGCTCCTGCTTGGGACTGGAGAACCTGAACCGGGTGTCCCGACCTTTTCCCGGGACATCGCGGGGAGCGGTTCCAAGCCCTCCAGGTTCAGGCGCCCGACCCTGACCAGGCACGGCAAGATCATCGGGTTCGAGCCGTTGAAGCGGTGCAGGAAGGCCAGCCTTGCCGGAACGCTGCGGACGGCCTGGAAAGCAGGCCGGCCGGCTCCGGTCGTCCAGGACCTGGTCAGTTCCGTCGCCTGCTCTCCGGCCTCCAGGCTGTCCATCTTTGTCCTGGACGTCAGCGACTCCATGGCCCCGGCCCTGGACCTGATGCGCTCCTGGCTGGAGTCCAGAACCCGGGAAGCTTACTTTCGACGGGACCCCATGGCCCTGATCACGGTCCAGGGCCAGATGGCCAGGGTCCTGGCCCAGCCGACCACAAGCCACGGTCTGGTGCTCAACCGGCTGCAGTCCGTCCGGGTGGGCGGCGGCACCCCCCTGGGGCAGGGCTTGATCCTGGTCCGAAAAATGATCGTCCAGTGGCGAAATCACTACCCGGACATCGACCTCTGCCTGATCACCGACGGCCGGTCCACGAGCGCCCTGACCACCCCAGCGGTCCGGCAGGCTGCAGCCGTGATCGCCAATCAGGCCCGAACCGTTCGGATCGTCAATGCCTCCGGCAACTCGCAACTCGAGAACCTGGCCCGGCTCTTGAGAGCCACACTTGTGATAGCTCAACCGACATCAGGAGGACAACCATGAACACCGGCAACAGCGTGGCCATCATCGGCGCTGGAGCCCTGGGCTCGTATTACGCATCAAAGTTCTCAGGCCTGGACCAGATCCAGCTCTCCCTCATCGCGGGGGGCGAGCACTATGATCGGTTGACCAGTGAAGGGGTCACGGTGAACGGTCAGAACTTCCGGCCCAAGGTCATCAAGCCCGAGGAATCCTCTTCCCCGGACCTGATCATCGTGGCCGTGAAGCATCACCATCTTGACCAGGCCATCGAGGACATCAAGAACCACGTGGGCAAAAAAACCCAGGTCCTCTCGGCCATGAACGGGATCGACAGCGAGGAAAGGCTGGCAGCAGTCTATGGCTGGGACAATGTCCTCTTTGGCTCAGCCCTGGGCATCGACGCCCTGCGCCATGACAACAACGAGGTGACCTACACCCGGGAAGGGGTCCTCTACGTGGGCGAGGCCCGCTACCGCCCGGGGAGCCGTCGGGTGGAGGAGGTCTTCAAGCTCCTGGACGCGGCCGGCATCCCCATCGACGTCCCGGAGGACATGATGCGGCTCTTGTGGTGGAAGTTCATGATCAACGTGGGCATCAACCAGGTCTCAGCCGTGCTCAAGGCCCCCTACGGGGTCTTCCAGCAGTCTGTCGAGGCCAGGGAGCTCATGCGCTCGGCCATGAACGAGGTCCTGGCCCTGGCCAAGGTCCAGGAGATCAACATCAGGGAGGACGATCTGGACGAGTGGGAAACCGTGCTCCAGTCCCTCTCCCCTCAGGGGCAGACCTCCATGTGCCAGGATGTGGTGGCCCATCGCAGGACCGAGGTGGACATGCTCGCCGGCAAAGTTGTGGAGCTGGGGAGGGAGCTGGGGGTCGAGACCCCGGTCAACCTGAACTTGCTTCGTTTTTTGAAGGTCATGGAGCATCACTATGACAGCCTGGGGTGATCTGACTGGTCGAGGGATGCGGCTGCAAAAACTCAAGATGCAGCCGCAGAAGTCAGAATTCAGTTTTGCCGCTGGCCTGGGCTGACAGGTCGAGGGTTGAGGGTGGATGGTTGAGGGAAGAAAGAATGCTCGACTCTTCACCCGATGACACTCCGCTCGGCCAGTTTGATCAAGGCAGAAACTTTGGAGGATGCTCCTCTGACTGCTCCCCTTGAATGCTCCCCTT
>CAZNIP010000172.1:0-4972 GCA_964573115.1 uncultured Desulfohalobiaceae bacterium | reverse complement strand
CCCCTCTTCCTCCTCTTCGTCTTCCTCCGCGCCTCTGCGACTCTAGAGAGGAGCGCCAGCGACGAACGGGCGAGAGATCAATCTTGTCTTCTCTTCCAGCCGTAGCCACTGTGGTAGGTGTGTGCGAAGCTCATGCCAGCGGCCGGGCTGACTTCTGCGACTCCATCCTGAGTTTTTGCAGCCGCATCTTTCTTGGCTTGAGAAGCTCCAGCTGGCTCTGCTATACATGATCAGTGAAGCGGTTCACATCAACTCAAGCAGGAGGCGGCAATGGAACTCAAAGGGAAAAAGGCGGCAATCCTGGTGGAGGCGCTGTTCAATGACTATGAGCTCTGGTACCCCTACTACAGACTGAAGGAAGCCGGGGCTGAGGTGCACCTCGTAGGGCCGGAAGCTGAAAAAAGCTATGCCGGCAAGGACGGGACCAGAGCGACCTCAGACCGGGCAGCCGAAGGCCTTTCTTCAGGTGGGTACGACATCCTCGTTATTCCAGGTGGTTATGCCCCGGACCACATGCGCCGGCACAACGCCATGGTCTCTCTGGTCAGGGAGATGTTCGGGGCCGGAAAGGTGGTGGCCGCGATCTGTCATGCCGGATGGATGCTCGTGTCAGCCGGCGTCCTCAAAGGCAGGACCGTGACCTCCTTTTTTGCCATCAAGGACGACGTCACCAATGCCGGAGCAACCTGGGTGGATGAAGAGGTCGTCCAGGACGGCAACCTGATCACCAGTCGAAAACCGGATGATCTTCCAGCTTTCATGCGGACCATCATCGAGCAGGCCAGGACCTGACCCTCGACCGGGTTGAAATGAGACGAGCCGGAGCACGGCTCCGGCTCGAGATCATGATGACGTTCTCAGCCGACCTCAAGATTCGATCTGGATCTTTTTCGATCCTGCCTCCTGCTTTCTGGGCAGCGTCACTTTGAGAACCCCCTTTTTGTACTTGGCCTTGATGTTGGATTCATCGACGTCCGAAGACAATGGGACCATTCTGTAGAAGGATCCGTAGCTGCACTCAACCCTCTGGTAGTCCTCTTTCTTTTCTTCGTCTTCAAACCTCTTTTCCCCCTGAATCACGAGGGCATTGTCCCGCAGGGAGATGTTGATGTCCTTTGGATCCATTCCGGGCATCTCTGCCTCGACCTGTATCTGCCTGTCGTTCTCTTTGACGTTCACACTGGGGAAGCCCATTTCCCGGAAGGCAGGCATGTGGAAGGGATCACGCCACATGGAGTCCATCCAGTCAAAGAGACTCTCCGGCTTTCGAACCTCTGACTCCCGCCGAAAGACATCCGGCAAATACCTCTGAAACATGGCATTCACCTCCTGTTTGATGTATGAACTGAAATTTTGTCTGTCATAAATCTCAAAGGCTGGTTGTCAAGACGCCAGTGCAAAAAGTCCATGCAGCGGAATGTCGCCGTGATTTGCTGCATGTAACTCCTTGATTCTTCTGTCTTCTGAGTTCTGTATTCTGACTTCTGCGGCTGCATCTTGAGTTTTTGCAGCCGCATCTGTCAAGGGGCAGGTCCCGGATTTCAGGGTTCGGCCCGGCCTCCGGCGTGGCTGAGAGGTGAGGGTCAGAGGAAGAACGCATCTTCAGCCGGGTGGCAGGTCTTCCGGACAGTCTGACCTTGGAAGGAAGCCTTGACCAGGCTGGTTGGTCTTGCGGCCCATGCTTTGGTTGACATCGGTCCTTGCGGTGGAAACGGGAGAGTCCTTGATGAAGGCAGGTGCACAAGACCTCGGGTGCGGCTGACAGACAAATGGTCTCCAGGAGGAATTGATTTTATCTCTTGACTATTGACACCATCATGTTCTTTATTTACTCTTACAATTTATACTGTTCACGATAAGGAGGATATGATGGAAGAGTATGTCAAAGAAGCATTAGAGATCGTGAAGGCACAGGCCAGCGTTAGAAACATGACTGAAGAAGAGATCGCGTCCATGGTCAAGTCACTTTCAGAAAGTATCAAATCAATTTCTGAAGGTGGAGAGCCAACAGGAGGTGCTGAGAGCGATCAGCAGCCTGCTGTCGATCCCAAGAAAGCCATTCGGGAAAAGTCCGTGGTCTGCCTCGAATGCGGCAAGACGTTCAAGGTCCTGACCAAGAGGCATTTGGCCACCCACAATCTGACACCTGCCGAGTACAAGGAAAAATGGGGCTACAAGAAGAATACGGCCTTGATCGCCAAGAGTCTGGCCAGGCAGAGAAAGAAAAAGATGCAGGAAATGCAGTTGTGGAAGAGAAGGGATTCCCAAAAGAGCAGCTGAAAAAAGGCCAAGAGACGCTGACATGATCCGGGCCGCTCCCTCGTCAGGTGAGCGGCCCGTCCTTTTTTGTCTGTGATTATCGCCCCTCTCCGCGCATATCCTGGACCAGGCGGTCCAGTTCATGGGCCAGGGAGGTCAGGTCGGTGACGGCCTGGGCGGCCTGAGTCATGGACGAGGCGCTCTCCTGAGCGGTCCTGTTGACCTCCTCAGTTGACCGGCTGATCTCTTCAGTGGTGGACGACTGCTCCTCTGCCGCCGTGGCGATATTGCTGATCTGTTCGCTGCTGGACTGGGCAGCCTGGACAAAGGTCTGAAAGGAGTGGCCAGCCCTGTTGGCCTCTTCGGTCGTGCGGGTGACCTTGTCTTCCACATTGCCCATCTCGGTGATGTTGAGCTCCGTCCCTTCCGTGATCCGCTGGACAGTCTGTCCCACATCCGTGGTGGCCTGCATGGTCTTTTCGGCCAGTTTGCGGACTTCGTCAGCCACAACGGCAAAGCCCCGCCCGGCTTCTCCAGCTCTGGCAGCCTCGATGGCCGCATTGAGAGCCAAAAGGTTGGTCTGGTCGGCAATGTCGTTGATGATCCCCATGATCTCCTTGATGCCCTCGACCTCCTGCCCCAGGGACTCCAGGCTGTCCTGCATGAGGTGAGAGGCCTTGTTGATCTCGTTCATGTTGGAGACCACGCCTTGAATGACCCTGTTCCCGCTTTCAGCTTCTGTCTTGGCCGTTTCCGCGCCCTGAGCCGCTTCAGAAGCATTCCTGGAGATTTCCAGCACCGAGGCGGTCATCTGTTCCATGGCCGTGGAGACCTCCGAGGCCCTGGTCTGCTGCTCGTCGGCCCCACGGCTGGACTGTTCGATCTGGGCGGCCAGCTCTTCAGCTGCCGAAGCCAGACGGGATGAAACATCGGCAGCTGTGGCGGCAACCTGTTCCAGCCTTGCCTGCTGCTCCTTGATCTGACTTTCCTGTTCCCTGATTTCGGTCAGGTCGGTGTAGATGCACATGGCCCCGACCAGGTTCCGGTCCAGGTCAAACAGGGGGGTGGAGTCGATGATGACCCTTTTGGTGCGTCCTTTTCTCCCTGTCAGCTCAACCTCCTTGCTCACGGTCTCGTGCTCGGCCAGACTGGTGCTGAGGACGGTCTTCCTGGATGCATCGCCATAGAAAAACTCGGCCACGTTCATGCCGGTAAAATCATCGGGCTGACCATCCTGCTCCAGCATCTTCAGCAGGGCATGGTTGGTCACGGTCAGATTCTCCCTGGTGTCCACGATGAGGAAGGGGGTGACGATGCCATTGAGGACACCCTGAGAAAAACCGAGCTTGTTCTTGATCTCTGCCCCCATGTCCTTGAGGGCGAGAATGGTTTTCCCCAAGGCATCTCTGGCCTCATAGCTGAAATGGGCATCAAAATCACCCCGGGCGTAACTCGTGGCCAGATGACAGAGCCCGTTCATGTTCTTGCTGTACATTCTGGCCAGTAAAATGAGTCCCAGGAGGAGCACGGCCACGACCGGAATGATGCTGATGCCCACTGTCTCTGTGATCTGTCTGCCCACGCCCTCATAGAGCTCTGCCGGGGTGATGGAGAAACCGATGTTCACCTTCCAGGGTTCAAAGACCCCGGCCTGAACCATGCGTTCGGGGGTGTTCTCAGGGATGAATGTCGCACCGGGCTCCAGGTCCGGGTGAACGATGACCCGGTTGTCGATGTCGGTCACAAAGCCGTAGCCGTCACCATTGACGCTGGCGGAGACAATGAGATCGACCATGTCTGAGGTCAGCAGCCTCTTTTGGGTGCCAACGGCACCGATGACCTGGCCTTCGGCTCCATCCACAAGTGGGGTCAGTCCTGTCAAGACCGGCTGTCCGTCCTGAAATCGAACAGTGATGAAGGGTTCGCCTGAGGCGATGGATTGCGCGGCCTCAGTGTCCCTGGACAGGACCTGTCCTGTTCGCGTCCCACTGTCCTGGCTGGCCGAGGAGGCGATGAGACTGTCTTCATGGAGCTGAAACACGGCGGAAGCGACGCCGGTCTGCCGCTTGAAGGTTTCCAGTGTGGAGGCATCGCCGGTGATGATCTTGTAGCCGAAAAGCAGGTTGGGCAGCTCCACCTCCCCTCCCTGGGCGAGCTCGACTGGTGTTGTCCTGTTGGGAGTGACGATGGGCTTGCCCAACTGGGCGATCTGCGATTTGAGGGTTTCCATGTCGGACTGGAGGCTGGCCCTGGCAGCATGGTCCTGCATCGCGATGGTGGACCTGAGCAGGTCCTGGACATTGTGCATGGAGATCCGGCCGTTGTGCAGATAGGCGGACTTGGTTTTGACCACGCTGGTCCAGGCCATGGCCGTGAGGGCGACGAAGACCGTCAAAATGAAGACAATGTAGATCTTGTGATGAAACTTGGCTTTGTGCAGGCTGAAGACAGGCATGGAAACGTCTCCGGTTGGGTGTCAGTGCACATGGTGCACGCATTGGCGTATGAGAGTGTGATTCATGGGGCTGCAGGGTTTGAGTTCACGCCAGCGGGGAAACAATGTCCGCCAGACTGCACTATGCAAGAACTGTGCACAAGAATGGACAGAAAAAGGAGGGATAAAAAAAGGGGTTACGACAAAAAATCGTAACCCCACAGCATTCGGTGGCGGAGCTGACCGGACTCGAACCGGCGGCCTCCGGCGTGACAGGCC
>CAZNIP010000171.1:0-5114 GCA_964573115.1 uncultured Desulfohalobiaceae bacterium | reverse complement strand
GTCGTTGACATGGGCTTCCTGGCCCTGACCCTTGATTGACTGGCGAATGGTGATCTCATCCGGCATGAGCCAGTACTTTTGATCGGCAACGGGCAGCTGTGAATCAGAGCCCATTTTCTTCAAAAAGCTGACGAGGTCTTCTTGGGTCATCGATTGGCTGATGTTCAGAGGATAGATGAGCCAATGGTCGGTATCGACTTGAGCGGCCTGTATTTTTTTTACGAGAGTTCTCCAGTCTTCCATTCTTTGTTTTGTATCATGGAGTGCATCCAATTCAGCTACGAGACGCTCTTCTTCCCTTTCGAGAAAATGGAGTCTTTTTTCAGAAAGGTTGACCTCCTGGTAGAGACCATGAAGAGAAACAAGACCTGTCGAAGCAACCAAAGACAGAGTGATGGCCAAAAGCCAGGACAGAATATTTTTGGGATACATCATGATCACACAGGCATTGCTATGTCTGATTTGAGGACTCTCTCATGTGCAGAGACACGATCGCTCCATGAGTGTCTGCTGGGTCTCATATCCGGGTCACCAGGTCATAGATGGGAACGAGCAGTCCCCAGATGACGGTCGCAAAGAGCACTCCCAAAAGGAGAATGAGGACGGGTTCGAGGACTTTTGATAAGATTTCGACGTAATGGTCCATTCGTTCCTGATAGTAGTGGGCGATGAAACGGGCCTGTTCCTGGATTCGACTCGAGCCGTCGCCAATGGAAAGCATGCGGAGGGCGAAAGGGTCCAGGGCCCTTGCTCGTTTCAGGGAGTTGGACAACGAACTCCCGTGGTTGATGGATTCGAGAGCTGAAAGCATGCGCTTCTTGATGACGGCGTTGGGCACGGTTTGAATGATGATGCTCAGCGATCGACTGATGTGGATGCCGGATTCGATGAGGATGTGCAGATACTCGGTGATTCGAGCGCTGATGGAGGTTTCGAGAATGTTTCCGACGACCGGGGTCTTGAGGATCACGTGATCAAGGGCAAGACTGCAGGTGGCAGATTTCTTCCGTAAAAGAGGGACGATCAGCGCCAGCCCAAGGATGCCGAAGAGGAGTGTCGTGCCATGATCCTGGATCAGATGTGAGACCCAGAGCAGATATTGTGTCAAGACAGGGAGATCGGCTCCAATATCTTCAAAAAGGGAGATGATCTTGGGAACCACGAACCAGAACCAGAAAACGATGGAGAAGAGGACGATGCACAGCGAAAAAATTGGATAAATCAATGATCTCTTTGTCTTGCTCATGATTCTGTCCAGGTTGTGAAGATGTTCGGATATGAGCTGGCACATCTTCTCCAGTTGCCCGGTTTCCTGTCCGATCTGAGCGAGATGGATGATCGAGGGCGAGTATATTTCAGATTGTCTCTGCAGGGCGTGATGAAAGGAAAGCCCTGAAACGATGTCCTTTTTTAAAAAGAAAACCGATTGCCGAAGGACTGGATTCTTTATTGATGAGTGTCCTTCATTCAAGGCCTGTTCAAGGGTCAATCCAGAACGCAAGAGGATGTTGAGATTATAGAAAAGCTGAGATATCTCAGCTCGTTTGATTTTTTGGACCCCCAGAGCGACCCGGGCCGGAAAGGAGAAGAGCCTGGGCACTCGTTGCAGGGTAATGACGGTGCTGTTCCCGTTTTCCAGGTAGTTGTGGGCCTGTCCTGCATCAAGGAATGGAAGCTGGGCCAGTCCCTTTTCCAGAGCCCCGTCCGGTGTGAGCAGCTTGAAGTAGTACGTGTGCATGGAAGCGATTGAGGATTCACCACGTGGTTGTTGAAGATGATCTCAATTTTCAGCCTTTCCCAGAGTTCTTTGCAGTTCCTCGACGGTGGTCACATGTTTCATGATTTTATCAACACCGACACCGAACATGCTCCTCTTCCTCTTTTCCCTTGCTTTTTTTTCAATACTTCGAATTGGTGCGTTTTCTTTGAGCATCATGACCAGCTCTTGTTCCAACTCCAAAATGCCATAGATGAGTGTTCTGCCAAAATATCCAGTATGATTGCATTTTGTGCACCCCCGTCCTCTGGATAACGCGGCCACATTCTGGCCGATGTAGTCGATCTCTTTTGGCGTCGGAGGATAGAGCTCTTTGCAGTGGGGGCAGACGCATCGGATGAGTCTCTGGCTCAGGACGACATTGAGGGCTTCGGCAATGATCAGGTTGTCGACATTGAGGCTCTGGAGCCTGGTGATGGACCCGATCACGGAGTCACTGTGGAGCGTGGAGAGCACGAGATGACCGGTCAGGGCTGCGGTCATGGCTGCTGAGGCTGTCTTGTCGTCTCTGAGCTCTCCAATGAGGATGACATCCGGGTCATGCCGCAGAAAGTGGTACATGGCATGACGAAAGTCATAGCCGATCTCCGGGTTGACCTGGGTCTGCCTGGCGAGCGGAACGAGGTATTCGATGGGATCTTCAACAGTCACGATGTTCTTCATCAAGAGATCAAGAGACATCAACCCCGCGATCATCGTGGTTGACTTGCCGGAACCTGTCGGCCCTGTCACCAGGGCAATGCCTGAAGGGAGTTCGAAGAGGCTCTGGATGACATCGATATCCTCTTCCAGAAATCCAAGGGAATGGAGCGTAAAATCAGCTCTTGCCTTGGGCAGGATCCGCAGGACCAGGTCTTCTCCATAGGCTGAAACAATACTCGAGACACGAATGTCGAACTCTTGGGAGAGAATGGAGACTGAGAAGCGGCCGTCCTGGGGAAGTCGCTGCTCAGAGATGTCCATGGACGCCTTGAGCTTCAGCGACGAGACGATCCTCTGCAGCTGTGGCGGCAGCGAGAGCATGTGTGCGAGCGTGCCGTCAATCCGAAACGCGATGTCGATGCTCAGAGGGAGAGGGCGGATATGGATGTCAGTGGCCCTCTTGATGATCGCGAAATGCAAAAGGTTCTGGAGAAAGGCTTCCGGTGAGCAGCTTTCTTGGACGTCTGAGATCAGAAATGATGTTTCCCGCTCCAGGGCCGTTTCGATGGGAACGTCGACATGGCTGAAAGCCTTATGGATGGCAAACGTCAGCGCACCCTCCGCTGCAAGGCTGAAGCTCGGCCTCTTTCCGGTGACGCGGAGCACCTCCTGCTCCTGGCGTGGAGAAGGAATCTCTGAAGTTGCTGTTAAGATTTTATTTTTATCTTCCTTGATCGGGCACATCTTCAGGGTCAGGCAGCGTTTGTTGCTGAATTTCCTGACTAGGCCCGGATCAGGGTCCAACTGCTCGATGTTGAGAAACGGTATTTCGATCTGCCTGGCCAGGACCCTGGAAAGGTTCTTTTCCGTCAGCAGGCCGGAGCGGACCAGGATTTTCCCCAGCTTTTCCCTGCTGGCCTTTTGGGTGTCCAGGGCATACCGAAGATGATGTTCGGATATCAGCTTGGCGCTGACCAGCATCTGTCCGAGCAGGGGGCTCTGAGATGGAGTGTGCTTGAGTTGGGCCTGAGGGCTCATTGGGGACACTCCAGACTGGAACGGACATGCTGCTGGCCAAGGGAGAGGATTTCGAAGTCACCGCCATACTCGTCCCTGAAGCGTTGGCCAATCCTTGCAGCACTTGTGGTGTGTTGCGTCAGGCCAATCTCGACAACAAACCATCGGCTGCCTTGCTTGTCCCACACCGGGATCGAGCAGGCTTCAAACCCTGCTTGAGCCAGTCGGTGCATCTGTCTCAGGGCGGCTTCTCTTGATCTGTGTGAGCCGACCTGCACCACATGCCAGAGGCCTGACTCGCTTTCAGCTGGAATCTGAGCCGGACAGACGCCCTCAGGTTCAATTTTTTGACCTTCCATGACGGCGTCGTGGTCCGCTCCTGATGTCCTCTGGAGTCGATTTTCACGGCCTGAAGATGAGTCGCTGCCGGGTTTTTGCCTCACGGGCCGACTGGGGCCGGCTCTGTCCTCATCCTCTGACGTGCTTGGGTCGTGATCACGGGGTTGGTCTTTTGAGTTCTGGTTTCCTGCGGCAGGGCTCGTGCCGGCCTGAAGAGGCCCTTCTTTCAGGGGAGCCTGTTTGAGCTGGTGTTTTGGGTCAGGTGATTGAAAATCAGGCAGAGGGGAGGCAATCAGGAAGAGGCTCTTGCCACAATAGACAAAGAGCAGACTGAGGAGCAGAGCGCTTCCCGGGATGGCAGCCAGGGCGAACCTTTTTCTGCGCTGGGATCTCAGCCTTGTGGCCACTTCGTTCTGAAAGTGGGCGATGTCCTGTAAGGCGCTTGATATGGTCGAAACATCTATGGACCACTTCTGCTTGGCGATCAGAGAGTAGAGAGCCCTTTCCATGACCAGGTTGATCAACCGGATGTTGCCCAGCGTGCCCTTCCAGATGAGCTTCATGGCCTGGTGGGTTGGGCGAATCTGCGTGCCTGAGCAGGCCAGCTTGAAAGCCAGGTAGCCATCGATATCCATTCGATCCAGGGGGGGCAGGGTATGGTAAATGTTGATCCTGCTTCTGAGCTGTCGCAGGGATGGATTGCTGAGCTGACCTTGAAGTTCGGTCTGGCCGGCGAGAAGAATCTGAACCAGTTTTTGGCCGCCTGTTTCCAGGTTTGAGAGCATGCGCAGGCATTCCAGGGCCTTGGTGTTCAAATTGTGCGCTTCATCAATGATGATGGCACAGTTGTTCCCTTTCTGATTCTGGTGGAGAAAATATTTATGAAGGATTTTTAAGAGCTTGGATAGGCTTATCGACTCAGGAACATTGAGGCCGTAATCGTGGCAAATTGAGATGAGCAGGTCCTTGTAGGAGAGCATGCTGTTGAAGATGAAGGCTGTCTTGACCCGTCTTTGGTGCAGATAAGGCATCATCTGCAGCAGAAGGGCTGTTTTGCCCACACCCACCTCTCCGATAAGGACCAGGAAGCCTTTTCTGCTGGAGATGCCGTGAACGAACTCGGCAATGATGCTCTTGGTCACTCCTGTATGGTAGTATCCCCCCTCGTCAATCGCCGCAGAGAAGGGGTTGAATTTCATATTCAGTTGGGAAAAAACTTCCCGATCCACGATATTCCTCTCCCGGCCTGGTGCAGTTCCGGCCTGATAGTGTTCTGCTGTGATCAAGAATGACTGCAATTTTTGCAAAATATGTGCCGGAATCAGTGACTCTCTCTGCT
>CAZNIP010000170.1:0-5116 GCA_964573115.1 uncultured Desulfohalobiaceae bacterium | reverse complement strand
CTGTGTGGCCTGTTTGGAGCCCATAGCCTTCGGGGCCAGGAAGTGCATTCATTGTGGAAGCTATCAGAACTGGCGGAGGTTCCTGAATGTAGGGACCGGCATGCTCAGTCTCATGGTGGCTTTGGTTTCGGTCCTGACAGTTGCGGTCCCGGTTTTCAAGTCAGCGCTGACAGTGCAGCAGCCTGAGATGCATTATTCTTTCTTGAGGTACCGGTCCCGGACCATGGAGGTCATCTGCTCGAACCTCGGGCAGCGGCCAGGCATCCTGAAGAGGGTCACCTTGAATGTTCTGGAGGAGGGCAGAGAAAGCGAGCTCTTCCCTGTTGACCTCACCTGGGAGGTCTCCGACCCCATTGTCAGACCGCAGGAATCAAAGATTGTCGGCTTGTATCACGAACTGTATGGAGAACGGCAGGAGTTGGTCGGATGCGATTCAGCCAGCTCACGGTGCGAATATCAGGTGAGGTTTGAGGTTCTTGGTCCTGATGACATCCCGTATGTTCGGTTGAAGACGTTTCCCTGCAGGGGCTGCCAATGAAACCTCCCTTTCAGATGCCGGGCTGGCTGAGGGGACAGGCCTCGAGGCTCGTGTTCCTTGGAGCCCTCGCCAGCCTGCTGGTCGTTCCCTCTTCTTTGGCCCAGCAACGTCCCAGGTTGCTGATCAAAGTCACCAACTATGCCAGCGCATCCGATTCATCCCAGGATCTGCTGGTGAACATTTTGACCAACAAGATCAGCAATCTCATTCAGGAAATGATCCCCAATGCAGGCGATGACAGTCTGAGCTACCTGACCAGTCTGAAAATCGAGGAGACGGGCACAACCCAACCCCTGTCCCTGGAGGAAAGGCTGGATTACTGGAGGAGGAGCCAGGCACTGGAGGTCCTTGGCGGCATCGTGATGACCTCTGCAGAAGGTGGAGACATCGTGGCCAGCTCAGTAGATCTCGGGGAGTTGGGGGGAGAACTGCCAAAACGCACTGTGGATCTGGAGCTTGAGCTGACCATGGAGGAGTTCCGCTCGACCAGGGATGCCCATTCCCTGGTCACGCTCTATGCCCTGTGCATGGATGCAAGACGGTTGGACAAGGACCCGAATGCCATCTCAACCATCCTGGCCAAAGCTCATTTCATTGCCCAGGGACTGGACATTGCTCATCTGCAGGATGTTGAGAGGGTCAAGGAGAGGGTCAGGGTCATGCTTGCTGAAATCGAGAAAGAGACGGTCCAGGGGCCATGATGACCAGGGCAGGATTCTTTCCCGGCATTGCCCTGGCGATTCTGCTTCTGCTGCTGTCTGGTCCAGTGCTCCTTCAGGCCGTTGAGGATGAATTCATCGTCTACGTCCCGGCCTTCAAGAGTCCGGACAAGTTGGGGCAGAATGTGGCCACCATTCTGAACATGCAGGTCTGGCAGACCTTCCGGATTGCGCCCACCCCGAATCCTGAAGGCCTTGATTTCGGGAGAGGGAAAGTCCTTTGGGATACACAAACACTGCCTGAACAGACCCACAGGAGTGCTGAAGAGGCGGCGCAGAGCTACGAGGTCTTTGCCCAGTTCGTACTCTGGGGCCAGGCCTTTGAGTTCAAGGATGGTGTGGTGGTCCAGCCTTTTCTGTCCATACCCGACTATGATGACGGCAGGGAAACATCCCACGAGTACTGGACCATTGAAGTCAAAACCCCTCAGGGCAGATTCAAGATTTCCACCAGGTCTCCTGGTATCGGCATTCCCCAGCGCCGCTACGAATTCTCTCCTTTGCTCCTCGCTGCAGACTTTGTGGACAGATACTCGGTTCCCAATGCCTTCACCATCTATGATTCCCGAAACCTGAGAAGGCCTGTCGGGAACATGGCCAGCAGTTCGGCGTTTGTGGCCACACAGATCGAGGGCGATCTGGCCAGGATCACCACCCTGGGGGAGAACAGGATTCAGGGATGGATCCATTTGCCGCAGCTGTCCAGGAACAGGTCCGAAGTCGTGGATTTTGTGGGCGGGGTGGTGCGGGTTTTTCGCAACGATCTCCATGGGGCCATAGCCCTCTTCTCTCGGGTCCTGGACAATCCCCAGACCTCAGCTCAACTCAGGGCGGATGCCCTCCTGTTCACGGCCATGGCCAGGGAAAAGCTTGGGACGGACGGGCTGACCGCAGCGGTAAAAGCCCATGAAATGAACCCATACTACAAACCTGCTGTTGCCTACATGATCATGTGCCATCTTTCCAGGGTGGGAGATCATGAGACAGGCCTGGGGCCAAAGAAGGAGGCTGTCCGGGCAGTCCAGACCCTGATTGGCTCGAAAGCCTACCTCTTCCCAAAGGACGACCCTTGGCTGCTGCAGGTTCGTCAACTCGTCCAGGCTTTCAACTGAGAGCTCCATCTCGGACGCGACACGAGCGCCAAGGGTATGTCCAAGACTGCACCAGCAGATTCCTTTTCACATCTCAAAGGCGACCTCTCCGGCGGCCTCACTGCCGCCATCATCACCCTCCCCATGTCCATCGGGTACGGGCTGCTGGCCTTTGCTCCCCTGGGGCCGGCCTTCGCTCCCCAGGCAGCGATGCTGGGGGTGGCCACAGCAGTCATTGCCGGCTTTCTTGCTGCCCTCTGCGGAGGGACAACCATCCAGGTCACAGGGGCCCAGGCTGCATTGACCCTCGTAGTGGGCACGCTTGTGGGCAGCCTGGCCTCTCATTCAGCCATCTTCTCCAGACCAGAGTTGATGATCGGCCTGGTTTCGATCTGTGTGTTTCTGGCCGGTTTGTTCCAGATGGTTTTCAGTGCGCTGGGGTTGAGCAGCCTGGTCAAATACATCCCTCAGCCTGTGATTTCAGGCTTCATGAATGGGATTTCCATTCTGGTCATCATCAAGCAGGTCGGGCCATTGCTTGGAGCGGGTCAGCACATCACTCTGCTCGACGTGCTCAAGGATCCCGGCCGGATCCATGTTTCGGCGTTTGCTGCGGGTCTGGTCACGATGGCTGCAGTTTTCATCTCAAAACGCTGCCTAAAAGGGATTCCGTCCTTCTGCACTGGTTTGATCGCTGGAACAGTCTGTTTCTATCTGTTCTCAACCGCTTTCGATCTTCCAGTTTCAGAACAGACCCTTGGACACCTTCAGATCACCCTGAGGCCAACACTCTTTTGGCCTCAGGTGATCGAGCATTCCAGTCTGCTGCCCTGGAACTCGATCATTCCTGAGATCGTTCTGACCAGTCTGGTTGTCTGCCTGCTGGCTTCCATGGAATCAATGATGAGCGCTGTGGTCTGCGATCAGCTCACCGGACTCAAACATGACAGCAAACGAGAATTGATGGGGCAGGGGATTGGCAACGCTGGCTGTGCCATGTTCGGGGCCTTGCCGGCTGCCGGGTCGGTCACCCGTTCGGCCGCGAACTTCACGGCCGGAGGGCGGACCCGTCTGTCCGGCATCTTGAGCGCTGCTTTCGTTCTCCTCGGCGTTGCAGTCGCAGGACCCTGGTTGGGAAAAATTCCAGTTTCAGTGGTCGCGGGCATCATTGCTGTCGTCGGGCTCTCCCTTTTTGACCGTTGGACATTGAAAGTCATGAAAAAACTGATTGGCAGGGCCTCATCCACAAAGGAGCTTGGCTTTGAGCTGTTCATCTGTCTCCTTGTCACTGTCCTGACCCTTGCGGTGAATTTGATCATTGCCGTCGTCTTTGGTGTGTTCGTGGCTTGCCTTGTCTTCATCTCCAGGACTGGAAGCACAGCCATCAAACGTATTGCCAGAGGAAGCCAGGTTCACTCGGGCAGGGTTCGCAGCCCTGAAGAGATGACCATTCTGACTGGAAAAGGCGATTCCATTGTGATCGTCCTGTTTCAGGGTCCTCTTTTCTTCGGTTCAGCCGAGCACATCTCCGAGCGGATCAAGTGCTGCATGGAAGGGGCAGATCAGATCATTCTCGATTTCAAACAGGTCACTGACGTTGACATCACCGGCGCCAGGATCATCGTTGAAATGAGAAACTGGATTGCAGAGAGCGGCAGGAAACTCATGCTGAGCAGCAGCACATCTAATGCACGATTATGGAACCTGTTTGAGATCATGGATGTGAGCTGTGCATTCAAGCCTGAAGAGCTCTTTGCGGACCTTGATGCTGCCCTGGAGTCTGCTGAAGATTGTCTGCTGGCTCATGAAAAAGGTCCAGGTGATGACCAGGAGCCTGTCCACCTCAACGACCTCGCTCTCTTCGAAGGCTTTTCACCCCCCGATCTCGAGTGCATTGAGCAGAAACTCAAGCTCAGGAGGTATTCTCAGGGGGAGGTCGTGTTCCGGGAAAATGGCTGCGATCGGGATCTCTTCATTCTGATGAGGGGCTTGATGACCATACGGATTGAACTTCTGGAAAGCGGACGCAGCAAACGTCTGGTGACCTATGGTCCAGGCACGGTCGTCGGGGAGATGTCCTTCCTTGATGGGAGCCCGCGTTCGGCCACTGTGGTGGCGAGTGAGGATACGGAGGCGTTTTGCCTGACCTATGAGCATTTTCAGGCTTTGAGGCAGGACAACCCTGAACTGGCCACCACGTTGAGCCTGAACATTGCCAAAGAAATCAGCCAGCGCCTGAGAAGAACCACGGATCAGCTCGGACAGCTGGACGATTCCTCGTGAACGGTGCGTTTGAAGAGCATCAAGGCGAAGCGGATTTCCGTCGCCTGGAGCTCAAAACCAGAGATGGCCTCAGCGCAATCAGCGATTGCAGGTCTCTGAAGGGACCGGATCAGAAAAGGATGGAGACCTCAACGACCCCGTGTTTCTGACTCATCTGAACATTGGGGAGCTTTTGGATGAGTCTGAGCATTTTCCTGTTTTCACCCAGGATATCAGCTTTGAGTCCTCTGAGCCCTTTTTTGCGGGCATAGTCCACCATGCGCTGCTGCAGAGCGGTCCCCAGTCCCTTGCCCTGGAAGTCCGGGCGGATCATGTAGGCTACCTCCCCCAAATTGTCCATGGGGTCCACCCAGTATCCGGATGTCCCGACCACTGTCTCGTGTTCATGATCGCCAAGAACCGCCAGGAAGGCCATTTCCTTTTCATAGTCGACGTTGCACATGTGCTGGGCGTTGGAGATGGGCAGGCAGGAGACCATGTTGAAG
>CAZNIP010000169.1:0-5155 GCA_964573115.1 uncultured Desulfohalobiaceae bacterium | reverse complement strand
AGGGGGGGGAAGACCGTCCGCTCCAGGATGCCCTTGACCAGCATGGTCAGGACCATCACCGCCCCCGTGAGCAGAACCAGGTGGGAAATGTCACCGCTGGTGGCAATCATCGCCGTCCTGCATCACTCCTTCTTCTCCGCCGGATACCCTGATTCAAGCCAGGCCTGCCACCCTCCCTTGAGGACCATGACCCGGGTGAAACCCAGGTACACGAGCTTCCGCGCCGCCCGGGCGCTGGTAAACTCATTGGGTCAGGCGCAGTAGGTCACGATCGTTGTCTTTGTGTCCAGGCCCTGGGCCCAGGATTCGACATTTTGGGGATCATGCCGGACAGCTCCCGGGATCTTTTTCGAGCTCTGCTGCCAGTCCCCGGCCGTTCTCAGGTCGACGATCAGGAGGTTCGGATCGTCGAGCATGGCCTGCAGTTGATCGGGCGAAATCAGCTCCGCCTCCTGACCATGGCCATCCAGGCCCTGAAGGTTGTCCCTGCCGGTTCTGTCGGTCCCGGTGCAGGCCCACTGCATCCAAAAACAGACCAACACAACGAGCACCACAGCAATGCGTTTCATGATTCCTCCCTGGTATGACGTCCATGCGCAGAGTCCACAAGGCTGTATTTCAACCTTCTACCATCGGCCTGTCAGCGCGGCCAGCGGCAGCTCTGACTCCTGCTGGGTCACCATAAGTTTTTGCTGCCGGTGAGAAGCCAGGATGAAAGGGTGCCTGTTCGCTGCCTTCCCTGGTCTGATGGTACTGCCCCTGGGGCCGTTGAAGCAAGGCCCTCGAGGCAGCGTGTTCGAAGGAAAAGTCCTCAGCAGGCAAAATTTCCTGGCAAAACCGGTTGACCTGAGACCATGACCAAGATGAGAATTGAGGCCAAAGCCTTGCCGCAACCGAAACACGCTCAGGAGCAACGCCTATGAAAATCGCTGTGAGCAGTCGAGGCTCAGGACTCGACAGCGAGGTCGACCCCCGTTTTGGCCGCACCTCTGGCTTTGTCTGCTTCGACACCGAAACAGGCGAGACCTCTTTTCTCGACAACGCAGCCAACCAGGCCAAGGCCCAGGGGGCTGGCATTGCGACGGCTCAGATGCTGTCCAGGTCGGGGGTCCACGTGCTGATCACCGGTCAACTCGGCCCCAAGGCCGCCCAGGCCCTGAACTACTCCAACATCGCTGTCTACGCCTGCCAGATGGGGACAGTGCAGCAAGCCCTCGAGGCCTTGAAACAGTCCCGGTTGAGCCACCTGACCCCGGAGCAGACCGAATCGGGTCCAGGCAAAATGGGCGGCCGGGGCATGGGCGGTGGCGGCCGGGGGCGCGGCCCCTCTTCCGGGGGTCAGGGCCTTGGCGGTGGAGGCAGGGGCCGTGGGCCCGACCAGGGAGGCAGGGGCCAGGGAGGGGGCAGAGGTTCCTGAAAAGGCCTTGCTCAACCCTGCCTCAGATTCTACACTGCATCCTGCAGAATCCGCTCAGCCCATTGAACAGCCTGCTCAGGCCGTGCAGGGCCCTATGAGCATTGAACACAGGAGGCATGTATGCAGGTCACGGTCATGATCATCTGGCACTTCAAGGAAGCCATGTCCCAGAGCTGTTACAGGATGATCTTTGATCTCAGGGCAGGGGCCATGAACCAGCCCGGGTACATCTGTTCCGACACCCTCCAGTCCAGGGACAACCCCATGAAGCTGACCATCCTCAGCCACTGGAAAGATGCCCAGAGCTGGGAGAGATGGAAATCGAACCCCGACAGGCAATCCATGGCGGCCAAAATGGACGCGTGCCTCGATCGTCCGCCAGAGTACGAGGTCTACACCGCCCTGAAGCTCATCGACAAGCTGAACAAGAACCAGGCCTCCGCCACGGAATGACCCCGGCATGCTGTCCTGGCTGCTTTGTCCGCGCCAGGAACGTCAGAAGCTGATCACGGTGTCTGCCTCCTCAATGAGCTCGGCCAGTTTTGGGGGCCCGGCCAGCTCCCCGGCGGCAAAGGTGATCCTGGGGGTGTGATCTTCATTGAGCATGCCGCGGCCAACGGCACAGGACACGCCAATGTAGATCGGGATGGACTTGGTCAAAGTCAGGAAGAGGACCAGGTCTTCCAGGGTCGGCAGTCCGGCTGCCTGCACGTTTTCGGTCACGCCCTCGCACATGAGATAGATGGCATTGTTGTAGAGCCAGATGGAGACCTCCATCCCCTTTTCAGCACAGGCCTTGGCGGTCAAAAAAGGCACCGTGGCCCTGTTGGGGTCCTCCGGCCCGGCATTGACGATGATGAGCACACTCTTTGACATGTCTCCACCTCCTGCGTGGTGAAGGGTCCATTGGAGGGGACAAGCTCACGCTCTTGGTCACGGGACCATACAATGTCGAAGTGATTGTCAACCGGGCCAGATCGATCCCTGATCGACATCAAAAAACTGCTTTTTCAGCCACTCCTCGTAGCTCAGGACCTCGGCATCGGCCACCGGCCTTTTCAAGACATCAGCCATGAGCCTCCTGTCTCTGAGCAAGACAGGCCTGGTCACCTTTCCCATCAGCACGTCCCTGGCCTCGATGATCAGGGCTGATCGTCTTTCTGAACCCTGGTCACCAGGATTCCTGTCCGGGTGATGGAGGGTCATCAGCCTGTAAAAGGCATACTGGATCTCCCTGGCGGACCCGTCCGGATCGACTCCAAGGACCTCGGAGGCCTGACGCAGCATGTCGCTCAAGGTCATCATGTGCGGGTTCATCCTTCGCGGGTTCAAGCCGAACCGGACCTGCGCCCTGACCCGGCCGTCCGACCGGGAGCGAGCGGTTCTCCAGAGGTATGCTATCAAGGCGGACCGATTTGCACAACACGGCTGGAGCAAATCCCTGTCCACCCTCCCCCTGAGCAAGCCCCGCATGCACACGGGGAGTTTCCCCATGGGCGGGAGAACATCTTTGGACCCTGTCTCTCGCCCCTCGCTCGACCCATCCAGTCTCAGACCGTGACCAGCTCCGGGCGGGACGAACCGCCGTCGCCAAGCTCTTCCAGAGAGCTGATCTGAAAGTGACTGTTGACGCCGTGGATCTCATTCAAGTGCTGGACATCGATGTGCTCGACGCCCACGGCATCGATGGACAGGGCTGAATGGGACGCAAAGACGCCGATGTCCTGGATGTACTTCTGGCCCGAGACCGGCGCGCAGTCGCACACCGTGGACACATCGTTGGCAAAGTTGAGGTAGCTGACCTTGCCTTGGCCAAAGGTGTTCAAAACACCCTTGGCGGCCACAGCAAGCCCTTTGGGCAGCTCGTTTCTGTTTTCCATGCTGATGGCCCCCTCAGGGCAGGCATTGCTGCAGATCGGGCAGCGCATGCAGTCGGGGCTGTCGATGACCGCAACATCGTTCTCCACCCTGGGCAGGTTGAACCAGCAGGCCTCGGCGCACACCCCGCATCCCTGGCAGAGCTCTTCGTCGATCCTCAAGTCCAGGAGTCTGTGCTGGGCCAGCTTGGTCCTCTTGGTCACGGCCCCCATCCCCAGATTCTTGATCGCACCGCCAAAGCCGGCCAGTGGATGGCCCTTGAGGTGGGAGATGACGATCATGGCGTCGGCATGGTAGACCGCTCCCGCAACTTCGATGTCTGAAAGCATGGGGTCCGGGGACGGCACAGAGATCCCGTTCTCGGACATCATGCCGTCGGCCACGATGAACGGCGCGAAATTGAACCCGTTGGCGCTGGCCGTTTCCATATGATCCACGGCATTGTTCCGTTTCAGCGGGTAGTAGGTCGTGGTGTCGGTCAGGAAGGGCTTGCCCCCTCTGGCCCTGACCCCGTCCACCACGGATTTGACAAAGAAGGGCCGCACATAGTTGGGGTTGCCCAGCTCACCGACATGGAGCTTGATGGCCACTTTGTCCCCTTTGTCCACCACATCGAACATCCCGGCCTGTTCAGACAGATCCTCTGTCTTCTGGAGCATGTTCGCGGTCTGGGACCAGGGGGTGAAATACACTGTCTGCATCTCTGGCTCCTTTCTTTGTGTGTGATCATTTGCTCATTCCTCCACCTAACCCAGTCCATGTGGAGATTCAAGCCTCCGACTGGCCTCGAGCCTCCTTGAAGGCCCTGCCTCTGCCTCCCTTTGCGGACGATGAAGACCTGTATCTCTCGCCCGTTCCTCGTAAGAACTCGTCACTTGAGTCGCGGAGTTCGCCGAGTCAAAACATTTCCCTGCGGCTGAGCCGGCCGCAGGGAAAAGCTGCGCTCGCCTGCGGCGATGCAGAATATGCCCCCACCGAGCTCCTGCTCGGGGAGCTCCGTGATCAAAACCCCGGCTCGGGGGTTTGATCACAGACATCTCTCTCTTCCCCTCTTGCTCTGCGTGCTCTGCGTGCTCGAGGGAGTCCCCGACCGGGCGTGAGACCCTCTTCTCTCCTGCTCTTCCTCTCGCCTCGCTCCTCTCTGCTTCTTCCCTCTCTGCTCGCTGCTTCTTCCCCTCCCCCACGAAAAAGCCCGGTGCTGGACCGGGCTTTTCCGTGTTGTGAGTCACGCCTCACTCACTCGCTCTCAATGGGTATCCTCTTGGCCTGCCCTTCGACCTTGTTGTTGGGCAGTCTCACGGTCAGGACCCCGTTCTTGAACGAGGCCTTGACGTCGTCTTCGGACAGATCGCCGGACACAGGGATTGTCCGATAGAAGCTCCCGTAGCTCCTTTCCACATGGTACCTGTTTTCGTCCTTGTCCTCGCTTTCAACCTTTTTTTCGCCCTTGAGGACGAGATGTCCGTTTTCCAGTCTGATATCGACATCCTCGGGCTTCATGCCGGGAATTTCGGCCCGAACAACAGTGTCGTTCTCATGCTCGCTGATGTCGACCCTGGGCATGAACTCGCTTGAACCGAAGACGTCGTCAAAAGGCCTGCGCATGAGCTCCTGCATGGTTTCAAAAACGTCTCTTTCCGGTAGCCAGCCTCCAGTGTTTCTTCGCGGAGTCATGACATTGCTCAGTCGTGGAGTCAGTGCCATACCATCACCTCCTTGAAGTTTTTTCATCCACTCATTCCACTTTTGAGAATAAATCAAGATAGAAACGTGTCAACAGGGGGTGAGGCCATCGATGTGAAAAGATGGGGTCCTGCCCTTTCTCTTCCCGCTTCCCCGCTTTACGCCTCCACGCACCCC
>CAZNIP010000168.1:0-5155 GCA_964573115.1 uncultured Desulfohalobiaceae bacterium | reverse complement strand
AAGCCTCTGGTGGTCTCTGGAGGGTCTTGGAACCGCTACGATTTCCCTAGGAGGGGAACATTTGCAATTGGATAAGTTTTGGTATATAATCTACGTACTATACCCCAACTGCTATGGTGTTATTCACCCATAAGATTGTGGGATTTATTACCCAGGGAGGTGACTTAAAGAAAATTTTCCTATCGGTCATTGTCCGTAAGAAAAAGTGTCAAATATCAAGTTTGGAGAGGAAAAGCTTATGTTAAATTACAATCCCTCAAGTAAATGGACAATCTGGATCACAGCGGCTCTTATGGTGGGCTTAACGATTCTTTTGGCTGCATGTGGACCGTCTGAGACACCCACACCATGCCCGGAGTGTCCGGAAGCCGAATGCCCCGAATGCCCGGAATGTCCCGAGTGTCCCGAAACGGAATGCCCAGAGCCCGCCGTCGAGGTACCCTATGAAGAGGCTTGGGCTGGCTCCCCGCACGCCGACGCAGAGGCCGAGGCTTTCGTCCACTGGGACGAGGATGACCCGCCAGAGGTGCCCACCGCGTGCGCCAAGTGCCACAGCACACCGGGTTATTTGGACTTCCTCGGCGTGGACGGAACTGAGGCCGGAACGGTGGACAACGCTGCCGAGATCGGCTCGGTGATCACGTGTGTCGCCTGCCATAACGAGGGAACCGCAGCGCTAACGAGCGTAACCTTCCCCTCGGGGATGCAGGTCGCTGGCCTGGGCGACGAGGCCCGCTGTATGGAGTGTCATCAGGGGCGCGCCTCTACCACCGCTGTTGACGAGGCCATCGCCGAGGCGGGCGCCGACGAAGACGCCCCCAGTGAGGAACTTGGTTTCGTGAACATCCATTACTTCGCCGCGGCGGCTACTCAGTACGGCGGCGCAGCCCAAGGCGGCTACGAATACGAAGGGAAATCCTACGACGTCAAGTTTGCTCACGTCGAGGAGTTCGACGCTTGCTTCGAGTGTCACGACTCCCACTCCCTTGAGCTTGAGGTGGATGCCTGCACCGAATGTCATACCGACGTCACCAGCGCGGAAGACATCAAAAACATCCGCACTAAAGGCTCCACGAAGGACTACGACGGCGACGATGACATCACCGAAGGCGTCTACTACGAGATCGAGGGCCTGCAGGAGATCCTCTATGGCGCTATGCAGGCCTACGCCAGCGAGACAGCCGGCACCCCCATCGTCTATGACTCCCATGCTTATCCCTACTTCTTCATCGACACCAACGAGAATGGCGAGACCGACGAGGATGAGGCCAACTACGGCAATCAATATAACGCCTGGACGCCGCGTTTGTTGAAAGCGGCCTATAACTACCAGACCTCGATAAAGGATCCTGGCAGCTACGTACACGGCAGTAAGTACATCATTCAGTTGCTCTATGACTCGATCGAGGACCTGAATCCCGACCTGGTGGCCGGCCTCCATCGCATCGACGCTGGACACTTTGCCGGCTCGCAGGAAGCCTGGCGGCATTGGGATGAGGATGGCTCAGTGCCCGGTTCTTGCAGCAAATGTCACAGCGCAGAGGGATTGCCGTCCTATCTGGCAGAAGGCGTCAACGTCTCGCAGTCCCCGGCCAACGGGATGTCGTGCAGCACTTGCCACGATTTTGCAGCAGAGACCGAGTACGCAGTCTATCAAATAGAGCAGGTATCCTTCCCCAGCGGTGCTCAACTGACGCTTGAGAACCAGAACAGCAATATCTGCCTACAGTGTCACCAGGGGCGCGAGTCGACGGTTAGCGTCAATGCCGTGACCGAGGGCCTGGAAGCGGACGCCGTGGCCGAGGAATTGGGTTTCCTCAATGTGCACTACTTCGCCGCTGGCGCCACGCTCTTCGGCACGGAGGCCAAGGGCGCCTACGAGTATGATGGTCAGACCTACGTCGGTCGCTTCGAGCACGACGGAGATGGCAACTACGACGACTGCACCGAATGTCACTCCGAACATGGACTGGAGATCAATGTGCAAGAGTGCGGCGTTTGTCACGATGGTGTGGCGAGCCAAGAGGATCTTCTGGCCATCCGCTCCTCCGAGATGGATTTCGACGGTGACGGCGATGCCGAAGAGGGCATCGCGGGTGAGATCGACACGCTCCGCGAGACGCTCTACACTGCCGTTCAGGCCTATGCTGCGGAGACAGTCGGCACGCCCATTGTCTACGACCCTTATGCCTATCCGTACTTCTTCATCGATACCAACGGCAACGGAGAGCCTGACCCCGACGAGGCCAACTACGGCAACCAGTACAACACCTGGACGCCGCGTCTGCTGAAGGCAGCCTACAACTACCAGTACGCGTCCAAGGACCCCGGTGCTTACGCTCACAATGCGCCCTACATTATCCAGGTGCTGTATGACAGCTTGACAGACATCGGCGGAGACACGGCTAGCATGACCAGACCGGAGTAGTCGCTTCTGTTGCAAGAAGCGCGGCTAAGCGATACCGTATAGCCCAAAGGGAGCGGGTCAACTTTCGACTCGCTCCCTCTTTCAATAGGAGTTTTCCAGTAAGCTTCCATCAGAATTCAGAAGTCTCAAGAGGCCCATTGCACAGCGGATATTGGCGCTGTAGCAAACTAAGCTTCCCCTCGAGATAATCGGCGAGAGACTTCCGAATTCTCGAAAACTCCTACTTTCAACATCAGCACGGGAATGTGTATTTGACCGGGTCTTATCTTTGTGTTAGACTTAAAGCTTCTCACCGACTAAACAGCAGCATCCTAGCGAGGACCGACATCGTTGATATGGACCCATTCTGTGCATTCTTCACATCTCATCTGACGGAGATTTACTTCCTCTATGGATTGGCTTTTTTCGTCACCGGCGTAGTGGTCTGGCTCGAGGCGAGCCGGTCGCCCACGCTGCCACTGGCTCGCACCTTGCCTTTCCTCGCTGCCTTCGGCATAACCCACGGTGTCCACGAGTGGATGGAGATGTTCGCGAGATTAGCTTCGGGTGAGGCTGGGACCCCCGCGCGAATCTTGCGCCTGTTTGTGTTGATCATCTCCTTTATCCCATTGGTAGAGTTTGGTCTGCGCTTGCTAACTATGAACAGCGGGCAGCGGTGGCGCTGGGTTAGATGGGCCATGCTGGCGGTTTTCCTTGGTGGGGCGATCATAATGTGGGCACATTGGAATACGGATGGAACCTGGGTCACCGTGATTGACACTTGGTCTCGCTATAGCCTGGCGATACCGGGTGCTATGTTGGCCGCAACGGGTCTGCTCAAGCATAAAAACCGCACCAATCATCACCCTTTTAGAGTATCACGCGATCTGACCATTGTAGGACTGGCTTTCTTTCTATATGGCGTGCCAGGTCAGATTTTCGTCACACCCAGCCCCTTGCCTCCGTCGAACGTTGTTAATAGTCAGTTGTTCATGCACTATCTTCACTTTCCGGTGCAACTGCTGCGCACCATCACGGCGACGATGATCGCGCTCTTTGTGGTTCGTTCCGTTCGGCTCTTCCAACGGCAGCGACAGCGGCAGGTAGATAAGCTCAATCAGGAGCGTCTGGAGGCTCAACGGCGCCTCACCGAGGAAATAGCGGAGCGAGAGGCCTTGCGCCGCGAGATATTCCATCAGACCGTACAGGCTCAGGAGGAGGAACGCCAGCACATCGCACGGGAACTGCACGACGAGGCCGGGCAGGCCCTTACCGCCATCTCCTACGAGTTGGCCGCTTTGGAGGAGGTGTTGCCTCCCACCAGCCCCGAGCATCACGGCGCGGTCCGGGAAAGGACGACCACGCTGCGCCGTCTGACAGAGAATGTGTTGGATAATCTTCAGCGCTTGATGAATCGGCTTCGGCCCACTATGCTGGATGAGTTGGGCTTGGTGCCGGCCCTGATTGCCTACACCGATGAGTGCTCGGTGCGCTTCCCGTTCAATGTGGACATGGACGTGACTGGGCCGCGGCGACGCCTGACGCCGGAGATCGAGACCACTCTATACCGCATCGTCCAGGAGGGGTTGACGAACGTGACCAGGCACGCCGAAGCCTCCCATGCTTGGGTCAAGCTGCACTTCAATCAACATCGGGTAGTCCTCCACATCGTCGATGATGGAGTAGGCATAGATTTGGAAACTATTCAGGACGCCGCGATCTGTGGTCACGGATGGGGGCTGGCGGGAATCTGTGAGCGGGTGGACTTGCTGGGCGGTGATTTGGACATTCAATCGTCCCCTGGGGAGGGTGCCAATCTGTGCATCTCTATCCCGATCCCCCGATCTGAAGAGACCGAGGAGGATTGAGGCACTGTATGAGCAACATTCGATTACTACTCGTTGATGACTATGAGATCGTGCGAGCTGGCATCCGCTCGTTGCTCGATAACCATCCCGATATGGAAGTAATCGGCGAGGCCGCCAATGGCGAGGAAGCCATCGCCCTGGCGACGCGATATGAGCCCGATGTAGTGCTGATGGATGTCAGTATGCCCGATATGGATGGGGTTGAAGCGACGCAACGGATCAAGGAGATTAAGCCGGAGGTAAACGTCCTGGCGCTAACGATTCATGAGGAGGAGGCTTACTTCTTCAGGATGCTGAAGGCCGGCGCTGGTGGTTACATTCCCAAAAGAGCTTCACCCCAGATTTTATTGACAGCGATTCGCGTCGTGGCCAAGGGGGAAGTCTTCCTGCACCCAATAGTGGCCGGCACTATGGTTCAGGATTATCTGCGCCATTCGCATCAGGGGGAAGAACGTACTGTTTATGATGGATTGACGCCGCGTCAGAAAGAGGTGCTGACCCTGATCGCAGAAGGTCTCTCCAACCAGGAGATCGCCGATGAGCTTGAGATCAGCGTCCGAACGGTCGAGCGGCATCGGGAGAACATTATGAAGCGCTTGAACTTGCACAGCCGCATCGATCTGGTCAAGTATGCGCTGCGCAAGGGACTGATTCAACTGGAGGAATGATAAGGCTCTGTGAACACAGGGAAAGCCGATAAACTATTTAGATTCCTGACGTGCAACGCACTTGCCGACCAGCGAAAGCGTTGAGCAATTTGGGAAGCCTCAGTGGGGCCATTGATTTCAGGTTGGAAGTGTGTTGCACTTGATTACTCAGCAATACGTGCATCCCCAGGCTGAAGCCGGCGAAGTCGTCCTTGGCGACGGCCCTCTGGTAG
>CAZNIP010000167.1:0-5277 GCA_964573115.1 uncultured Desulfohalobiaceae bacterium | reverse complement strand
AAGGGCGGCTGCAAAATTCAGCTCTACCCGGGGTAAAGCTGAATTTTGACAATACTAATGTATGCCGAACCGAGTTCATACGAGAAGTCAGAAGACAGCCTTTTTTCATTGCCGGCCTGCCCTCGAAGGCAGGCCGGCAATGAAAAAAGGGCAGAAGGTCTCCATCAACCCTCTGCCCCTGGCCAATCAACAAAATCTGTATCTGCTTTCTAAGCCTGAGGAATCACGCTCACCCGGGTCTTGGTTTTCCGCTTTCTGGTGTATTTTTCGAATTTGACTTCCCCGTCTGACGTGGCGAACAGGGTGTAGTCCCTGCCCATCCCCACGTTTGTCCCGGGATGAATCTTGGTTCCAAGCTGCCGGACGAGAATGTTGCCGGCCTTGACCCGCTGGCCGCCGAAACGTTTGACCCCACGTCGCTGGCCAATGCTGTCCCGGCCGTTCCGTGAGCTTCCGCCTGCCTTTTTATGTGCCATAACCTACTCCTTTCACTTCAGAAAAAAAGTCCACGCCGGTCTCAACCCCGGGATCAGGCCTCGATGGATTTGACCTTGACCGTGGTGAACCTCTGTCGGTGACCAGCTTTTTTCCGATAGTCCTTGCGCTTCTTGTGCTTGAAGACCACGACCTTGTCCCCTTTGCCGTGGTCCAGAACTTCGCAGGTCACCCGGGCATCCAGAAAGGGCTGCCCGATCTTGACCCCCTGGTCGTCTTTGACCAGCAGGACCTGTTCAAGAACGATGTCGGCGCCGACATCACCCTCGAGCTGTTCCACGTTGAAAACCTGGCCCTCTGTGACCTTATATTGCTTGCCGCCAGTATTGATGATCGCGTACATCTCTTCCCTCCGAACAAAAATAAAGAAGTATCCATACCCTGAGAAAAAAATCTTTGTCAAGTTTTTTGCAGAGCGGCCCTGCAAAAAAATGAAGCATGGTCGAATGCCGGGCTGACCTGCAGTCTCTGGGCTCAAGTCCCCGGTTCGGGGACCCTTCCCAAGACGAGCACAGATACGGAAGATGCCCCTGCCGACATCAGGGCCCGGGTGCAGGCCGTGAGCGTCGCCCCTGTAGTCATGATGTCATCCACAAGGAGGACCTTTCTTTTCGAAACCAATGCGGGGTCGCCCAGGAGCGCCCCGGAGAGGTTTTTCCTCCGATGTTTCCGGGTCAGCCCGCTCTGAAACCTGGTGGGCCTGGTACGCTGCAATGCCCCTGGCGCCAATGGGGCACGCAATGACTTCCTCAGGCCACGGGCCAGCTCAACGCTCTGGTTGAACCCCCTTTCCCTGAGCCGGGATTCATGCATGGGAACCGGAACGATCACGTCACCCCCCCAGTGGTTCAGGTGACGATCATAGGCTTCGCGGCAAAGCTGCTGCAGGAGCCTTGTGGTGCCAAAACCACTGTGAAACTTGAACTGCAGGAGGAGTTCCCTGAGCAGGCCATCATAGCTTGAGTGGAAGGCAAAGCCTTCCCATGGCCTGGGGGCCTGCCGGCATTCCCCGCACAGTGCCGGCATCTCATGTCCATTGGCGGCAAGCTTGCCGCATGAAGGACAAAAGCCCCCCTTCCGGGGGCTCAAAGCCGCTTCACATGAGCAGCACAGGCCGCTTCGGAATTCACTGGCCGCCAGGACCAGACCGCAGCCCAGGCATCGGCTGCCCACACTGTTCTTGCCCCCCTCCCACAGCCTGGAGCACAAATATCCCAGAGTTCCTATGAAACTTGCTTTTGGTTTCAGGTTTCGGGTTTCAGATATCAGTTTTGCCCCTGACAAGACTGACGTCTTGATTTTGGCTTGAACAGTCATCAACTCCAACGTTGTCTCATTGTTTGAGAGTCAAGGTTGCCATTTGGTCAAGGAAAACAAAAAACTCCTGTGCCCCTGATCATGTGAAGGGCAAAAAGCCTTCCTTTTTGCCCTTCAAATGATGCCTTCCTGAAAAAAGGGGTTGAAGAGCTTTTCGTCATGAACTGTGGTTTCCGGGCCATGCCCATTGTAAATGACCGTCGTGTCCGGCAGGGTGAAGATCTGCTCCCGAACTGATTTGAGAAGAGTTTCCGTGCTCCCTCCGGGAAAATCCGTGCGCCCGACCGAGCGGTGGAAGATGAGGTCTCCTGAAAAGACCTGGCCTGAATCAGGGAAGTAGAAGGACAACCCTCCAGGCGTGTGCCCCGGCGTCGGCAGAACCAGACATCTTTCACCCAGAAAAGTCGTCTCTCCGGGCTCAAGAGGCTCATACTCAAAAGGCTCCACTTTGGGGAAGCCCATCATCCCTCCTCCGCCGCCGACCTGGGCCTGAAGCAGAAAATCATCCTTGGGACTGGCCAGGATGGGCGCTCCTGTGGCCTCTTTCAAAGCCTTGTTGCCAAGAATGTGATCAAAATGAAAATGGGTGTTCAAGATATGGGTCAGCTGCAAATGGTTCTTTGTCAAAAACGAAACCACTGATCCAGGCTCTCCTCCGGGATCAACAGCCACTGCCTCGCTGGAGTTGGAGAGGAGAAAGCAGTTGGTCTGCAGCGGCCCCAAGGGAAAACTGTGCACATTGAGCATGGATGTATCCTCCAGCATGCGTTGTTTCAACAGGGCGCCCCGCCTTGACTCAAGGCCGGCAGGAACTTCATCCTGAGTTCTTGCACTGAGTGGTGATTTTCACTACAAGGTCGGGACCTGACAGAGCAATCCCTCGAAAGAAATCGATTTCGGACGCAAGATTCTCTCTTGGTCAAACTGGTTTAGATGATGGCCATCACGTGAGACGTCGGGGATCTTGATCTCCCCTTGACCTCCAATTGTTCAGCCCGCCAGAGCCCTGGCTGAACATCCCCCCGTCCAGAGGGACACACCATGCCACAACCCGAACTCAGCTGTCTACAGCCCCAGGACCTCCTCCTCTTTGAAGAGCAGATCAGAGTGGCCCTTTCCAGGATTCTTCCTTTCAAGAGCGGGGTGATCACCATGCCAACTGAGGGGAGGGCCTCATCCCTGTCAGCATGTGACCCGGGACCCCAGTACGAAGCCTCTGCAAGGACCCTGACGATCCCCCTCTGCTTTGAGCAGCAGGTCCTGGGGTATTTCACAACCGAAGAGACTGACCTTGCCGGCCCTGAGACCATGCTCCCGGTCATCCAGAGTGCGGCCGGACTGGTTCTTGAAAACATCGCCCTTGAAAAACGCCAAAACCGGGATCAGTTGACCGGGCTCCTGAACAAGACAGCTTTTCGATCCCTTCTGGAGCAGGAAATCGAACACTGCCTCCTCTCTCTGCTTCCGGAATATGCGGCCACGACAGAACTGGCCATCACCTCCCATCGGGCAGGCTTCGGGATCATCCTCATCGGCGTGGACAACATGACCGGGTTCAATCGCGCTTTCGGGCATCTCCAGGGAGACGAGCTCCTGAAACGAACCGCTGCCAGGCTCAAGGAGCTGTGCCCTCAGGAGTCCGTTCTGGGCCGGCTGGATGGCGATGTGCTCTCGATCCTCTTTCCTGCGGCCACAGCTCCAAAATGCCAGGCCCTGAGCGACGAGATCCTCGCTGCGCTGTCAACGTTCGAACATCCGGTCAAGGTCACCCGGGACCCTTACTGTCCAGGTTTCAGCCTGGGATGGACGACCTATCCCAAGGACATTGTTGGGGCCCAGTTTCGAGCCTCAGCCGCTGAACAGGCCTGCCATGTTCTCGAAAAGGCGGCCATGGCCCTGGATCGGGCCAAGACCTTCGGCGGCAGGCAGGCCTTTTCCTTTTCAGACATCCTGTCCAGGGGAAGTCGAGTCCTGAACGTCATCGACAATGACCGGCTGATGATCGACATCGGCTCCTTGCACAGCGCCTCTGTCAACCAGCGTTTTGCCATCGAACCGACTCGGGCTGGTGGCAGCGAGGCAGTCAAGAATCGTGTTCAGGACCATGACCCCCTGGCTGAAGTCAGGGTTATCGAGACCGGGATTGAGTGCTCGCTGGCCGAAGTCGTCACTCTCGGTCCCTTCCACGTTCCCATTCAAACTGGGGACAAGTTGACGCTGATCGCCAGTCATGGCCCCAGCCGGGACCAGCATCAGACAACCCATGGTCAGCAGCACAGACAGGACATTGCCCCTCATCCCGTCTTCCTGAACCGGATCACCTCAGGGTCTGAATCCACTGACAACTTTGTTCTCATGCTCTGCCAGGCGGCCTCGCCAACTCCGGCTGATCCAGGCGCGCAAGACGTTCTTTCCGGGATTCTGGATCTCTTTCAGGACATGTTCAGGCTTCAACTGCCTGAAGCCCCCCTCTTTGGTGAATATGGGCCGCAAACCCTGAGCGTCATGCTTCCGGGGACCACATCCGGCGATGCGCACACCATGGGGGTCAGCCTGAGCCAGCAATGGATGGAACAGACCGGATCATCCCTGAACGTGGGCATTGCCGCCTATCCCTGCTTGAACGACCATCGCGGCGACATCTGGTTCAACGTGCAAAAGGCCCTCAACCATGCCCGGCTGCTCACCTCGGACTCTGTGGCCACCTTTGACTCCCTGTCCTTGACCATCAGTGCTGATCAGGCCTTTTCCCAGGAAGATCTCGGAACAGCCATTGAAGAGTACAAACGGGCTCTCCTTCTGGATGAGGGGAATGCCCTGGCCAGAAACTCTCTTGGCATCTGCTATGCCCGGACCGGGAAGCTCAATCAGGCCCTCTGGGAGTTTCGGCAGGTCATGACCAAGGATCCTGAAAGCCAGAGAACGCTCTATAACATTGGCGTGGTGGCCATCAAGATGAGCGATCTCGAACTGGCCAAAGAGAGTTTTGAGCACTGTCTGCAGCTCGACCCCAGTCAGGTCTTCTGTCACATCAGGCTCGGCCAGGTGGCGGAGAAACAATCAGACCCGGAGACCGCCCGACACTGCTTCCAGAGGGCCTGCAGCCTGCCCGGCGGCAAAGCCCTGGGCCATCGCCACCTCGGGCAGCTCTGCCTGAAACAGGGTCATTGGGAACAGGCCAAGACGCACTTTCAACGCACCCTGGTCCACAACCCCAGAGACGCTCAGGCCTTGCTGCATTTGGCGGAAATCTACCTCGATCACGATCAGGATCCGGACATGGCCGAGAACATGGCCAGGCTCAGCGTGAGTCTCAGACCTGGACAATGGCGGTCCATGCACGTGCTGGAAAAGATTCTTGTGAGTCTGGACCGCAAAGAGGAGGCCGAGGCCCTGAGGGCCTGGAACAGCGGGCTGGGCCGGGATGCGGCCGGGCAGCCGGGGTAGGATGTGGGATCAGGGATT
>CAZNIP010000166.1:0-5311 GCA_964573115.1 uncultured Desulfohalobiaceae bacterium | reverse complement strand
GGTTTCCACAATGCCGTGGTGGACGTACTCGTACTGGCGGCCGCAGTCCCCCGGCTAGCAGAGGCCATCCGACGACGTACAGCTGAGCACCCTCTATTGGCCAACACATTCACCCGCTTGATGCCTGACGCAGCCAGTACGTTGGGGATAGCATCCAGAGAGCATCAGATGCGAAGTGCCTCCTCTCTTTCGTCCATCATCCACCGTCCCTCGTCACAGACAACCTCCGATGGTGCCTCTGCTTCCCAACCCTCCTTCACCCCAGAGGGCGTCCGTGTCCGCTTCGAGCGAATGATTGAGCAGCATAATCTGAGCCGACGTGAGGCACAGATCCAGATGGTAGAGCACGTAAGCCTGGCTCTGCAGGACGATCGCTTTATGGCCGTCGAGGCGCCCACGGGCACGGGTAAGACCTTTGCCTACCTGGTGCCCGCCGTCTTCTGGGCAAAAAGCCAGGGCGAGCCCGTAGTCATCTCCACATACACCCGCCTGCTCCAAGATCAGATGAACAGCGATCTCGAGCGACTCGGCCGATATCTTGAGACGGACTTCCGCGCTCAGGTGCTCAAGGGAATGCAGAACTACCTCTGTCTGGAGCGCGCCGAGGCGGTCTACGCTCAGACCGACCTCGAGGAACTGGACAGCGAGGAACACTTCGCCTGGCTGATGCTGCTATTCTGGCTTTCAGAGACACGTGACGGGATGCTGGACGAGATCAGCTACTGGGCGCGCAACACATTTCCAGCGCTGGCCCGCGTGTGTCAATCGCTGCGGGCCGAACATGGCGAATGCTCCCACGAGCGTTGCCCCTCCATCGCTGTCTGCTTCCACCGTCAGGCCTACCACCGGGCGCTTGAGGCCGATGTGGTGATTATGAATCACGCCCTGCTGCTGTCTAAAGAGTGGGGTCAAGCGGGCTTCCCATTCCAATGCAAAGGGAAGCGAAGCGGCTCATTTGTGCGTGTGGTGGTGGATGAGGCCCACAATCTGGAGGACGCGACCACTGCCGCTGCCACCGACGAGGTGACTTGGGAAAGCATTATCTACTTGGTGAACCGCTTGCTGGACCGCCGGTCAGGACAGGGTGTCCTGATCCGGGTGCGAGATAAAGTACGCGAAGCCAAGGGGCAGCGGCTGATCGCACGGGCCCTCCATCAGCGTAATCTCTTAGGGACACTAGCGCAGGACTTTGGGCAGCAGCTGAGACGGTTCGTCGAGTTGAATCGCGCCCAGGTGGACCCGCGATACGGTGCCAGTCTGGCTCTTGCGGCCGATCCACGCCACACCAATCCGCTGAGTTGGAAGCCGGTTGAAAAAGCCCGTCGGCGGCTGTCCAAAACCCTGCGAGAGACGGGGCATGCAGTAAGACATCTTCACGATTGGCTCGGCGAACACCCACTTCCTGCTTTTCAGGAGCAGACGCGGAACGAGCTGTATTACCTGTCCGATCAGCTGGCTCAGCAGGCGAGTTTGCTGGAGGATCTGCTGAGAGTCGGCTACGACCGCCTGGTGCGTGTCCACTGGATCGAAGTCGAGCGAGCTATTCCCCCCGAGGACCTTTCCGAAGTGGATGACGAGTATGAAGGCCCATACCGTTGGGCGGTCAAACGGGCACCGGTGCGTGTAGGGTCATATCTGAATGAACTAGTTTACAAGAATTGTCGGTCTCTAATTCTGACCTCGGCCACCCTGCGCACCACGCGCGAGGCCGGTTTTGGATTCTTGCTTGATCGGTTGGGGCTTCTGGATTGCGTGGGGTCTGAGGACGCCATTGCCCTGCCACCGGAACTGGACTACGGCCGTGCGCTGTTCGCCGTCGCTCGCTATATGCGCTCCGATGCTCGACCCAGCGAGATCCAGAATTTCGTAGAAGAAGTAGGCCAGGAGCTGGCCTGGTTTTATCGCTTCACCGGGGGCAACGGGCTGACCCTGTTCACCGCCCGTAAGCGGATGCTTGAGGTATTCCAGGAGTTGGAACCAGCGTTAGGCGAGCATTCCATCCCCGTCGGTTGTCAGGGCGAGACTGGCAGCCGGCGAGCCTTGCTTGATGAGATCAGGGCGCGACCGGGATCGGTGCTCCTGGGATTGAAGAGCTTCTGGGAAGGGGTCGACGTTCCTGGTCCCAACGTATCCTACGTTGTGATGGAGAAGCTGCCCTTTCCGCTGCTGGGCGACCCGGTTATACGCGCTCGCGCTGCCGAGGTGCGAGAGCGAGATGACCACGAGTTCGCCGATTACATCCTGCCCTTGATGCTGGTGGACTTCAAGCAGGGCTTCGGGCGCCTGATCCGCGGCGAGGACGATATCGGCGCGGTGATTCTTCTGGACAAGCGGGTGTGGAATCGGGAGTATCGGCACGATCTCCACGCTGCCCTGCCGGGAATGGACAGGACAGATGATAGCGAAAAAGAGCCGCTTCGCTTCCCTTCATATCGGAGGGGGCCGAGAATTCTCGAGGATGAGACATTGCTCTCGCGCCGCGCGGTCTACCAGGCTGTCGCTGATCACATGGCACAGGCGCCACCGAAGTGGCAGATCGATCGGGAGCGCATGGCATCCGTGCTGGCCGAGGTGCCCGAGCAACTACTGACCGGGCTAGAACAACTGCTGAAGCAATTACAGCTTCCGAGAATAGTCAGCTCGGAGCGCCTGCAGGCGCTGTGGCACCGCGTGATCCGGGGTATGCGAGAGGTCTTCGGCTTTCAGGATTGGCGCCCCCCGGAGCAAGAAAACGTCGTGCGGGCGGCGCTCACCGGCGAGGACGCCCTGGTTATCCTGCCCACCGGCTCTGGCAAGTCATTCACGTTCCAATTGCCTGCTTTGTTGCGAGAGGGGACTACACTGGTCTTTTCTCCTCTCAAGGCACTGATGAAGGATCAGGTCGATCAGCTTTTGGATCGAGGGCTAGCAGTCGCCGAGCGGGTGGACAGCAGCCAGACAGCCGAGGAGCAGGAGCGTGTCTATCAACGGATGGAGGAGAGCACAGTACAGCTGGTCTATGTCGCTCCAGAACGAGCGCGGGATCCCAGACTGCTGGCAGCGCTAAAGTCGGCACAGAACATCGTCCAGGTAGTGGTGGACGAAGCTCACTGTGTCCACACCTGGGGCTACAGCTTCCGACCAGATTTCCTTTACATCCGTCGATTAGTGGACATCATTGAGGAGACTCAGGGCTGGCGGCCGCCGATCGCGGCGCTGACGGCGACGGCTACGCCGCGAGTGCGGGCTTCCATTGCTGACCGGCTGGATCTCCAACCTGACTATCGCGAGATCGAGCGGAATCCCAATCGACCGGAACTGCGCTTCGTGGTCTACAACGATCATAGCCCCGCATTTCAGATCGTCAGCAAGCGCGACAAACTCCGTATCTTGCTGCGCATCCTGCGGGCGGCCGATCGGCGCGATGAGAATGCTGTTGTCTATGCCAACACCACGCGCGAAACCGAGCGATTGGCTCAAAGACTGGAGATTATGGGGCTCAACGCCCGCCATTACCACGGCCAGATGGACGATCAGGCCCGCAAGGAAACCCAAGATATGTTCTTGGATGGGCAGATCAATATCATCGTGGCCACCAAAGCCTTCGGGATGGGTATCGACAAGCCCGACATTCGTTACGTGGTCCACTATCAGATACCTGGTGACATCGAATCCTACTTCCAAGAGGCAGGCCGGGCTGGACGCGATGGGGAGACGAGCTGGTGCGTGCTGCTCTATCACGAGGATGACCTGTGGATTCACGAGAACTACTTCATCCCCAACAGCCTGCCGGAGCCGAAGCAGGTCGGAAACGTACTGGCCTGGCTGCGCCGCCGTTGTGGGGACGATGAGTCACCCATCTACGTCGATCCTCAGGAGATGGCTGGCGCCCTGGGCTTCGAAGAGGATCGGGAATTGGGTATTCACTTGCACCTATTGGAGGAAATGGGCTTCATCCAGCGTGACGTGGACGTGACCTTGAAGGCGAGCACGCGATTGCTGACCTCGCTGGAGCAGATATCGGCGCAGGCTCAAGAGATCATGCCGGAGCCAGTGGGGGAAGCGATAGGCCAAGCGTTGGAGGCTTACGACATCAACCAAGTCACAAGGGGCGAACTACCCCTACTGGAGGCAGCGCTGGCGGAGGAGGTGGATCCGCTGGCGCTGGATGAGGCTTTTTATCAGCTAGCGCTGCAGGGACTTCTTATCTATCGCGGATTTGCGCGCGCCTTCGCGTTGACGCCGGGGCCGAAGATGCTTGAGGGAAAAGCGTTGGATCTGAGCATGGGAGAGGCCCGTCGGGTGCGCAAAGAGATGGTGGATAACTTGGCCGCGATGCGGCGCTACGCGGAATCGCTGCGCGTGGGCGATTGCCTGCGCGGGGAGATTCTGGAATACCTGGGCGCCGAGAAGCCGCCAACTCCTGCTGACGAATGCTGTTCCTTGTGCGACGTCAATCTGGACGTACCATGGGCTGACGAGCCTGCTTGGGAGGACCTCACCATTCCAAGCCGTTACCAAGATGCCAAGTACACCACACTCAAGGCAACGGTTTGGAATGAGGAATTGAAAGATGTGAGGGGGCGCGCGCCCTATGGAGCGTGGACAGTGGCCCAAATCCTCGTGGGCAACGACTATATGGCCACCAAGTACCAGGAGGACCCCGAGCGAAAGAGAACGCGCCGCAGGCAAATTATGTCCAGCCCCTACTTCGGCTTACTTGAAGGACTCCGGGGCGGTTCAGAGACCGTGCTGGACTTACTGGATGCGCTTGAGGCTGAAGGATACGTGGAAGAGATCGAGCGCCGGTGGGATGGGGGATCGTACACTTATCCCGCCCCAACTGGTAAGGGCAAACAACGCCTGCGAGAAGGCCGACTGTTTGAAGAAAGGGATGATTCTGTATGACGAAACGCTGCCTAATGGGAAGGATGTCGGATGAGCCAACACGTTGAGGCATGCATTGCGCGTATTTGCGTTTCAAATGGAGATACTGCGGGTGTTGGTTTTTTGATCAAACATAGACGCATACTCACCTGTGCCCACGTCGTCGCGGCTGCGCTGGAGATTCCAGAAAACACACAGGAGGCTCCAGCCGATGAAGTGCTGCTGGATTTCCCCCTTGTCAATCTGGAGCACACGCTGGCTGCACGTGTCGTCCTTTGGGACCCAGAGCGCGACGTCGCCGCGCTGGAGCTGACAGGCGCCCCACCCCCCAGAGCTCAGCCCGTGCGTCTGGTGACCGCCGACGATTTCTGGGGTCACTCCTTCCGCGCCTTCGGCTTCCCGGCTGGCTACGACGATGGCGTCTGGACCTCCGGCGTGCTGCGTG
>CAZNIP010000165.1:0-5320 GCA_964573115.1 uncultured Desulfohalobiaceae bacterium | reverse complement strand
GAGGTTTCAGGTGTCTGGTTTCAGGAAGAAGGCCTTCAAGTACAGTGACTGGACAGAGTTTCTGCCCAGATCAGACTGGCCGGTCGACTTTTTTCCCGACACATCGGGAATCTTTTCTGTCCTCAACCCTGAACCGTGAACCCTCAACCCGCGACCTTCAGTCCGGCCAGAGGCAGGGCTGAAAAGAGACGTTTGTTCACTCTTTTTCCACCTGAAGGAGGTGCGTCATGAAAAGAGCTGCCTGTCTTCTCGTCACTCTGGTTTTCGGCCTGGCCGCTGCCGGTTCAGTCCTGGCCTTTGACCGGCAGAACATCGAACACAACGTGAACGGCATTGTCGAATCCCTGGACAAGGGGACCAATCCTGAATCCATCAACCCCAACGACGTTTCACCCTATGCCTTTGTCATGGAGCAGGACGGGACACTCCTCGTTCACCCCGACCTTGCAGGGGAAAGCTTGAAAGCCGCCGCCGAACCGGTCTACAAGGCCCTGATCGATGCCACCCCTGAGGGGACCTGGGTCGACTACGTCTGGAAGGAGAAGCAAAAGCACTCCTATGTTCGAACGACCCAAAGCGGTCTCATCGTCGGCAGCGGCTACACTGAATAGATCCATGACCGCTCAAGCCGGTCCTGATCCCCCCTTGATTTTTTGAGCCCGCTGTCGGACAATCGGCACAATGATCAATGGATTTCACCCCTGGATGGGACCATCCAGGGGTGAACCGTGTCCAGCACAACACGACCCGTCCAACCTGTAACCCGAGAGAGAGGTGATGCTATGACCCGAAAGACCAGCAGAGTTGTGATGTCCGTTGTCGTCCTGGGGCTGTTCGGACTGATCTTTTCAGGCTGTGCGAGCCACAAGAAGATGCAGGCCCTGGAGGAAAGAGTCAGCCAGATCGAGCAGACCGCTGATCAGGCCATGCAGCAGGCGGAGATGACCGAGACCGACAGCCAGACCTTTGCCCAGGATGCCGCTGACAGCGCCGACGAGGCCGATATGAGCGCCGATCGCGCTGAACGTGCAGCCAGGTCCGCCAGCCAGTCTGCAGACCGGGCTGAAAGCATGGCTGACAGGTGTGAAGACATTCTTGAGAAGATGACGGCCAAGTAGGCTGTCCCTCGAAACATCGGGGTGTCTTCATGAAGGCAAGGCGTTGTGGCTTTTTGCCCGGCTGACTCAGGGAAGCAGAAGGGAAAGGACCTTCTGCTCCCCTGAGATTTCCCTCAATCTGCAATCCTGGACCTGGCAGTTCTGCCACAGGTGCTGGGCAGCCTCATGTCTCGCCCGAGCCCAGGGTGGCCACATTGTCCATCCCGCCCTGCCCTGGTTCGACGGGCTGCTCACCCGGCTGCTCCGCATGAGGCTGCTCGAGGTCGCTGCCGGGGCTTCCCAGTTCCTTCAGCTCGGCGCCGGCCAGGGCCTCAGACGAGTTCCCGGGCAGCTTTGAGAGCCGCCTCGTAATCGGGGGGGTCGGTGACTTCAGGCACAAGCTCAGTGTAGGCCACATGGCGGTCCCGGCCGATGACGAACACCGCCCGGGCCAGGAGCCGAAGCTCCTTGATCAGCACCCCGTAGCCCATGCCGAAGGACGCATCCAGATGATCGGAGAGCGTGGTCACGTTGGTGGCCTCATGCTCGTCCACCCACCTCTTCTGGGCAAAAGGAAGGTCCATGCTGATGGTCAGGACCGAGATGTCCTGCCCGAGGTTGGCCGCTTCGGCGTTGAACCTCTTTGTCTCTTCCGAACACACCGAGGTGTCCAGGGACGGAACGCTGGCCAGGATCAAAATCCTGTCCCGCAGCGAACCCAGGGTCACCGGCTGCAGGTCCGTGTTCATGACCGTGAAGTCCCTGGCCGGGTAGCCGGCCTCCATGGGGTTGCCCAAGAGGGTCAAAGGGTTGCCCTTCATGGCGATCAGCCCTGTTCGCTCAGTCATGGTGTCCTCCTTGTGACGTTGAGTGATCCAGATTCAAGCTATTTTGAATCAAGACCACTCATCCGTCCAGGTGAAAAACATGTGACATGAGGGTGAGGCTCTCGGCTGGAAGCGTGATGAACAGCTGGCGGCATCGACGATGCCGCCAGCTGTTCATGCATCGCCTTGGCAGGTGTGGACAGGCAGGATGAGGGTCGGAGGCAGCCCGGGCTGTCCCCTCACTCCAGAAAGCCGGAGATGTTCTTGTTGATGGCTTCGATGAGCTCGCTGCGGTCAACTGGTTTGGCCAGGTAGTCGTCCATGCCGGCGGCCAGGAACCGTTCCCGGTCCCCGCTCATGGCATAAGCGGTCACAGCGATGATCGGGGTGTGCCTGAAGTCGGCCCTCATGCTTCGAATCCGCCTGGTTGCCTCCAGCCCATCCCAGATCGGCATCTGCACGTCCATGAGGATACAGTCGAATTTTTCCTGAAAGAGAATCTCCAGGACCTCCTGACCGTTCTGGACACACAGCACCTGGTGCCCCTCCTTCCGGAGCATGAGCTCCAAAGCCCTCTGGCTGGTCTCGTCATCTTCGGCCACCAGGATCCTGAACTCCGGAGCACTCCTCTGCCAGGCCTCCTCATGAACAAGGCTCTCCACGGCCGATTCCTCCTGAACCGCCCCGAACGGGAGGCAGAAGGAGACGGTGGTCCCTTCGTCACACGCGCTGTCAATGAAGAGGTGGCCACCCATGAGTTCCACCAGGCGCTTGACGATGGTCAGCCCCAGGCCGGTGCCCGGGTGCTTGGTGCCCATCGGCCCCTCTGTCTGGGTGAAGGGCTCGAAGACCGCCTCCAGCTGGTGACCGGGGATGCCCCGGCCGGTGTCTGAGACCGTCAGGAGCAGGGTCACCGTATCCGGATCAAGGGCACAGTGCGCCAGACGGGGCTGCCCCTCCGGGGTGGCCATCTGCAGGGGCACGACCTCAATCTCGATCTCCCCGGAGGAGGTGAACTTGGCTGCATTGCCGGCCAGGTTGAAGAGGATCTGCCGCAGCCGGGCCGGATCGCCGCAGATGGTCTTGGGAATCGACGGCTCGATCCTCCACCTCAGGACGTTGCCGTTCTGCTCCACCTGAGGGCGGACCGTTTCGCACACTGTGGTCAGGACAGCTTCAAGCTCGAACTGTTCGTGGTTCACAACCAGCTTTCCAGCCTCGACCCTGGAAAGGTCCAGGACGTCGTTGATCACCGAGAGCAGATTTCGGGAGGACATCAGGGCGATATCGATGTAATCACGCTGCTCCTGGTCCAGAGGCGTCTCCAGCATGATCTGGAGCATGCCCATGATCCCGTTCAGAGGGGTCCTGATCTCGTGGCTCATGTTGGCCAAAAATTCACTCTTGGCCTGGTTGGCCGATTCCGCCTGCTTCCTGGCTTCCTGGACCCTCTCTTCAGCTTTGATCCGGTCAGTGATGTCGGCAACAAAGGCAAACGATCCATTGACCCTGTTTTCGGCGTTGAAGAGGCTTGTGGAATCGATATGGGCATGGACCGGGGTCCCGTCTTTCCGGATCAGCTCGGCTTCATAGCTCCGGTTCAGGCGGGCAGCCGTCCTGGCCGTGTTCTGGCTGAAGATCCGGGCGTTGTCGTCATCGACATGGTCAAACGGGGTTGTTCCCAGGAGCTCATCCCTGGAATACCCCAGGAACCGGCACAGGGCCTCGTTGACATCCACGGTCACCTCGTCCCGGTTCAGCTCCCAATACCCGGATGAGGTGGTCTCGATGAGCTTTCTGTACTTGTTTTCGCTCTCCAGCAGTCTGATCTCGGCTTCCTTGCGATCAGTGATGTCCACAGCGATCTGAATGCGGACATACCTGCCGTCTGTCCAGGGAACGGCCCGGTCGTAGTTGACATACCAGCGCTCATTGACAGGATTGAAGCCTTCCCAGGTCATGACGCCCTCGGGGTGTCCCCGGTCGTCGAAGAGGTCCGCGTTGGTGCAGTGCGGACAGGGTCCTCGTTCGTTGCGAAAGGCCTGCCAGCAGATTTCTCCCTGGCAGTTTCTGCCGAACGATTCCTGCATGTGCTCGTTCATGAACAGAATTTCGCAGGACTCCAGGTCGGACACATAGACATCCGCCGGGATGCTGTCCAGGATGTTCTTCAGGGTCTTGTTGATCGTGGTCAGGGCCTCTTCAGACTGAATGCGCCTGGTGATGTCCGCGTACATGGCCACCACGCCGTGCAGCTCCCCATCGATGATGATCGGGGCGCCTGAGGCGATGACATGGACGGGTTGGCCGTCTTTCGTATGCCTGATCCCTTCGGCGGGTCCAACAACCTGCCCTGAGAGGACCTGCCCGGTTCTGGCCCGGGCATCCTCGATCACCTCCCGGCCGCTGACCACGTCGTCCAGGTCCCGGCCGCGGACGTCGTCACTGGTGTAGCCGAAAATCCTCTGGGCGCCGGGACTCCAGTCGATGATCCTGTGGGAGGCGTCCATGGTCACAATGGCCTCAGGAGCGTGCTGAAAGACGGATTCGAGATAGGTGTTGCGTGTGCTCAGCTCCTTGACCTCTCGACGGCATCCGTCAAGATCGTCCTCGAGCTGTCTGACCCTGTGTTCCAGTTCTTCATAGGCAGGTTTGCTGCGCATCATCACGTGCCTCACATTTCAAAACAATGACTGGCCAAAAAGAGAGGCCTGGAAGTGCCCCAGACACAGAAGCAAATTTCGTTCCACTCATGCCGAAAACATAAGACCAATAATATCAAATAGTTGAAGTGAATGACTGGGGTCAAAGAGGCAGGGAAGAGGCCAGAGTCAAATCAGATTTGAATGCATTCAAATCTGATTTGACACGAGGGGGGACGAAGAGCAGAGAGGGTCAGGGGGAGTCCAGATCGTTGATCCGCGGACCGCTGCTGGCCTCGTCCGGCTGGACCCACACGATCTGCTGTTTGTTGATGAAAATGGTCTTAGTGTCCTCGTCACCAACCAGAGCATCGTAAAGGACCAGAAAGGCATCCTCTTCGGCATTCAAGGCGTCTGAGAGCCTGTTGTACGTCTTGCGGTTCGTCTTTCCATGGACCACGGTCCCATCGGTCAGTTTCACGACGAGCTCGGTATCGACTCTTGTTGGCATGTTTGCTCCATGACGTTTGTGTCACCCAAAGGGTGCAGCATGAGAAGGGAAGAGGTACCGCAAAACAGCTCCAAATGCAATACAAGCAACATTTTGAATTTATATGTAAAATTATCACAATGGTGGCCGATGTCCCCATCAGGAGTGGCAGACGCCGCAGGGCAGTTTGATCACTGCTCAAACTGGCCGAGTCGAACTCTTTGTCGACACGACTGGAATCTTTTCTTCCCTCAACCATCCACC
>CAZNIP010000164.1:0-5362 GCA_964573115.1 uncultured Desulfohalobiaceae bacterium | reverse complement strand
GTTCCAGGGGGTGGCCGGTGCTCTCGATAACCCAGGAGGCCTTGATGACCACCGGGTCGACATGCAGGCCGGCGATCTCCACCGGGCTGGAGTTGACGACCAGGCCGGTGATCCTCTTGACTCCGTTCTCCTCGCGCAGGACCACATCTTCGACGCTCATGCAGTTGAAGATCCGCGCCCCGGCCAGCCCGGCCCTGGAGGCCAGGGTGGTCGTGGCCGTGACCGCATCGGCCGTGAAGTATCCCGGCTGGTACTCCTTCAGCGGCACGCCGGCCTCCTCCAGGACATGTTTGCTGCCATCCTGGACCACGATGATGTTCCAGGTCATGCCGCCGCCCCACATCCCGCCGCCGATGGACAGCTTGCGCTCGAACAGGGCCACCTTCCAGCCCTGCTCGGAGAGCTTCCAGGCCGCAGTCAGGCCGGAAGGCCCGCCCCCGACCACGGCCACGTCGACATCCAGGCAGGATGTGAACTTGTCCATGTACTCGCTCAGGATCGCTTCGCTGATCACTGTCTCTTCAATGGGCATATGCCTCACCTCCTCATTTGGTCTTCTCATGCCTGATCCACATCCAAAGATCCGCCGTCTTTCTAAAAAAACACAGGTCCTTGAGCAGCGCAGGAAGGCAGCCTTCCAGGCCGAATGATCGGGAGGTTCTGAACGGGCAAGGAAGAGACAGACTGGACGTGATACGGGAAATGTCTTCAGGAGGTTCCGATTCCCTACGACAGTGTGAACTGTATCAGGTTCGATGGGTCTGTTCTCAGTTCTGTCCTTTCAACAGAACACCCCAATCGGACTCCTCAACAGCTAGCACAACGTGCTGGCCCTGGCAAGGCGCTGCATCAAGCCAGACCTGATCCTGAACCTGGCGGTCCCGGAGTGCTCTTGAGTGACTCTCTCTGAACGCCAGACGGCGACATGAAGGCTATCTCCCCGCAATACTGCGCCGATCCAGCAGAGGCCGGAATCCGGATCGAGGAGAACATCTCCGCGATTCCAACAGATACCATTTGGGGGGCAGAATTCCCCAGGCCACACAAAAGCAGAGCCGGCTTGCCCTGTCCATTGCCTTTGCAGTATGGTCTCTGGGTTGCCGGTAAAGCGGCCCATGACGGCAGATAGAGCTGGCTGGCCTTCTGCAGGGGTCTCGCCAGGGCCAGAGGAATCTGCCCATGACCGAGCCGCCGCTCATTCTCCGCTGGTCTGATCGACGAGCAGAGAACATCTGGAGCGGGAACGTCAATCAAACAGGAGTCGACCATGAACCCGTTTGTCGAGCGCATGATTCGAGCGGCCCGGCTGGAAACCGGACTCTATGAAGAGGTGGAGGCAGACAAAGGAGCAATGGGGCAAGCCATTGGGGTGGTGGTCCTCTCCAGCCTTGCAGCCGGCCTCGGAACAATCAGTTCCCTGGGCCTGAACGGGGTTCTCCTCGGCACCGTGGCGAGCCTGGTCAGCTGGTTCGTCTGGGCGTATCTCATCTATTTCATCGGCACCAGGCTGCTCCCCGAGCCCCAGACCCACGCCGACCACGGGCAGCTGCTCAGAACACTTGGATTTTCAAGCTCTCCCGGACTGATCAGAATCCTGGGACTTGTTCCCCTTGCCCGTGAAATCGTCTTTCTGGCCGCCAGCATCTGGATGCTGATAGCCATGGTGGTCGCCGTCAGACAGGCCCTGGATTATCACAGCACCCTCCGGGCTGTCGGCGTCTGCGCCATCGGCTGGGTCTTTCAACTGCTCTTGATGGCCCTGTTCTTCTCCCTTTTCGGGGGCGTCCCCCAGACACCGCAACCCCTTGGCTGATTCAAGAAAGGTTCATGGGCACAGGCTGAATATTGACACTTCTGCCCGCAATCAACTTCTCAAGGACGTCATGAGAGACGACGGCTATCTTGAGCACATGGGCATGGGAGTGCCTCGAAAAATCGTCAAAGGGATGCAGACACACTACGGAACAACTCCGGATTTGATTGAGGACGGAGAGTTGTTCGCGGTAAGGCTATGGAATAACTGTTCGAATTATTTTCAACTGAAAAGCTCGAACTTTCTGTACTCAGTACATGAGACCCAAGCCATGAGCGAATACCAGTATTTCGAATTCCAGGCCATTGACCGGCCTCTGACGGAAAATGAGATGACCGAACTTCGGGCGCTTTCCACGCGGGCCTCGATCACGTCGGTCAGCTTCACCAATGAATACCATTGGGGCGATTTCAAGGGCGATCCTTACAAGCTGATGCAGCGCTATTTCGACGCTCATGTCTATGTGGCCAACTGGATGACGGCCATATTCATGGTCCGTCTGCCCATCGAGACATTGACCCATGAGACCGCCAAGGCCGTGGCCGTGCCTGACCTGTTGGAGATCAAGGCCACTCAAAATCATTGGATCATCACCTGGATCCTGGAAGAGTCGGAAAACTACGACCGCTTCGGGCTGCAGGACGGCCGCGGCTGGATGGCGCGTCTGGCCCCGATTCGGGATGAACTGCTGCGCGGGGATCTGCGCAGCCTGTATATCGGATGGCTGGCGGCCGTCGCCGGGGAAATGATGGACGACGAAGAGGCGGAGCCGTTCATCGTGTGCGGATTGGGACACCTCACGGCAGCCCAGCAGGCGCTGGCCGAATTCCTTGAGGTGGACCCGGACCTGCTGGCGGGCGCCGGCATGGGCAGTTCGTCTGCTCCGAAGGCGGAAATGTCGCCACAGGAAATGGATACGTGGATCGATGCACTGCCCCGGGATGAGGTCACTTCGATCCTGAAACACTTGCTGGAGGGCAAGGGGCAGCAGGCCGAACGGTCCATCAGGAACCGCTTTGCGGCATGGCGGCGCAGCATTCAGACCGGCGATACCGGCACATCCCTCCGCACGGTTGGAGAATTGCGACAACACACCGAAAAGGCCCGACAAATTCGGCTGGAAAAACACAAGCTGAAGCGCAAGCAACAGGAGATCAAGCGACGCGAGATCCGCAAAGCGTATCTGAAGAATCTGTCCAGCGATTTCCCTGAGGCCTGGGCGTCGGTTCGGGAACACGTCGAGCGCGGATCAGGGCGGGGGTATGACGAAGCCTGCCGCAAAATCGTGGACATCGCCGAAGCCTATGCCCTGTTTGCGACTCACAAGCAATTCCAAAAAGAGTTGGAAAAGTTCATGGCTGACCATATGCGGCGTAAGGCGCTGATTCAACGTTTGGTGAAGGCCGGAGTCTGGAAGGACCAATGAAGGATGAGCCTGTGAAGCCAAAAAATGACAAAAAATTTCTATACCTAGACAAGCTCATTGAGGAAATCACCGTCGACGCATATGGCGATGATGAGCAGCTCTGGGCTTTTCGGCAAGCCTTCGAAGACGAGGTCGCACTGCCGGCCGATGGTTTCGTCATCGGTGAACCGGTTTCGGTGATTGCCATAGACTACGACGGTAACGAACGGCGTGGTCTGACGGCAAAGTGCCATCGCGAGGACGGGTCCGAATATGTGGTGGCGGTCTCCGAAGTCGTGTTGCCGCAGGCATCGGCAGGAGCTCGCTGTATTGCCGCCTACCGGAGGTGGCTCAACCTCGATCCTTTCCCTCCCGAAGCACGGCGACTTTCCAGAGGCAAGCCACGGCACAGAGTCACCGACGATGATCCCGATTTGAGTAAACCGGTCGAATTGGTCGCCCTCGCGGTCAAGGATCGGGCCGCCGTGTGCCGTTTGCTGGGAAGTGACCGGATCATTACCCTGCGCGCAAGCCGCCTCTGGGAGCTTGTGCCTGGTATGATCGCCACGGTAAAGCCCCGAAAGCACTGGTGCTTCGGCGGTCATCCGTATCTCTCCGGCGAGATCCAGTCGACTCGAATCGACATGAAGGCCCTTGATCTGGTGCCCCTGGGACTTGAAGATATGGGCATGTGGGACCCCGAAGAAGAGTACTGGGGAGAAGATGACGAACCCATCGACGAATGGGCCCTCCCGATCATCGCTCACGGCCCCCGCCCGATGTTCGAGATGGAGCAGGTGCTGCCCGGCGAGGATCCTGAGGATCCCTTCAGTGATCCCATCATCCGGTCCAACGAGCTCAAAAATGCCGGCCAAGGGGCTGAGGCGATCAAGATCTTGATGGAGCTGTGCCGGGCGGACCTGCGTTGCCTGGATGCCCATTCACATCTTGGCCATTTCGACTTTGACAGCTTTCCCGAAGATGCCATCCGGCATTACGAAGTCGGTTTGCGCATCGGCGAGCTGTCTTTGGGTGACAACTTTACCGGGGTGCTGCCGTGGGGTCTTATCGACAACCGTCCGTTTCTGCGATGCATGCACGGCTATGGATTGTGTCTCTGGCGACGTGAGCTCTTTGACGAGGCGGAGCGAATCTTTCAACAGATGCTTTGGCTGAACCCGTCAGACAACCAGGGCGTGCGGTTTCTCATCCATGATGTGAAATGTCACACGTTCTGGAAGGATCGAAAAGCCAAGTGACCATCAAAGGGGTAACATGAACCCCGGGAAGCGAAAACGGATCGATCCGGTAGACAAAGCCATCGAAGCGGCGCTGTCGCCAGGCAGTTTCATTTCCTGTCAAGAGCATAGCACTCCAGCGACACATCCAATCGGCAACGTATACAGTGACTGTCTTTTCCCGTCATTCCTGCGAAGGCAGGAATCCAGACGAGGAACTGGATCCCGTATCAAGTACGGGATGACGGAGAAGAGGGAAAAGTATCGAATGAACTGTCGCTGTCGTGATAGGAACAGGCTAAAAATTGACATCATGACTGTCTGCAGCCGCCTCACACCAGGCTCAGCACAAGGTCCCTGGTCGTGGTGCTGATGCCGGCTTGATCCAGGTCCTGCCTGGAGAACCAGCCCACCTGCAGCACATCTCCCCCAGCCCTGGGGCTGCCGGAAAGCCATTCTGCCCAAAAGTCAAGGATCAGGTAGTGAAACCTGACCCGGCCGACAAAGTCCCGGTCGATGACCTCGAGATGGGTGATCAGCCCGCCGCAGCGCACCTTCAGGCCGGTCTCCTCCAAAAGCTCCCGCTCCACGGCCTGGGCCAGGGTCTCCCCCAGTTCCACCCGCCCTCCGGGTATGGACCACTGCCCCATTGACGGCGGGTTGGCCCGCTTGACCAGCAGGACGCGGCCCTGCTCCCTGACCATCCCGCCCACGGCCAGCATTGGTGCGATCGGGTATTTCATTCACAGATCCTCTCTTGCGGATGCATCCTGCCAGAACCTGAACTGAAATGGTTCACCAAGCATGAATTGAAACACAATAACCGAGTGAATGGTCGGTTGAAAAGCCCATTTTAGGCGGCACAGAGGAAAAAGAACAAGAACTGTCCCACTGGTTCTACTTTTT
>CAZNIP010000163.1:0-5426 GCA_964573115.1 uncultured Desulfohalobiaceae bacterium | reverse complement strand
CTGCAATTCGTGTTCAGCGCCCTGTCCGGGTATGGCGACTTCAAGGCCAAACAGGACCTGGAGGCCTTTTTCGCCATGGTCGAGCGTCCCCGGGGGATCCATCTCTGCGGCAACCCTGACTGGGATTTCCTGCTCAACCTCGACCTGGACATCCTCTCCCTGGACGTCTTCTCCAACGGCGAACGGTTCGTGTCCTACGCCTCGTCCATCAAACGGTTCCTGGACCGGGGCGGGGTCATTGTCTGGGGGCAGGTCCCCACCAACGTGGAGCCGTTCGAACAGCAGAGCCTGCAGTCCATGAAGACGAAGCTCGAAGCCCTCTGGGACGCCCTGGAGGGCAAAGGGATCGACAAGTCATGGCTTTTGTCCAGAAGCCTGCTCTCCCCGGCCACCTGCTGCCTGGTCAATCCTGACGGGACGGCCACAGTGGAGAAGGCCTTTGCGATGATCAAGGACCTCTCGGCCAGGCTGCGCCGCACATACGGGCTTGAGGGGTCAGGGGGCGGCCATGGAGGCTGATGGGATCCTCAGGATGCGGCTGCATAAACTCAAGATGCAGTCGCAAGGATTCAGAATCCAGAAGTCAGCTTTGCCTCTGGCAAGGCTGACGGTGGAGGGTTGGGGGTGGATGGTTGAGGGAAGATAAGACCCCCGACGTGCCGAGAAGGGCTTCGACTCGGCCAGACTTGATCAGGGAAGAAACTCTGTCCATTCACTTCACGTGAAGGCCTTCTTCCTGAACACCGACACCTGAAACCAGAACACTTGTGATTGAGTTTCATACGAGTATCAGCGAAGAGTCATGACATGCAGTTGGCGACGGAAACGTGCCAGTGGGACTTTTTGCACCGGCGTCCATGGAGTTTGGTATCCAATTCAAGGATTTCATCTGATTGCAGCCTGACGGGAAAGTCTGCAGGGAAGAGCAAATGGGGGGTGATCTCTGGACAGTCAGATCCGGGCTACCCCGAGAAAGACGGCGTGGATGCTGACCGCCAGGACCAGGAAGGCTGTCCTGGCCTGGCTGGAGGACAGGCCTGGGAAGCGATACCCGATCAGGCTGTGGGGACATTGGAGGACACAGTCTCCGCACAGGGTGCAGGTCAGGCCCGGCCTGCCGCGTTCCAGATCCTGAGGTTTCAGGGCGCTGTACCTGCAGGCCCGGGCGCAGCTGCCGCACATGGTGCACCCCTTCCCGATCCTGATCTGCCAGGGACTGATGCGACCGATCAGGTTGCTGATCAGACCGATCGGGCAGACCACCGTGCAATGGACCATCTGGCCTGTGCGTCTGGACAGCGTGACCATGACGGCCACCCCGGCCAGACCGAAGCCGAGAGCCAGGCCCGCAGCCAGGTAAAGGGGTGCGCCCCGGCTGCGCAGGATCAGGGCTGTGGCCACGATGGCCACGAGCAGAAGGGGGCGAAGCCTGCCTGGCCCAGGCCAGCAGCCCGGCCGTGAGCCCAAAGGTCCAGGCCAGGGGCTTCCAGTCAGCCCAGCCGGAGGCAGGGCTGACATCCTTGGTTGTCTTCAAAGGCGGCTCAGCGTGTGGACGTTTCACCATGGGGTTGACCGTTGCGACTGTCGACGTGAGGAGTGACGAACCGAGTCTTTTTCATCCCGTCCATCCGGAGAGGCCTGATGGTGCACACGAGGTCCCCGGACGCCACCTCTGTGCCTGTCAGGCGGCACTCTCCAGATCCTGCTTCATCTCGCCCTGGGTGGACAGGACCACGTTCCTGATGGGCACGTCAGCACCGGAGATCTCTCTGGCTTTTTTGACCATCCCGAGAAGCCCCGAGCAGCAGGGCACCTCCATGGACAGGACCGTGACGCTGGAGATGTCCCCGCGGCTGAAGATGTCCACGAACTTGTCCAGGTACTCCTGGGCGTCGTCGAACTTGGGGCAGCCCATCAAGGCCACTTTGCCCGGCAGAAACCGGGAGTGATACTCGGCCGTGGCCACCGGGGCGCAGTCGGCCGTGACGAGCAGATCCGCATTCTGTAAAAACGGGGCATGCGGGGGCACGAGCTTGATCTGCACCGGCCAGTGGGACAGGGCCGAAGATGTCTGTTTCCTGGGGGTGTTGGCCTGAGCACAGGGGGAGAACTGCTGCAGCCGGGCAGACGGACATCCTGACGGCGCTTCCGAATGCTCCTTCTTCTGGTCTTTCAACAGCTCCTGGACCGCCTCCTCGTCAAAGGGCTCGGCCTCCCTCTCCACGATTTTCAGGGCCCCGGTGGGGCATTCGCCCAGGCAGTTGCCCAGGCCGTCGCAGTACTTGTCTCCAACCAGGCGGGCCTTGCCGTCAATGATCTGGATGGCCCCTTCCTCGCAGGCCGGGACGCACTGTCCGCAACCGTCGCAGAGTTCATCGTCGATTTCGATGATCTGCCGTGTCTGTGTCATGACATGACCTCCTGATGATTGGCTTGATCGTGTTCTGTTTTTGATGGCCTTATTCTATGGCAACCACCAGGACAATCATTGATGTGAATCAAAAATTTGGATGAACAAGAGATGCCGCTGTCAGATCTGCCGATTTCGCCATGGGGGCGGCGGGACAAGACGTCTGGAGAAAGGAGAAACCGAGGTTGGGGAACTGGCAAAGCCATCAATTCGCAGTTTTTGAGGCTCCCTGACGAAACATTTGGATTTTCTGTGGTTGTGAAAATACTTAAAGGCAAAAGAGAGTTCGACAGGATGAACAGGATTGACAGGATCTTTTCTTGGCGTGCCTGAAGCCCGCCAAGAAGGAACCAATCGCCTGTCGGCGATGGAGGAGGTGGACCACGCACTGCGCGTTTTTGGATTCCCTGCCCGCAGGCTTCCGGCATGTGGGCAGTAAAAAAATCCAATAGATCCTGTAAATCCTGTCAAAAAAAGGTTTTTTACGTTTCTGGAAAATTCCACAGCCAGTGTCAAAGAACCAAAAAAGATGCGCCCATGATGTTGAGTCTCACCTTTTACGGTTCATCCCCTGTGATATCCTTCTGATCCTGTTCTTTTTGCAGCATGCGCAGGTTGGCCGCCGGGGCGCTGCCGTCCTTGTCCTGCCCGAAGTAGAGGGTCGTGTGCGGAAAGGGGATTTCAATCCCTGCGGCATCGAAGTGCATCTTGACCAGCCGGTTGTAGGCGCGGCCGATGGCCCACTGGGTGCCGGGTTTGGTCTTGATGCGGATCCGGAGATCAACCGAACTGTTGCCCAAGGCGGTCACTCCATGAATTTCCAGAGGCTCCAGGATGTTGTCTTTGTGTTCTTCATCAGTGCACAGCTCGTCAAAGGCAGCTCGAAGATGAGAGATGGCCTCATCGATATCCTCCCGGTAGGCGATGCCGTAGACACCCAAGTGATAGGAGAAGTCGCGCATGAAGTTGGACACCGTGTCCACTGAGGAAAAGGGGATCAGATGGTAGACTCCGGACAGATCCCGCAGACCCACTGAGCGAATGCTCAACCGCTCGGCCACTCCGGTGATCCCTCCTGCTGTGACCACATCCCCGGTGTTCATAGCATTCTCCACCTGGATGAAGACCCCGGTGATGATGTCCTGGACCAGCTTTTGAGCCCCAAAACCGATGGCCAGACCCAAGACTCCGGCGCCGGCGATGAGAGGCCCGATGTTGATGCCGATCTCCGAAAGCACGATCATGAAGGTGATGGTGGTGATGGTGATGGCCAGGGCATTGCGAAACAGGCTCAGAAGGGTCCTGGCCCGGGCCGTGGGTTCTCCTCTCCCGGTCTCCGGGTGCAGGCGGTGTTCGATCACACTGGCCAGAACGACCCAGACAGCCAGGGCGATGAGCAGCATGATGACGACGCTGGCAAGCTTGCCAAGAAGGTCTCGTCCAGCCTGGCTGGCGTACCATGCCGAGAGATCGAAAAGACCCCAGGCATTGAGGAGGAACATGACCACGGTGATCAGAATGACCAATCGAATCAATTTCAGAGTCATCGGCACGTAGGAGTTCAACCGTGCCTCCAGGAGGGGCACCTTACGGCAGAGCTCTGGGGAAAGGGCAATCCGTCGTCCGGTAAGCTGGGAGATCACTCCTGAGGCCAGCAGGCCGACACCAATGAAGACAAGGGTCTTGAGCGTCGCCAGCATCACAAAAGGGAGGGCGTCGGCCGGACGCACCAGAGTGACGACAAGCACGACCAGGAAGTAGGCGATGGCCAGGTGATGCCAGCAGCGGGACAGAACTCTGAGGAAAAACTGCGAGGATCCCATTCCCGCCTTTTCGGCTTTGTTGTGGACGGCTTCGCGGACCCTGGTCCGGTTCTTGAGAACCACCGTGGTCGCGTAGACAAAGGCCAGGAGCATGACGATGAGGCCCGCGCTCTGGCCAAGGGCATAGGAGAGATTGGCACTGATCAGGGGGACCACGAACAGCATCCCATAGCCTATAAAACCAGCCAGCCTGGCCAGGAAACGATTCCAGTATGCGGCGTCCTCGGTGTTGATCGGGAGCAGACGCAATCCCTGATACCTGGAAGAAAAGAGCATTCGAATGCCTGCCTTGAGCAGTTCGATCATCAGGAAGGCGTTCAGGAACAGGGCGATGCGTGTATTCAGGGCCCCGGTCTGTCCAATGGCGAATGTGGCGACGATGTTGCCGCTGACGTAGGCCAGGACGACGACGAGAATGTCGGCCAAGGCAGCCAAAATCACAGCAGCAGTGACCCGAAGCAGAACGCTTTTCCCCCCTCCATGCAGGGACCAGTGGCTCAATCGTGAGAACAGGGGTCGGACAAGGCGGCGGAAAATCAAAAATGCAGCCACAACCGCCATGATGATCAATCCCAGGTTGAGTGCGGCCTGGGAGACCTTTTTCATGTCGATGGCCTTCTCCGTCCCCGGGTCTGCGGTCAGGATGCCGTGCAGATTGACAGCGATGTTCTGAAACCGGGTGACCACATCCCCGGCCGCGCCACTGACCAGCTCGGCCATCCGGCGGGGAAGAGACATTTTTTCAGGCTGCTGAGGGGGCAGGGCCTGGCCCGACTCAGCAAGCTGGCCGGCCTGCTGGGCGGCCAAAGCCCGCAAATCTTCAATCAGCGCCTTGCGGGTCTGCTCGTTCTCCAGGAGGTCCGCCACGGAGGAGTAGGCATGAGGAGCGGACTGTTCCTGCTGGGCATGGCCTGTCGTGGCTGCTGAAAAAGGCAGGAGCAGGGCTAAGCCGAAGACCGGGAAGAAAAGGATCGATGTGCAGAGAGGTTTCATAGCTGGCAGACCTTGAGGGAAATTGAATGATGCGTATGTGTACCATGCGTTGCTCCACGATTCAAATCAGAGATGTCTCGCATGAACTACCATGAGCAGGGATCCTTCAGCCCTGCAGTCAATTCCCCATGGCCCCTCAGCCCTTCGGACAGCTCCCCGGACCCCTCAGTCCTGCGGACAGCTCCCCTTGGAAAAGGGGA
>CAZNIP010000162.1:0-5437 GCA_964573115.1 uncultured Desulfohalobiaceae bacterium | reverse complement strand
AGAGATGGCCGTGAAACTCCCTGCACTGCTTGAAATCCGGGCTCTGTAAAATCTCTTCAAATGTCATCGCCACAACCTCCATTCGCAAAAGGGGCTCGTCACGTCAAAGAATATGCGCGGTGTCCCAGGCGAGGGGGAACGTGTTCACTCCGGGACACCGCACTCGCAAACACACCTTCCGCAAGGCCGTGTTTTCATGCCTGGAAAGGTGAGCCACGCAGGAGAAACGTTGTGTTTTCGGTCGACAGGGCTCAGCCCAACAATCTGGCTCCCGGCTGGTGGTCTTATCCTCGAAGCTCCCCCTACGTCAACGCCCGTTGTCCTCAAAACGAAACGGTACGATGACAAAGCCGATTCAAGAGAGGAACGTCATGACTGATCACCAGAAGACCGATTCGGCTTTCCATGGCGATGCCGAGGAGCGCTTTCCAGATGTGGGCCTGATTCAATGCGTCAAGCATTGATGTCATTTCGTCGCACAGCAGGTACCTGATCTTCGGGTGGAGAGCTCTGGCCAGACAGACCCTCTGAAGTTCACCGCCCGAAAGTTCGTGAGGGTATCTCTCCAACAGGGAGTCTTCGATGGCCAAGTCCTGAAGGATTCTGGAAGGCAGCTCACCGGCCTCTTTGAGAACAGTCCTGATCTTCCAGCGCGGATTCACAGCCAGCTCAGGATGCTGAAAAATGAGTTGGACCGGGCAGAGCCCCTCTCCAGGCAGAGGGAGGCCATCCACCTTGACAGACCCAGAACACGGAACAAGGTACCCGGCCATGATCCTGGCCAGTGTTGACTTTCCCCGACCACTCGGTCCTGGCAGGCCGACAACTTCCCCTGGTGCGATATCAATGCCGAAATCCCTTACAATCCAGGGATCCTTCGGCCCGAAGCGAAAAGAAAGCTTCCGGACCTCAAGCATTTCGACACCTCACCCTTCCGCCGTCCAGATTCCGGAACAGCGGCAGCTCCTCCTCGCAGAGCGGCCCGCTGCCTTGGCATGTCGCATGGAAAGGACAGCCTCTTTGGGTTGCACCATGCGCAGGGCTGTGCAGTGAATCCATAAAGCTGTTGCCGGGCAGGGCCGCCCACAGGGCTTTGGTGTAAGGATGCCGGAGCCTGCCGTCTCCATTGAAATCGCCGGCCGTCGCCTCCTCCACAGTCACCCCTCCACAGACCACAGTCACCCTGTCAGCGATCTTCAATGCAGCCTCGATGTCATGGGTGATCAGAAGCACAGCTTTGCCTTCGTCTGCAAGCTGACGGAGATGGTTGAGGGTCTCCAGGGCAATTTCCTGATCCAGACCGTTTGTGGGCTCGTCCGCAAGTATGAGTTTGGCCCTGCCAACTGTGGCTGTTGCTGTGAGCACCCGCCTGGACATCCCCCCGGAGAGCTGGAACGGGTAACGCCTGAAGGCTTCCTGCCCCAAACCGTATCGCTTCAGCGACGTCATGGCAGCTGTGTGTGCCTTTTGCCGGCTGAGTCCACTTTTTTTTGCTGCTCGAGCGATCTGGAGTCCTACTCTGAGCAGGGGGTTCAGATAACTGACAGACTGAGGGACAAGGGCAATTTCGCGTCCTCTCAACCGCTCAAAATGCCGGGGAGTCAAGGTACATCCTTCAAAGATCAGACTCCCTTCAAGCCTGGCGTTCCGCGGCAGGAGCCCCATCAAGGCATGAGCCAGAAGACTCTTTCCACCCCCTGACTGACCCACGACAGCCATCACCTCCCCCTTTTTGACGTTCAGGTCAAGGCAGCGAACGACGCACTGGTCTTCTCGTGTCAACCCGAGTGAAGAAGAAAAACTGACTGAAAGACTGTGAACCTGAAGCATGGCTGTACTCCACTATTCCCGGCACGTTCTGGGATCGAGCAGGGTCCGGACATTTTTCCCCAAAACGTCAAAGGCTTTCACCGTCAGGACAAGGACGGCGCCAGGAGCCACTGCAAGCCACCAAAGCCCTATGGTCATGGAGCGCATTGATTCCGCCAGGAGCACTCCCACCGCCGGCGAGTGCGGCGACATCCCGAAGCCCAGGAACGTCAGGGCAGCGGAGTGGAGGATGGCGTGGGGAAAGAGCAGAAGCAGACCGACCATGAATTGGGGGAGAACGTGAGGGAGCATGTGCCTGGTGGCAATGAACAGGGCTCCCCTGCCAAGCTTGCTGGACAGCCTGACGTATTCTGAAGCTCTCAGTTGCAAGACTTCAGCCCGAAGAACCCTGGTCAGAGAAGGCCAGTGGGATGCAGCCACCGCAACGACGACCCCTCGTGCGCCTCCTCCACAGGCGAAGGAGATCAGAATGAGCAGAACCAGGTGCGGTGTGGCCATGACAACGTCAACGAGCCATGTCACCGCTGCATCGACTGCCTTGCCCAGGGTCGCCGCAGCCAGGCCGAGCACGAGGGCTATGACCGAGGTGCACCCGGCTGCAGTCAGCCCCACCCCCAGACTGATCCGGAGTCCCTTGAGGGTCCTGGCCAGCATGTCCCGCCCAAGCCAGTCGGTCCCAAAGGGGTGCTCGACATTGGGAGGCATCTTCCGCAGCCCCAGATTTGTGACCTCGCCCTTTTCGCCATAGAGCCAGGCACCGATGAAGACAGCAGCAAACAATGTCAGGCAGCCGATGATGGTGAGCACTGTCCTGGTTCTGAGAGTCCGGTCCGAAAAGCTTGCAAAGCTCATGCTCTCCTCTCTGCCCTTCGCATTCTCGGATCCACCAGGAGATAGAGGAGGTCTGCCACGGTGTTGCCGACAAAGACAAAAACTGCACTGAAGAGAACGATCCCCAGGAGAAGCGGGACATCCCCTCTGTATCCGGCCTCAACCGTGGCCTTCCCCAGGCCGGGATAGGAAAAAACCTGCTCAGCCAGAACCGCTCCCCCGAAGAGCTCTCCCAGAGAAGCGAACTGCAGAGTCACGGCAGGCAAGGAGACATTTCTCACGACATGCCGAAAGGCGACCCCCAGTTTGGTTTCCCCCTGTGCCCTGGCGAAAACGGCATAATCGCTGTGCATGTGGGAGATGGTCTTTTCCCTGGTGTGCAGTGTTATCCTGGCAATCCCGATCAGGGAAAGAGTGACTCCTGGAAGCACCAGGTGATGGAGTCTCTGAAAAAAACTTGCCTCCTCCGCACTCATGCCCACCGGCCAGGCGCAACAGACCGGCATCCATCCAAGCTGGACCGAAAATGCAGTCAACAGAACCATACCAACCCAGAAGGTTGGAGTTGAAACCATGGTGTAGGCATAAAGGCTGATCGCCTTGTCCACAGCCTGGTTCTCAAAGGCCCCTGAGAGCAGTCCCAGGACGAAGCCGAGTATTCCGGAAAGGGACCAGGCAAAGAGCATGAGCCAGAAAGAGGTCACAAATCGTTTGCCGATGACCGACAGCACCGGCTCATTGAAAATGGTCGAGGTCCCGAAATTGCCCAATGTCAGCTGTTGTGCCCACTTGGCAAAACGCTTCAGGGGCGGCTGATCGAGCCCCCACCGCCGGGCGATGTCACCTCGCTGTTCAGGGGAAACTTTGAGAATGGCCGGACCGAGGTAGGCATCTATCGGGTCGATTGGGGAAAAGCTGACCAGGATAAAAGACAGGGTCGACACTGCAGCGAGGAGGACGACCAGTCGAAACGCCTTTCTGGCCAGGAAAACGAGGAGGTCATGGAGCATGCATTCAGAGAGGAGCGGCCGGGCAAGGTCTTCCCCGGCCGCTCCTTCAAGGGTTCTCATTCACAGGTCCATGCCCATTCATGGATGTTTGCCGTGACGGGCCAGCCATGCCCATGGGGCTCCATCTGGGACCTCCCGATGTCCAGGCACTCATTCACGAAATAGGTGTGGTCGAGGTTGACCAGCCAGGCCCAGGCTGCATCCCCTTGGACCGAAAAACCGGTCTCACCGTCCCACTGGGCCTTTTGCCACAAAGGAATCGATGCCTCAAACGACTCCGCTCCTCTTGCTCTCTCCAGGTAAGCATCCACTGCGGGATTGGAATAAAAGCCGGCGTTCCAGTACATCGGCTCAGGGCCGGGAGTATGATAGAGCTTGTACATCTCCAGGGGGCTGTGATCTCCGAAACCGTAGACGACGACATGGGTGTGGGTCAGCTCTGTCTTGATCCGATCCCAGTTCTCCCCTTTTGGAACGGCGTTGATCCCCACTGGCCGGAGCATGTCAGACACGGCCAGGGCCAGGCCTTGCCTCAAGGAATCCCTGGCATTGTAGACAATGGTGAATTCGGCCTTCATGCCGGCCTTTTCGCGAACACCGTCTCCATCCCTATCGATCCAGCCAGATTCTTCTAGGATCGATCTGGCCTTTTCCAAATCGGCGTCCTCAAAGCGGATATCAGGATTGTCCCAGGGCAGACCATCCACCACACCATAGGCAGGGCGGCCATACCCGTCCAGAACGCCGTCGACCAGGGCCTTCCTGTCGATGGCATAGTTGACGGCCTTGCGAATGCTGACATCTGCGGTCACATCGTTGCCGACAGAGACACCCTTGGGGGTCGTCTTTCCTTCGGCAGGCACTGTGGGGAACATCAGGCCGCGATTGTCCACGCTCTGAACAACATGGAGCTTCATCCCCGGGATGTTCTGGCCGGCCAGGCTGGAAGGTACGCCCAGAACATCCACCTGCCCGGCTCTGGCCGCAGCAAGGGCAGCATCTTCCTCGGAAAAGAGAAAAACAAGCCTTTTGATGTCCGGTTTCTGCCCATAATAGTGCTCATTGGCCTCGACGACCATTTGCTGCCCCTCATCCCAACGAACAAGCTTGTAGGGACCCGAGCCGACAGGTTCACGCCCATACGTTGGGCCATAATGCTTTTCAGGAACAATGCCCAGCGTGATGAGGTGTTGAATAAAGGTGATGTCCGGCTCTTTGAGCGTCAGGGTGACCGTGTTCTCATTCACAGCCCGGGCATGATCAAGAGGCGAAAGGTCGACTTTGCCCCCGGCTTCGAGAGCCTTGTTGAAGGTGAAGGCCACGTCGCTGGCCTTGAGGGGTGTGCCGTCGGAAAAGACGACTCCGGATCGAATGGAGACCGTCCAGGTCATCCGGTCTTCAGAAAGATCCCACTCCGTGGCCAAATCTGGAACGATCTTCAAATCAGCGTCTCTCTTGAGCAGCGTGCTCTGGAACAGGGGATTGCCGTAGCTGCCCCAACCCATAAGAGGGTCGTAGCCCTCTGAATTCTCCCCCCCCACTGCAAGAACAATGGAATCCCTGGCTCCGGCCGCAGGACAAAAGACGAGAAGCAAGAGGGATACAATGAAGAGATATTTCAAAGCGAACTTGAAACCTGGCCTGCAGCTGAACATGAGACCTCCTTGGGTAATTGGTGCGATAAAACGTGAACTTGAACGGGCGCCTTCTATGATGCGGCTGCAAAAACTCAAGATGCAGCCGCAGAAGTCAGAATACAGAACTCA
>CAZNIP010000161.1:0-5452 GCA_964573115.1 uncultured Desulfohalobiaceae bacterium | reverse complement strand
GGTGAGGGTGGAACCCACCAGGCCGATTCCGGTTCCGGGAGAACAGCCGGCAGGGATTGAACCGATAGAGATCCAGGCCGCAATAGAACCCCAGAAGCCGGTTGAGCAAACGGTTGTCCCCAGACAGCCCATTGATCAGGTGGAAATGGACAATGCCCTTGCAGCGGCGGATGAGCTTGTGGAAAACAAGTATGCTGATATTCTGGACATTGAATCGGACATCATCGACCCTGCCCTGGAGAAAATTGACGAACGGGGGATGCTGCCGGAAGAGTTGGACTCCATCCTGCACTCGATTGAGCCCCAGGCCAAAAAGGAGTATATAAGAGGGGTCAAGGCGGCATTGGCCGATCAAATCGGAGACCTGACCGGGACGTTCAAATATGCCTATCAAAATGAAGCCAGGGCGATTGAGGATTATATCGATGCCATGCTCGAAGTTGTCCAGTGGCACGAAGTACAGAACAAAAGAATGTTCAGTGCTGTGCCTAAAGGGGGGCAATTCAAAAGGCCGAACCGGGAGCTACCCGGAGGCAAGCGAGACGATAGCGATAAATGGACGGATTTTGTCAAAAGACGAGCCGACCTGACCCGAGGCAGGCCGGTTGAAGGCTTGGGTATTCACCCACAAGGCCTTGCCAAACAACTTCCCGCCCAGACTCCTGAACCCCCGGGCCAGGCCCTGCCCACTCCAACAGAACAGCCGGTCCAGACTGAACCTCTCCCTGGTTCGGAAGAGGTTACCCCTCAGCCTGAACCCCAGGCACCCGAAGCAGCGCAGCCTCCGACAAGCAAACCCATTCATCTGCAGCAACCCGAGCGTCAGCTTGGCAAACACCCTTGGGAGTCCTTTGTCCGGGGGATCAAGCCGAAAGAGCATCAACCGTCCCGTTTCGATATAGAAGGCGGGATCATGCCGGACAAGCCCTATCTGGAGATCATCAACCGGGATCGCCCGGCGAAGCTCAACCAGGACCGGGATTTCCGGTGGGACAAGAAGGCGCAGAAATTGTGGCTCCTGGAAGAGCTGGACAATGTGCTGTCCCGCCAGGGGGAGTTGCAGCAGTTTGAAAAGATCGAGTTCAACGTCCCGGACGATGGGCGTTTCCTGATCCGGAACACCCCGGAGCATTTGAAGAACTTCAAAAAGCGGGTGCAGCAACAGTTCGTGACCCGCACGGCCAAACCAGCAGGCCCGAAGCTGCCGCCCAAGACCTCCAAGAAACGGATCGTGGAGGGGGACTTCTACAACGAGTTCCAGCACTACCCGGTATCCAGGAACGAGATCGCCTTGAGCCGGAAAGGGGATCAGTTCTTCTGGGATGAGGGGAACAAGTTTTTCTCCAATGCCAGCTATGCGGTGAAGCTGGACAAGAAGCCCGCCATCCCGAACAAGGAAGAGCAGTCTCTTGATGTGGGTTCGCTGTTCGATAAGGTGGGATCGGTTGAGAAAACCGAGATCACCGGCGAATTCAGCACCGAGGAATCCAGCCGGGTCTTTGCGCATGTCCGGCATAAAGGACAGGATCTTGCCTACCCTGCCGAGCATGTTGACGCCATCCTGACCGCTCACCCCCAGGCTGAACCCTACATTGCAAAAAGCTCTGACCTGATGGGGGCTCCCCTGGTGTTCAAGAAAGGTGGTGAGAATGTCGGGCTGGTGATGCCCATTGAAGGCTACACCCCGACAGAATACCACGAAGAACGGATCAGGGAACTCTACGATGCAGAGGAAACCTATAGCTCTGAAGAGCTGACCGAAGGGCCGGTTGCAGCTCAGAAACGAGATGTAGCCACAAAGGAAATCGGCTGGGTCCAGCTTGGTGGAGACCAAAAAGGGCATATTCAGGGTGATTATCACGGTATGCGATTCGGGATGATCGAGGACCGCAGACAGACGGTTGATTTGCCGAAAACATCCTCTGGCCGATACCGGACCTCTGACGGTGAGCTCCATGATGGCCTGAAAGCAGCCAAGCAGCATGAACTTGAAACAGAAATCCTGCCTAATCTCGAGGATCAGGGATATATTGAAAAACAAGCCTCCACAGGCACCACCTCCGATGCCTTCAAGCCGCAGTATCAGGAACTCCCCACAGAGACCGAGACCCTGACCGAGGACCGGATACTGAATATCGACATGCCGGAGTTGGTCCGCCTGGCCAAAGAGGTCCTTGAGGGCAAATATCCCAAGGTCAAGCAGGCCCTTCGCAAGAAAGGGGCTCTTGGAGTGGCCAAGTTCAGGGGACCGACTGCCAATATTGAACTGCGGTATGACATCTACAAGAACCCCACCTTGGCCAAGAAGGTCCTGGCCCATGAGATCGGGCATGTGATTGACTGGCTTCCGGACAAGGACCTGAAGCGCGGCAACATCCTGGGGCGGGTGGCCAGTTTGAAAAATCACCTCAAGGCCACCATTGATGCCATGCCGGCTGATCCCTCTCAGGTCTTGACCCCCAAGGACAGGCAGAGAATCCGGAGAAAGGCCTATCAGGAGGCCAAGGCCCAGGGAGCCTCCGGGGATGAGCTCAAGGAACTGACCAAGGAGATCTATCGGATAAACCTCCAGGAAGAGATTGCCAACCGGAACCTCTACACCCGGGATGAGATCATGGAAGAGCTCAAGGGGCTGACCCAGCGGTGGAACCCCTTTGATGAATCCATTGACTCCAAGTACACCCAATACCGCTATTCCTCCAAGGAACTCTATGCCGAGGCCGTGAGCGTGCTCTTGAATGATCCCGAGCTGTTGAAGTTTGAGGCCCCGAAGTTCTGGGATGGCTTTTGGAACTATGCCGAGCGCAACCCCGAGGTGATGAAGACCTACAACCAGATCCAGGATGAATTGAGCGGGGTGCATCCCGGGGGTGTGCATTTCCGGTCCAGGGACGACCTCCGGGCGGGATTCAGGAAATACGACCGCCTCTACGCCCAGAGTTTGGAGAAGGCCTCTCTCCGGACCCGGGGGGCTGAGGAACTCCTGGACGTGGCTTCTGCGGTGATCAAGCGGGCCAAGATCGTGAACGAGCGCAATATTCCGGCAGCCAAGAACCCCAGGTACAAGATCGACCAGCTCCGGCATTCCGGATCAGAGTTTGAGCTCTACATGAACCAGGCCCTGCAGGCCAAGAAGATCATTGACGAGGCCGGGCTCTCCCTGGAGGACCTGGGGGAATATGTCACCCATCTGCGGATCATCCACGAACGCACCCGGTTTGATGAAGCCACAGAGGAATATGTGACCATTGCCAACCCGGTAGGCTTTGATCAGAAGTCCTCTCAAGCTGTGCTGGATGAATGGCGGGAACAGCTCGGGCCTGAGAAGTGGGATGCCCTGGAGCGGGCCAGGAAGGCCTTTTATGCCAATCATCAGGAAGTGGTGGCCAAGATCAAAGAGGCTGAAATCTTCTCCGATGACTTCATGCAGCGGATCGAGGACGCGGAATACTATGCCCGGTTTGATGTGGGGAAATACCTTGAAAAGCGATTCGGCAAAGGTTCCGGCACAGCCATCTACAAGCAGTTCGGGACCCATCAGCAAATCTCCAACCCCATCACGGCCACCATGGTCAAGGACCTGTCCCTGATCAAGGGGGTGAACCGGCAGGTGGCGGCCCGGTCCGTGGTGGAGTTCATGCAGGAGCATTTCCCGAAAGAGATCCAGAATCCGGAAAAGAAGTATGACGGGGCCAGGGGCTATGCAGTCCCGGTTGAACCCCGGGAACCGTCCTTGAAGCAGATCAAGTACCTACACAAGGGCAAGCTGCAGGCTTACAACGTCCCCAAGGAGATAGCGGACTCGGTTGAATCCAACCCCATTGAGGCCAACCTGATCACCGAGGCCCTGCGGCAGTCTGCAAAGCCCTTTCGTCATCTGTTCGTGGAGGCCAACCCTGGCTTTTGGATGTTCAACACCATGCGGGACACCCTGCGACCGGCCAAGAACATTCCGAGCCTGACCCTGACGAAGTTCATTCCCAGGTACATGAAGGCCTTGAGGCCCGCTTTCCGGTCTGTGTTCGGTATCCCTGACGAGGTGATCCGGCAGATGCAAAAAGGCAATATGCTGATCTCCATTGAGAATTTCCGGGGCTGGGAGGCCTCAGAAGATGCGGTCATGGAGAAGCAGCTCAAGCGGTGGTCCGGTGATCCGGCCAAGTGGTATCACCATGTTCTGAAACCCATCGGCAATGCCTATACGTTCTGGACGAACATCGGCAAGGCCCTGGAGCGGGCTCCCAAGGTCGGGACCTATCAATACCTGAGAGAGAAGTTCCCGGATCTCCCGGCTGAGGTGGTGGGGCATATCGTGCGCAACCACGGCGGCTCACCCGACTTTCTCCGGAAGGGCAAGGCCTACAACCTCTACAACAACCTGCTCTTCTTCTCCAATGCCATCAAGGAAGGCTGGCGCAGCGACATTGAGGCCGCCCGGGGACAGATCGGGGAGAAGATGCACCTCAAGCAGTCCAGGGGAAGGACCGCGGCGGGGTGGTGGTGGAAGCATGCCAAGTACACCCTGATCCCCAAGCTGTTGATGCACGGCGCGGCTCTCGGGCTCCTGGGGGAAGGCATGCGGAGAATCATTGACGGTGCCAGCGAATACGACAAGACCAACTATTCCATCATCCCCCTGGGGCTCACCCCCAAGGGCAAGAGCGTGTATCTCCGGCTGCCCTCTGACGAATCAGGCCGGATGCTCGGGGGTATCCTCTGGAAGGCCCTCAAGGACAACAAGGGCAATGACCTTCAGAATCTTATGGACTACATGGCCGGACAGGCCCCTACTTTGCATCCCGCAATCGGTCTTACGGTGGATGCCTTGCAGTATGCCTCAGGCAAGAACATCTATGATTATCATCATGGCCGGTACGGTATCCCGGAACAGATCTTCAAGGCCAAAGATGCTGATACCCACAAGGCTTTCTTCAAGTACATGATAAATCAGTCCGGGCTCTCAGTGATCCATCGCTTCAAGTATGACGACCTGGAACGGGTCAAGGGGGAGTTGGAGAAGCTGACCGGGTATCCCATGCTCTCAAATACCCTTGGCCGCTTCCTCAAGGTCTCGGACTACGGGATCAAGCAGGACATCGACAAGGCCCTGGAGGCAGGACGGACCCAACAGGCCCGGGAGCTCAAGGCCGCCCGGAAAGCTGTGATCAAGATGCTGAACGGGGAAGCACTCACACAGGAAGAGATCCAGGCCGTGGCCCTGCACCCGCAGTCAGTGGACCGGAACTTCTCCGTGCTCCTGGCCCGGAAATACGGCTCGACCTGGCAGGAGGCCTTGCTCAAGGCCGGGAACGAACGGGAGCGCATGCAGGTCTTGCAGCTCTTCCTGGAGAAGCATCCGGAGTTGGTGGAGGGGGAGTCTGTTCAAGCACCGTAATGATTGCCAAAAATAAAGCCAGGGCCGAAACCCTGGCTATGAAAAACTTCAACAGGT
>CAZNIP010000160.1:0-5524 GCA_964573115.1 uncultured Desulfohalobiaceae bacterium | reverse complement strand
AGATCGCCGGCCGCCCCTTTGTGGACATCGTCAAGGAGACCGCCGACAAGGCCGCAGCGGTCATCGCCATCGGATCCTGCGCTGCCTGGGGGGGGCTGCCGGCTGCAGAGCCCAACCCCACGGGTGCCAAAGGGGCTCCCGAGGTCCTCTCCGACAAGACGGTGCTCACCGTGCCCGGATGCCCGGCCAATGCCTATAACTTCGTGTCCACGGTGGCCTACTACCTGACCTACAACAAGCTCCCGGCCCTGGACAAGCTCGGCCGGCCGAAGTTTGCCTACGACAGGCTCATCCACGAGAACTGCGAGCGCAGACCCCATTTTGACGCCGGCCGCTTCGCCGAGGAGTTTGGAGACGAAGGCCATCAAAAGGGCTACTGCCTGTACAAGCTCGGCTGCAAGGGCCCGGTGACCTACAACAACTGTTCCATCAAAGGATTCAATGACGTCGACACCTGGCCGGTGGACACCGGGCACCCCTGCTTCGGCTGCAGCGAGCCCGGCATCGGCTTCAACGTTCCCCAGTTCGTCCAGGCAGATTTGACCAAGGACAGCCTCTTCACCCCTGCTGCCACGCCTGCCTCCATCGAGTACGAACGCGGCGGCGGGGTGTCAGCCGGTGCCGCGGCAGTCGCCGGGGCAGCGGTCGGGGCTGCCGTCGGGGCCACGGCGGTCGCCGCCAAAAAGGTCAAATCCGATGACAACGACTAAACAGGGGGAACGAGGATGAGCATCAAACGGCGAGACTTTCTCAAAGCAGCCGCCGGGAGCGGACTCCTGCTCGCTGCGGGATCCCAGACAGCCCTGGCCAGCTCGGCCGGACACGAGCTCCCGCCGGACGCCCTGGGCATCCTGTACGACTCCAATCTGTGCATCGGCTGCCAGGCCTGCATGACAGCGTGCAAAAAGGCCAACGACATGCCGGCGGAGCACACTGGGGTCAACGAGACCTGGGACAACCCCATCGATCTCTCGGCCAAGACGCTGAACATCATCAAGATGCACCGCGAGGGAGACGAAGTCTCCTTTATCAAGAGACAATGCCTGCACTGCCTTGAACCGGCCTGTGCGGCCGCCTGCCCTGTCTCAGCCCTGAAGAAGGACGAGAAGACCGGGGTGGTGACCTACAACAAGGACGCCTGCATCGGCTGTCGCTACTGCCAGGTGGCCTGTCCCTACAACGTGCCCAAGTTCGAGTGGGACGACCCCTTCCCTCAAATCGTCAAATGCCAGCTCTGCGATCACCGCTACGACCAGGGGCACTATGCAGCCTGCTGCGAATCCTGTCCCACAGGGGCATCCCTGTTCGGACCGGTCCGCCTGCTCAAGGAAGAGGCCAAACGGCGGCTGCTGATGACCCCGGGCCAGATGTACGACTTCCCGGTCAATCACATCGAGAAGGGATCCACACAGCCGCACAAGGCCAAAGAGTACCTGAATCACATCTATGGAGAGGAGGAGCTGGGCGGGACCCAGGTCATGGTCCTGTCCGGGACAGACTTTCAGAAGCTCGGCCTGCCCGAGGTCAAGAAAACCTCCTATGTCAGCGACATGGAAGGCATCTCCAAGGGGCTCTACAAGTACATGCTCTATCCGGTCGCTGCCTTCGGCGGTCTGTTGTATCTGGTCAAGAAACGTGGTGATCACGAATAGCAGATTCCATGGCTCAGGGAACTGAGTCAGGGATAAGGAGAATACACTATGTCTGAAGCACGACCAGCAGGCGGCAGAGTCTTCACCCTCCCCTTCTTTATCGGGCTTCTGGTGTTGGGCGTTGCCACCCTGTATCTCGTCAAACGTTTCATTTACGGCCTGGGCCCGGTGACCGGCATGAACGACGGCTATCCATGGGGACTGTGGATCGCCTACGACGTCAATGTCGGAACCGCCTTCGCCTGCGGCGGGTACGCCATGGCCATCCTCATCTTCATCTTCAACCGCGGGGAGTTTTCCCCCCTGCTCAAGCCGGCCATCCTGACCAGCATGTTCGGCTACATTCTCGGTGGTTTCTCGGTCTTTATCGATATCGGACGCTACTGGCAGATGCACAACGTCTTCCTGCCCCAGTACATGAACCTCCACTCCCCGCTTCTGGAAGTGGCCTTGTGCATTGCGGCCTACTGTGTGGTGCTGCTCATCGAGTTCACGCCCACAGTGACCAAGCACTTCCAGATCAAGGACCTGGACCGCAAGCTGAGCCGAGTGCTGTTCATCTTCGTGGCCCTGGGCATGCTCCTGCCGACCATGCACCAGTCATCCCTGGGAAGCCTCATGATCCTGGCCGGGCACAAGCTTTCGCCCCTGTGGTGGAGCAAGCTCCTGCCGCTGTTTTTCCTCATGGCCGCCATTCTGCTTGGCTTTGCCGTGGTCACCCTGGAAACCGCCCTGTCCAGCGTGGCCTTCAACAACCCTCGGGAGATCAAGCTGCTGCGCAAGCTGGCCAACATCATGCCCTGGATCCTGGGGCTGTTCGTCATCATGCGCTTCCAGGACATCATTGCCCAGGGGGCGTTTGGCCAGATATTCGCCGGGAACCTGGAGGGGAACATGTTCCTCCTGGAGATGGCCCTGCTCGTGGTGGCCCTGGTCCTCATCGGACCGGCCAGGAACAGGTCCAACCCCAAGAAGGTCATCTGGGGGGCCCTGTTCATGCTCCTGGGGGCCGGACTGTACCGCTTCAGCGCCTACATCATCGGTTACGATCCCGGCGACGGCTGGCACTACTTCCCCACCTTCGGGGAGATCATGATCACCCTGGGCATCATCGCCATCGAGGTCCTCGGGTACTTGTGGATCGTCAAACGGTTTCCCGTTCTGGCTCTGCCTGCCAGAAGCAAGACTGCGTCCTCGTAGCTGCAGCGAACCGTTCACTCACGACAATCTTGAACTGCATAGCTTAAGGAGATAGACAATGGCGAAGCGAATCACGGTTGACCCGATCACCAGAATTGAAGGTCATCTGCGCATAGATTGTGAAGTCGAGGGAGGCAAGATCACCAATGCCTGGTCCTCCGGACAGATGTGGCGGGGCCTCGAGCTCATCCTCAAGGGCCGCGACCCCAGGGAGGCCTGGATCTTCACCCAGCGGATCTGCGGGGTCTGCACCACGGTCCATGCCGTGGCCTCGGTCAGGGCGGTCGAGAACGCCCTCAAGCTGGAAATCCCGCTCAACGCCCAGTACATCCGCAACCTGATCGTCGGCGCCCACGGGATCTTCGATCATATCGTCCACTTCTACCATCTCTCAGCTCTGGACTGGGTGGACATCGTCTCCGCCCTCAAGGCCGACCCCAAGGCCACGGCCAAGCTGGGCCAGCAGCTCTCCGGCTGGCACCGGAACAACGTCAACGAGATCAAGGCCATTCAGGACAAGCTCAAGGGCTTTGTCTCCTCGGGTCAGCTGGGCATCTTCGCCAGCGGCTACTGGGGGCACCCGGCCATGAAGCTCTCCCCTGAGGTCAACCTCCTGGCCGTGACCCACTACTTCCAGGCCCTGGAGTACCAGCGGACCATCAACAAGGTCGTGGCCGTGCTGGGGAGCAAGACCCCGCACATCCAGAACCTGGCCGTGGGCGGAGTGGCCAACCCGGTCAACCAGGACAGCCCTGCTGCCCTGAATGTGGACAAGCTCTACCAGATCAAGAAGTTCATCGATGAGATCGACGCCTTCGTCAAGCAGGTCTACCTCATCGACGTCGCTGCCGTGGGAGCCTTCTATGCCGACTGGACCGGATACGGTGCCGGGGTGACCAACTACCTGTCCGTTCCGGAAATGCCCATGGACACCAAGGGCGAATCCTTCCTCCTGCCGGGCGGCTACATCCCGGGCGGCGATGTGGGCGCCTACCAGGGCGTGACCTCGTTCACCGACTCCTTTTTCGAGGACAACGTCAAAGAGTGCATCAAGCACTCCTGGTACGACGGCGACTGGGACCGGCACCCCTACAAGGAAGAGACCGTGCCCAACTACACTGACTTCCAGGACAACGGCAAGTACTCCTGGGTCAAGGCCCCCAACTTCATGGACAAGCCGGCCCAGGTCGGTCCCCTGGCCAATGTCCTGGCCATGTACGCAGCCGGGCACGAGCCGACCAGGAAGTACGCCACTCTGGCCCTGCAGACCGCCGGAAAGCTGGCCGGCACCGAGATTCCCCTCAAAGCCCTGCACTCGACCATCGGCCGCCACGCAGCCCGGGCCGTCAGGGCAGCCGTGCTTTCAGACACCCTGAACGAAAACTGGCATGCCCTGGTCAACAACATCGGCAAAGGGGACATCGAGATCTGCAACACGCCCCAGTTCCCCAAGGGCGAGATCAGAGGCTTCGGCTTTCATGAAGCCCCCCGGGGGGTGCTCTCCCACTGGACCGTCATCAAGGACGGCAAGATCGACAACTACCAGTGCGTGGTCCCCTCCACCTGGAATGCCGGACCACGGAGCAAGGATGAAGAGCTCGGGCCCTATGAGGCCTCGCTGGTGGGCAACCCGATGGCCGATCCGGAAAAGCCCCTGGAGGTCCTGCGAACGGTCCATTCCTTTGATCCATGCCTGGCCTGCGCCATCCACTTGATGGACACTGAGAACAAAGAGATCATCAAGGTCAAGGCCCTCTAAAAGCTGAAAGGCCCCGGTAACCCGGGGCCTTTCAGCTTTTATTTTATGAATCAATACACTTCAATTCAGCCCAGCCAGAAGCTGCGCTCGTATGAAACTTGATTCTGGAGTCACGTTTCTTGGCTGATCAACCTGGCCGAGTCGAGATCCTGCTGGTCACGTCGGGGATCTTTCCTCTCCTCAACCTTGAACCCTGAACCTGTCAGCCCAGGCCAGAGGCAAGGCTGAATTCTGTATCGTAGCACCTATGCCACCACACCACACCAGCTTGAACGTCCTCGTCCTCGGGGTCGGCAACATCCTCCTGTCGGACGAGGGAGTCGGCGTCAAGGTCATTGAAGAGCTCAGCCGCAGGGTCGAGCTCCCCCCTGAGGTGGAGACTCTGGACGGCGGGACCAGCGGGGTGGAGATCCTGCCTTACCTGGACGACCGGACTCACCTGTTCATCGTCGACGTGGCCCAGAACTCGAAGGTCGAGCCCGGGGAGGCCTTCACCCTGGACCTGAGCAGCTCACCCGGACACTTCCAGCAGAAAATCTCCCCGCACCAGCTCGGCTTGAGCGACGTCCTGGCCATTGCCCAGATGACCGACGCCCTGCCGCCGCACATCACCCTCATCGGCATCAGACCCAAGGATCTGTCCACAGGGCTTGATCTCTCTCCGGAAGTCTCTGCAGGGCTCCCCAAGGCCGTGGACCTCCTGATCCGGGAACTGGAAGGGCTGGGCTTCGAACTGCCCCGGAAGACCGGAGAAATTTCAGATGCTCATTGATCCTCTCACACGGGGGGCTAGGACGATGACCTTTCTCGGCCTTCAAGAAAAGCCTTGTTCTTCCATTTTGCATTCAAAGTGATCGCAATTTTGCTCCTCTCAATGGGACTACCGCGAAACTTCATTCGATACGTTCTCCTC
>CAZNIP010000159.1:0-5550 GCA_964573115.1 uncultured Desulfohalobiaceae bacterium | reverse complement strand
TTGTATAGCTAATATAATCCACATTAAATGCTCTGTCAAAGCAAACTCGTCTGCTTGAGAATTGGGAGCTTTTCGCCGGCCACGCCGGTTCAAATCCGGCTGGGGACGCCACATGATTTAAAGGGTTGCGGTTTTGTCCACAGCCCTTTTTTACTTGCCCTGTCAGGCCTCCCGCAGCCTCTTCATGGAATACACGCCATCCACGCCCTTCACAGGCGTGAATCTGCGCTCATCCTTTGACCTCAGCAAATGCTTGACCCTGTCGAAGACCTCGCCTACGAACGCCTTTGAGCCGATGATCCCGGCGTCGGTGAAGTACCTGGAGCGGTAGCGGAAGCGGTCCGTCCGGCTGAGCCTGTATTGCCGATTTCGCTCCTTCCTGACCACTTTCTGGTCAATGGCCGCCCCCTTGCCGGCATCCACAGCCCCGGTCTCATACACGAACTGACGATACGAGCGCACGATCTCTCCGGAATCGAACTCACTCCATTCCTGAAGCCCGAAATCCACAGAGAGCAGACCGCCCGTGTTCCCGGTCTGCAAGTGATACCCGATCGAGCACCACCTGTAGTCCTCCGGCTTGGCGACGATCCCCGCCCGGATGGGGTTCAAGTCCACATAGGCCAGGAGGTTGACCAGCGTCCTCCCGTCCTGGACGATCGTGGACTTAAAGCGCTCGCCCCAGAAGTAGCCTTTTCGGCTATACTTTCGATTGTAGTACCTGGTGAACCCCTGCTTGATGTCCTTGACCAGGGCCCCAAGGCTGGTCATCCGCGAACGGTATCGGTCCAGGAGTTCTCCGGCGAGCTCCTGATCTTCTCCATGGTACGCCTTGTACCGCCTGCGCAGTTCACCATCCGAGAGCGCTGATGCCGGATGGACCCGGACCACCAGGTGGAAGTGATTGTCCATCAATGAAAACCCGAGCACATCCACGAAATACAGCCTTGCCCGCCGCCTGATGATCTGAAGCAGGGTGTCCTTGTCCGCAGCCTTGATCGGCAGGCCGGGCAGGGCAGACCTTGAGACGACATGATAGATGGTCGGCTGATCGCTCCTGACAAATCTGGCTATCCTGGCCATGACCACTCCCTTGAAAGCATTTTGAACAATCGGACAACACATCCATACAGGAGCAGCAGACATTTGTCAATATTTAACCTGTCCCTTTGCTCTTCTCCTGATCTTTCGGTCGAGAGACAAGTTGTCAAAGGTGGGAAAATCGATGAAGGAGGGGCAAGCGGGAGGTCAAGACAATCTTTCGCAGCCCCACTGTCCTATGTATCGGTAAGGTGGGCTCCAGGCCTGCAGCTGAAAGGTCTCGGCCAGTCACTTGCCAGGCAGGATGAGGGACAGGCAGGACCTGGGCGAGATGACCGAGGCAAAGGATGGCGGATTGTGCAGGAGGAGCTGGTCCCCAGTGACCAAAATGGCTCCAGGGACCGCCTTCAAAAGCGCCCACAGGTGATCGTCATGCGGATCAGGTGCGGAAGCAGCCTGGCTCGGCTCGCGCCAGAGCCCGTTTTTGGCGATTTCAGTCAGTACAGCATCCACTTCTTTTTCTGAAAGCCCATGAAATCGGACTACCTTTGGGCGAAGGAGGACCTGCCTGTACTCTGTCAGGAGCCGTGGGGAGAGGAGAAAAATCATACCCCCGGTCATCATGGAATCGACGATGGCTGCCAGAGGCGAGTCAGGCTCATGAGTGAGGAGGCCGCTGACCAGCACGTTAGTATCGACGACAAAGCAGGCTTTCACTTCTTGGCCCTTTGGGCCCTGGTCTCTTCAAGGGCCAGGTCAAATGCCTGGTTTTCGTCTAGACTTGACCGCGCCCGGGCCTGAGCTACCAGCTCGGTAGCTGAAGCCGTGGTCTTGATGCCACTCAGCTCAAGGCTCTCCTCGATGATGGCGGCGATGCTTTTCCGACTGCGGGCCGCTGTTTCCTTGAGAGCCTGGTGACGTTCCTCAGAGAGTGTGATGGTCAAACGCGGCATGAACACCTCCTGGTGATTTTTCACATTGTCACCACTTTGGGAAAAGTTGTCAATCGCCGAAGGCGTGCCCAGCGGGTGGCTCTCACCTCTTGCGCTCATCTCTGTTATGCCCGTGGTCAGAGGCTTCTCATAGCTGTACAGTGTCAAGTTTTAACCTGTCCCTTAAATCGTGATAGTCGACGAGAAGGTCGATTTCAGGCCCCCGGGCTTCCGATAGTGAAAGAGATGTGGGTGCACGCCGCTGTGGGCAAAGGCTCTATCAATAACTGTTCAGTCACATCTTCACATGATGAAAAAAGTTCCTTGTGACTGGCAATCTGATAGCTGTTTTTTCGTCCAAGTGTTTATATTTAACCTGTCCCTATGCTCTTGTTCGGGCAGACGCTCGGGGGGTGAGTCAAGGCCAGGGCATGGCTGAAGGGAGCCAGGTCGGGGGCGTTTGGACGAGGCTTTTCAAAGACGGGCCTTGAGCTGAATATGGCTGCGTATCAGACGATGACTTCAGGAACCTCCATTTTTCCTCGACGGAAAAGCCTGAGAAAGGCCTTGACCACATCCGGGTCAAATTCGCTTCCCATGCCGGCGACAATGGCTTCCTTGGCCTTGATGGGGGACATGCCCTTGCGGTACGGCCGGTCGCTGACCATGGAGTCATACGTGTCGGCGACCGCGATGATCCTGGCGCCCAGGGGGATGTCGTCTGCCTTGATGCCATGGTAGCCGCTGCCGTCATAGCGGTCGTGATGGGCCAGGACCAGGGGCAGGATGCGCTTCAGGGACCCACGGATGGGTTCGAGCATGGTCACGCCGGAGTCGACGTGGGTCCGTATCTTTTTGAACTCTTCATCGTTGAGGCTTGAGGCCTTGTACAGGATGTCCCGGCCCACATCCAGCTTCCCAATGTCATGAATCAGGGCAGCATCCCGGATGTCTTCGACATTCCTGCGGTCAAGACCCAGCTCCCTGGACAGTTCGGCAGCATAGATCGAGACCCTGTAGGAATGGTTCTGGGTGTATTTGTCCTTGGAGATGAACTGCTGAAGGATGGTCAGGATCCCTTTGTAGGTTTGCCGGAGTTCGTCAAAATAGTTCTCATTCTTTTCATAGAGGGTCCCCATGGCATAGCCGGTGATGACCAGGATGCCGCCCCAGACCACAATCTCCAGCCAGCGGTCCACAGGAACCTGCAGGTAGGCGGCCTCTCCAAATTGCAATGGTCTGAAGAAGGCGATCATCAGGACCAGGAAGATGCTGGCAAATGCGGTCAGCGTGGCGTGGCGGCGACCAAAAAAATAGGCGGAGAAGATCGTGGGAATGTAGTAAAAGCCGAGCACCATCTGATTCGAGGAGAGCACAAAGTTCAGAAGGGCTGAGATGCAGATGATGCTCAGCACCAGCCAGATCTCCTTGTTCACCTCGGCAAGCTTGGCCATGATCTGTCTCGAATCTTCCTTGTGCCTCCTCTCGATCGGTTTGTACCTTCCCTGTCCGGATACCGTGGTTTCAGACATGTTGTGCATCTTGGCCAGGATCTCCTTCTGCGGCTCATGAAACTGGAGGTAGAAGCCCTGCAGGCCTTCGAAGACAGGCTTGCCCCTGTCATCCCCGGAACGGTGGACAACCATGCCTCCGATTTGGACATCAGTGCCGTTGAGGTTGAAAAAGAGTGTCAGGTGCTCGCCATTGGAAGGAAGGGTGTTGGCTTCGATCATCGCACCTTCGACAGAAAGATCGAGAATGCGCCCAGTGTAGGTGACGTCCTGCCATATGATGCGACAGGGTGAGAAGAGGTCCCAGCGTTCGTTTTTTCTGCGCTCAACAGCGTTCAATTGGTGTGCAGCGGATGATTGAGTCATGTGCATGCATCTCCTTTAACCATCATGGATATGTTGAAGCCAGTGCAAAAAGTCCAAGGAGCGGTTTTCCGGCGTCCTTTGCTGCTTGTACTCTATGATTGATCAGGATTCTCGTATGAAACTCCATCACGAGTACTCAGGTTTCAGGTGTCGGTGTTCATGATGAAGGCCTTCACGTGCAGTGACTGGACAGAGTTTCTTTCCTGATCAGACTGGCTGAGTCGAAGCCCTTTCCGACACCGTGGGCATCTTTTCGCCCCTCAACCTTCAACCCTCAACCTTCAGCCCAGCTAGAGGTCGGGCTGAATTCTGACTTCTGCGGCTGCATCGTGAGTTTTTGCAGCCGCCCCTGTGTTGAGCTTTGCCAAAGTCCAGTGTGGAGACAATGAGCCATTGTTGTGCTGCAGCATGATGGAAGACCATTCTGCATGGCTTGCCGCATGAAATGGATGTCAACATCAAATGTTGCCTGATGAGATTGTTCTAAGCCCAATCTTCGTGACCTCCACTGACAAATTTTTTCATCGCTGCCTTTTTTTCACGTTGTGCTGCACTCTTCACATGAACTGCAAATCCCAAAAACGAACCGAGAGTGATGAAAAAAAATACGACAAAGACCATCAACACTGTTATCCCTCCGTAACAAAAAAAGCCCTTACCACGTGTTGTGGCAAGGGCTGATTGACAGGGTCGTTTCGTCGGCAGCCCGGCTGTCTCAGGGAGACCCGTGGCTTTCTGCCCTTGCCTCGCGACAAGTTTAGCTTTGTCAAAAGAAAGATCTGGCCACAATTAAGCAAGGACCATGCCAAAAGTGGCCTTTCGTAACTGCTTAAAATGGCACGGCACAAATGTTTGCCTGGATGAAGCATGAAAAAAAATTGCACAACATGGACTTTATCTGCGCATCCGGTTTCTCTCTTTGTCACGATTTGAAGCCGCCGGGGGCACAGCCGAAGGGGGCGGACCTGCTGATCGCTCTCTCCGCTGAAGTCAACGTCCTCTGCTTGAGGGGCTTTTGCCGGTTGACTATCGGCTTTTTTCAGCTTTTTCGGGTTGCGATGATCAATTCAGGACCGTCTCTTTGATCTTTTCGATTTCACGGCCTTCAAACCAGGAGCCTGCATCTGCCGAGAAGCAGATTGCCAAAGGTGGGAAGTGGGTGAAGCAGGTGAGTGTTTTTCGTGGCCCTTACTGCTCGGTCCGCCCGGGTCAGGCCTCCCGCAGCATCTTCTCAGTCCTCTTCCCAAAAACGCTGCGTGTCCCGCATTTTCAGCACCAGGACCTCCCTGGCATGAAGGCTGGTTTCCATGTCTTCCGGGTTGGGGGTGCCCGCTTCATCTTCCAGACAAAAGGGGCATGGGAACGCTTCAATCACACGAACGCCATCATGGTTAAACCGTTTCTCATAAGTAAGCTCTCGCTTGCAACTGGAGCAATTGAACACATATGGCAGTTTGAGTTCTGCCTCTATGAAAATCCGTCCCTGATTTTTTTTGACGGTGAGTCCCATCCGGTTTTGTTCCTCTTTACCTGAGTCTGCATTCCATGTGGTGTCGATCAGCTCTCTTTCCAGATGTCTCGCTGGATGACATGGAACGAAATCAGCTCGTCTATGGTCCACTCTCCGCCGTCTACCGGTCCGAGGTTCAGCTCATCAAGTCTTTGGGCGATCATGCCCCAGGGAAGCTTATGACGAATCA
>CAZNIP010000158.1:0-5589 GCA_964573115.1 uncultured Desulfohalobiaceae bacterium | reverse complement strand
TCAACCCTCAACCCTCGACCTTCAGCCCGGCCAGAGGCCGGGCTGAAACCTTTCTTCACCCGAGGCCCATCCGCTTGAGCTCGTCCTGGAGCAGGATCCTGCAGTAGCGGCAGAGGTGCATGGACTTCTGGTCCACGTCATGGAGGCTGCGGCAGTAGTGCATGATGCAGACGGGGTCGCGGCAGTGTTTGAGATTGAAGGTGTGCCCCAGCTCGTGCGCGGCTTCCTTGACGAGACGCTGCGTGCTCCTGGGTTCTGACGAGGTGTGTTCCCAGCCTTCATCAAGACGGAATGTGGAGACGATACAGCTGGTTCCCCCCAACTGGGCTTCGCCGTAGACATGGGTCAGGATCGGGATGAACAGGTCCACATCGGTGATCCCAAGGACCTTGATGCATTCCGGGGGAATGGCCTGGGCCAGCATGTCCAGAATCGCTGTGGAATGGAACTGCTGACGTCCATGGTGGTAGGCCAAGGACAGATCCTCAAGCACTCTGTCCATCAAGGTCGGAAAGCCGAAGATATCCCCAAGTGCGCTTTGAATTGGCGGGATGACCCCGGTGTCAACCGGACCAATTGGCGAGATGAGGATCGGCCGGTCTGCAATGCTCGTGGTCACTGCTCCCTGGTGATGTCATACCGTTTCATCTTGTTGTACAGGGTGGAGCGGTCGATGCCCAGAATGTGAGCGCTGCGCTTGATATTCCAGCCGGTCTGGTCCAGGATGGTCAGAATGTGATTCTTCTCAACCTCCTGGAGCGATCCCCCTGAAGGCTGGGAGGCAACGGCCCCGGAACTGATGGGCAGGTCCCCCACGCCGATCTGCCGCCCTTTGCCCACGACCACAGCCCGCTCAACAGCGTTCTCCAGCTCCCGGACGTTGCCGGGCCACTCATAGATCATGAGCTCATCCAGGGCTGCCCGGCTGAAGGAGTCCACGGCCTTGTTCGTCTCCTGGGCAAAACGGTAGCGGAAGTGCTCGGCCAGGAGCGGAATGTCGTCCTTGCGCCTGCGCAGGGGGGGCATTTCAAAGGAGATGACGTTGACCCTGTAGAAGAGGTCCTCCCGAAAAGACCCGTCCTTGACCGCCTGGGCCAGGTTCCTGTTCGTGGCGGCAATGACCCGGAAGTTGGCCTCGATGGGCTGGGTGCCCCCGACCCGGTAGAAGGTTTTCTCTTCCAGGACCCGGAGCAGGTCGATCTGCATCCTGGGGGTGATGTCCCCGATCTCGTCCAGGAAGAGGGTCCCGCCGTAGGCCAGCTCGAGGCGGCCTTTCTTGGTCGTCTTGGCGTCGGTGAAGGCCCCTTTCTGGTAGCCGAAGAGCTCGCTCTCCATGAGGTGTTCCGGGATGCTGCCGCAGTTGACGGCCACAAAAGGCCCATGACAGCGCTGGCTGTGGGTGTGGATGGCTTTGGCGGCCAGCTCCTTGCCGGTTCCGGTCTCCCCGGTGATGAGCACTGTGGACTCCATAGGGGCCACGTCCTGAATGAGGTCGAAGACCTTCTGCAGGGCCTCGGACTGCCCGATCAGGTTTTCGAACCGGGTCCGGTCCTTGTACTCCTCACGCAGATACTGGGTTTCCCTGGCCTGGGCCTTGTTGTGCATGATCTTTTCAATGAGCACGGACAGCCCTTCGGGTTCAAAGGGCTTGAGCAGGTAGTCGTAGGCCCCGTCCTTCATGGCCTCCACAGCTGTTGAGATCGAGCCGTAGGCCGTGATCATGACCACAGAGGTGTCAGGATCGATGTCCCGGACCTTTTTCAGGACGTCCAGGCCGCTCATGCCTTCAAGCTTGATGTCCAGAAAGAGGATGTCGTAGCGGGACTGGCGGACGCGTTCCAGGGCCTCCTCCCCGCTGGCCACGGTCTCCACCTGATGGTCGTCCCGCTCCAGCCAGCCCTGGAGCGATTCCCGCAGAATGAGTTCGTCGTCGACGACGAGGATCTTGGCTCTGTCCATGGGGGCCCTGTTCATTCGTATTTGTGTTTGGGCTGTTTCAGGGGCAGCCTGAGCACGATCGTGGTCCCCTGCCCCTCCCTGGAGTCGACAAAGATCGAACCGCAGTGCTGCTGAACGATGCCATAGGCCACGGACAACCCCAGACCGACGCCCTTGCCTTTGGTCTTGGTGGAGAAGAAGGGGTCGAACAGCCGGGTGACGTGTTCCTCCGGAATGCCGGGACCGGAGTCGGTAAAGCTGACCTGGACCGAGTTGTCCCGGTGCTCGGTTGTGATGGTCAGGGTTCCCCGGCCCTTCTGCTCCATGGCCTCAACAGCATTGGAGACCAGATTCATGAAGACCTGCTTGATCTGCTCCCCGTCGGCCATGATGTCCGGCAGGGTATGATCGAAGTCCCGGCTGACCTTGATGGAGCTGATCTTCAGGAAGTTGGAGTTCAGGAACAGCACGTCTTCCAGGAGCTGGTTCAGGTTCAGGATGGAGGTCTCCAGCTTGGATTCCCTGGAGAAGGAGAGCAGGTTGGAGGAGATCCTGCTGATCCGCCTGGTCTCGGTTTCCATGAGCTGGAGGTAGCGGGTGAACTGGCCGAGCTGTTGTTCATCCAGCCGGCCGCCTTCTTCGGTCATTCGCTTCATGAGCAGGATGAGGTTCAGGATGCCGGAGATGGGGTTGTTGATCTCGTGGACCACAGAGGCCGACAGCTTGCCCAGCGAGGCCATCTTGTCCTGGTGCAGGATGGCCTCCTGCCTCTTTTTCAGCTCCCTGGTCCGGTCCTCGACCATCTGCTCCAGACGGCGGTTGATCTCTTCGTCGGTCTTTTCCCGTTTGGTCACATCCCGGCTGATTTCAATGAACCTGGTGATGGAGCCGTCCTTCTCATGAATGGGATAGATGGTCACCTCGATGTAGACCACTTTCCCCTCCCGGTTGACCCGGGGGAAGATGCGCTGGCTGGGCGCGTTGTGCTCGATGACCTCTTCCAGGGGGCAGATCACCTGTCCGTTGGAGCACTGGCACTGGCGGTTGATCCGTTGAAAGACCTCAAAGCATTTGCGCCCGATGACTTCCTTGCGGGTGAAGCCCATCTGCTCCAGAAAGGCCTTGTTGGCTTCGATGATGGTCATGTCCGGGGTGAAGACCAGGATGAAGTCCTGGATGTTGTCAAAGATGGCCTTGATCTCCTGGGTCCTCTCCCTGAGCTTGCTGGCCTCGATGTTGATGGCCTCCCAGAACAGGGCGAAGGTGTGCAGGGACATGATCCTGATGTGCTTGGGTCTGGCGGCGATGATGTCATAGAGCAGCTCCGGTTCAGGCCGAAGCACGATGACGAGCTCGATGTCGTAGTAGGGGTCGAAGAGGTCGGAGTAGTCGTTCACGGTGAGCAGTCCGAGGCGGCGGGCCATGACCATGCCTGGAGACTCGGAGTCAGGGTCGGAGACGGCCAGAATCCTGGCCCGGATGTTCTCGACGTCGAAGAACTCCGTGGCGGTCTTTTCCAGGACTTCGGCCGTCAACTCGCCGCCCCCAACCAGGGCGATGTTCATCTGCAGGTTGTCACCCATGCTGTTTCACCATTCGCGGACCGAGGGCGTCTCAGGGGCAGAGAGCTGTGACCCGTCGAGGGATGAGGGAGTGAGCTTCAAGGATGGTCAGGCCGCCGGACAGAGCGCCACGGGTCAGGGGCGTCCGGCAGGAAACCGCGGTCCGGGTCCCAGAAAGACAAAAGGAACAGGAACTCCTGGCCAGCTCAGCATGCAGAACGTTCCCATTCCTTCGTTTCCCTCAGCCAGGCCGGACAACCCGGCGTTTTGGGCGTTGTTCATGACCGTCCCGGGTTCAAAGCTCCAGCAGGCCCTTGACGCTGTTGATGACCTGATTGGTGCAGTCAGGCCCTTTGGGGATGTAGTCCTCGGCCTCCATGCTCATGGCGTCGTACTGGGTGTACCCTGTGTCAGCGATGTGATCGGCCACAGCCGTGAGCATGACCACCGGAATGTCCGCGTGCGCCTCGTCCTGCTTGAGCTCTTTGCACATCTGAAAGCCGTCCTTCTCGGGCATCATCACGTCCAGGACGATGAGGTCGGGCGTGTTTTCCCTGACCCGTTCCCAGCCTTCAACGCCGTTATAGGCAACATCAACCAGGCAGTTCAGCCTTTCCAGCTTGCTCTGGACGATAGCCACGAAATCAGGATCGTCGTCGACAACCAGGACTCTTTTCTGCTCCGTCATGTCCTTCCTCCTTGTGGTTTGCAGTGAACGCGTCAATCACGCCGATCCCGTCTGATCAGACCTCCGGTCTCGGATACAGGCCTCCGCCTTCGGCAATCTCCGGGACTTTTTCCTCCCACTCGATGGCCATGATGTGAAAGCCCTTGACACCCTTGATCTCCTTGAGGCGCTGGATGGATTCGATGGCGATCTTGATCCCCTCGTCAGGCTGCTGCTCCTTGGGAGTGTCGGCCATGCGCTTGACGACCTCCTGGGGGATGTCCATGCCCGGGACCCGCTTGGCCATGAACCTGGCCATGCCGGCGGACTTGAACGGGGTGATCCCGGCCAGGATGGCCACCTGGTCATCCAGTCCCATATCGGAGATCTGCTGCATCCAGGCCTCGAACTTGTCCAGGTTGAAGATGCACTGGGTCTGGATGAACTCCACCCCGGCGGCCACCTTCTTGGCCAGCCTGGCGGCCCTGATTTCAAAAGGGTCGGCAAAAGGGTTGGCCGCGGCCCCGACAAACATCTGCGGCGGCCGCTTGATCTCGTCGCCGCCCAGAAACTTGCCCTCGTCCCGCATCATGCGCACCGTCTGGATGAGCTGGATCGAGTCCAGGTCGTGCACGTTCTGCCCCTGGGCGCAGTCGCCGAAGCTCTGGTGGTCCCCGGACAGGCAGAGGATGTTGTTGATGTCAAAGGAAGCCGCCCCCAGGATGTCGCTCTGCAGGGCGATCCTGTTCCGGTCCCGGGTGACCATCTGGAGCACGGGCTCCACGCCCATGAGCTTGAGATGGATGCAGGAGGCCAGACTGGCCATCCTGGTCACCGAGGTCTGGTTGTCGGTGATGTTGATGGCATCGACATGATCTTTGATCATCTCCGCCTTTTTGGTGATGGCCTCGGGGTCGCTCCCCCGGGGAGGGCCGCATTCAGAGGTGACCGCCATGTGCCCGGCGGCCAGGATTTTTTCGAGCTTGCTCGGTGTCTTGACATTCATGACTGCACATCCTCCCTGACGACTTTTCGCGGTCCACCTGCTCTTTCAGTGGACCAGTCCTTGATCGGGGTGAGCTTGGCGTAGTCATCCAGTCTGTCCAGGGCCTTGAGCCGGTCGATGATCAGCTGCCAGGCACAGGGCAACTCGGGGTTGATTTCGCAGTGTCCCTGGGTGGCCCCACCGCAGGGGCCGTTCAGGAGCCGTTTGGCGCACCTGGAAACCGGACAGATCCCGGCTGTCTCAGCCAGGATGCATTGCCCGCAGGCCTGGCAGCGTTCAGTCCAGACTCCCCGTTCCTCAGTGACGCCGAGAAACTTGGTGTCCACCCCTGGGTAGACCGGGAGCTGCATATAGGTTTCAGCCGTGAACTGCACCCCGACCCCGCAGGCCAGAGAGACGATGGCGTCATAGGTGTC
>CAZNIP010000157.1:0-5683 GCA_964573115.1 uncultured Desulfohalobiaceae bacterium | reverse complement strand
CCGAAAGTTTCTGCCCTGATCAAACCGGCTCATGAGAGCCGGCGGCCGGGCTGACTCCTGTCTTCCTCAGAGATGCAGCTCAGCCCCGTGATCGGCCATATCATCCAGGAGCTGGTCGAAGTCCTGCTCCATGTCCTGCCGCATCCTGGCAAAGGTCTCCGGGTTCCAGATCTCGAATTTTTTCCCGTTTCCGGACAGGACGACGTCCTTGTCCAGCTGGGCATAGTCGCGAAGATAAGGGGGAACCAGGATTCGGCCCTGCTTGTCCACAGTGACTTCCATGGCCCCGGAAATGAAAAACCGTTTGAAGTTCCTGAACTGCCGCCTGGCCACATTGATGGAGTCAAAGCTCTGCTCGATGATCTCCCATTCGGGCAGAGGATAGCCGGCCACGCCTCCATCGAAATTGGTGAGCATGACCCGGCCAACGCTGTCCTGCCTGAAGACCTTCTCCCGGAAATCTGGTGGGAGCATCAGTCTTCCCTTTGCATCGAGACTGCGATATGAATGACCCCGAAACCCCATGGACGTCCTCTCCACTGCTTACCACTTTTTCCCACACTAGGTCATGCCGGTTGGGCTCGTCAAGGGGAAAAAGCAAAAAAGCAGCGGAAATTCAGTGTCTGCCTGGCAGGTGGGTTTGAAAATCTCTCAGATTGGCGATAGGATAGTATGAATTCGAGGCTTTTTCATCCACAAGAGGGGCCTCCCTGAAACAAGGCATGTTCGAAGCTCGTCCCCTCAATCGCAGCCGAACACAAGAGCCCTATGACCACGCCTCACGATCATCGCTCCCTGCACAGTCTCACCGAGACCTATTTCCAGATCTCCCCGGAGATCCTGGGCAGCTTTCCCAAATTCAGGCCGCCGCTGGATCTCTTCCTGTTCAAAGAAGCCATCGGGGAGCTTGTCCCTTTCTCCTTTGCCGACCAGAGGCTGCAGAAGAGCCAGCTCGAGCAGCTCCACGATGAATGCGCCAGGGGGAACATCTTTGTCGCCCGTTCCGACCATCATATCTATTCCAGGCACATCAGCAAGCAGCTCGACCTCATTCTCCTGGACACCCATCTCAAAGAGACGGAGACGGCCCAGATCCTGGTCCAGGGATTGAGCGACCGCTTCAGGATCATGTTCGATCAGCCGGTCAAAACCTCCCTGGAGCTGGTCCAGACCGACCTGGCTGTCCTGGTCCAGTACCTGAGCGCGGACCCCTTCAGGATCAAGTCGCTGCTGCGCCGGCTGCCGGCTGGTCCTGGACTGGAGCTTCAGGCCTACACCACGCTGGCCTGCGGTCTGGCCCTGGTCTTCGAGCTTCAAGGTGCGGACATCAAGTCCGCTCTGGTCCAGCGCATGGCCATGGGGCTGGCCATGACGCCCCTGGGGCTGAGCAGAATTCCGGCCCACCTCCGGGAGAAAGAGACCCGCAGCCCTGAAGAAGAGCACATGATGCTCCAGCACCCCTTGATCGCTGCAACGCAGCTCAAAAAGCTCGGCATCAGGGAAGAGACAACCCTGCGCTGCGTGCTCGAACACCAGGAACGGCTCGACGGCAGCGGCTTCCCCCAGAAGCTGGCCGGAAAGTCCATCAGCCAGCCTGGACGGATCAGCGGGCTGGCCGCAGCATTTGCCCGGCGCCTCTCCACCCGTGATGAACCCTCGGCCCGGGAGACCCTGGCCTTGTCCGTCGGACTCGGCCAGGAGCCGCATCATTTTGATCCCCATCTGGCCAACCTGCTCCAGACCGTTCTGGCCAGCGCCCTCAAATCGGCCCTCCAGGGCACATGATCCTCGAAGGCCCGCGGAACACGCCAACCACACCACACACCGAAAAGGTGCTCGCCCTTCAGTCGAAGTCGGCCAGCAGGCTGCCGATGTGCACCCCGTTGCCAAGGCTGACCTGGCTGTAGTCGCTTCTGATCCGCCAGACCGCCTGCTGCAGCTGATCTGTGGTGATCCCGTTCCGCATGGCCGTGTAGGCCTCGATAAAGGCGGCCAGACTGTCGCAGACCTTGAGCAGCTCGCCGTCTTTGGGGTCGCTGTCATTGCTGTTGAACCTGGTGCGGAGCTGCTCTGTGGTCACTTCCCTGCACTGACCGTTCTGGATGATGGTCGGCAGGAATTCGGACCCCAGCTCCACGCCCAGGAAATAGGACAGCCTCTGGGACAGGGTCGTGTACCCGCCCTGCTCCAGGACGTTGATGACCCTCCTGCGAACCTCCTCGTCCTCGTACTCTTTGATCAAGTCCCCGATCTTCTGCACAGAGCGCTTGACCGGCGAGATGATGTCCCTGGTCAGGAGCTCGGGAAGGTCGTGGAACAGCCCGGCAAAGAAGTTGTTCTGGCTCTGCTGCCGGCAGGAACCCAGGACGAGGCTGAAAAAATAGGCGTAACAGGCCACGATGAACATGTGCCCCAGGACGGAGGTCTCCGGGATCCTGGGGGTCTGGGACCACCTCTTCTGAAACCTGAGCTGACCGCACTGAACCACAAAACGGCGCAGGGCCGTCTGCTGCTCCTGAATCAGGGAGGCCACTCCAGGGATGTCCTGATACCCCTCCAGACTGGAGGCGAAGTTGGCTTCGATCTCCTCGAGCTCTTCATCCCAGGGGTTGATCCCCTTGATCAGGCTGAACTCCCACTGGCTGGCAAACAGATGGGCCGCCTGAAGGATCCGCTGGCCCTGACCTGGAGACGTGGTGTCCTGAAAGTAGGCCTTGAGGCGTTCCCAAAAGTCCTGGCCCAGGGAGTGAACCCTGGGTTCGAGCTTTTCCAGGACCCATTCCGTGAGCTGCTGGTAGTGCACCGGGTTGGACCTGATCTGGTAGAAGATCGGCGGTTTGATGTCCGTGATCACCAGCCGGTAGAGGTACTCAAAGATGCCCCCTTCCACCACCTCCTGGCCCAGGGCCAGGCGCTCTTCGGCATCCAGGCCTTCTGAGCTGAGGGTGGTCAGCACCCAGGCGGTGATCATCTTGTGCGCCTGCTTGTCCACTTCGAACAGCTCCACCGGCCTGAGCTTGTCGTTCCAGCGTTTCATGAACGAACCGGCAAAAACGAACTGCAGCAGGCTCTTGCGTATGCTTGACATCGCTCTCCCCTTTGGACGTTTCTCTCCCGCCAGATTCTGTGGTAGCTGAAAGCCCCCTGCTTGACAACACGCCCACGAAGCCCTGGCCATGAAATGCATCCCCAACAGCCCCCAAGGGTTGACAGGACACGTGCAGCCGTGTAAAAGACTCTTTTTATTTCGTTCGATGAAGGAGCAGGACATGCAGAGGACCAAGACATATAGTCAGCGCCAGCAGGACGTCCAGAGAGCCTGGTTTGTCGTCGATGCGACGGACCAGATCCTGGGGCGCCTGGCCACGACCATCGCCACCAAGCTCAGGGGCAAGGACAAACCGGACTTCACCCCCCATGTGGACACCGGCGACTTCATCATCGTGGTCAACGCGGACAAGATCAAAGTCACCGGCACCAAAATGGACAACAAGTTCTATTACCGCCACTCCAACTATCCCGGAGGGCTGAAGGAGACCAACCTTCGCAAGCTGCTGGCCACCAAGCCTGAACGGGTCATCGAGCATGCCGTCCGGGGCATGCTGCCCAAAACGAGGCTCGGCAGGGCCCAGCTCAAAAAGCTCAAAGTCTATGCCGGCCCCGAGCATCCCCACCAGGCCCAGCAGCCAGCCCAGCTGGACGTCTCAATCGTCAGGAAAGCGGAGCACCCATCATGAGTCAAGACTTCACCTACGCCACTGGAAAGCGCAAGAACTCCATCGCCAGGACCCGCCTGTATGAAGGCACCGGGACCATCGAGGTCAACGGGCGCACCCTTGAGGACTACTTCCCCAGGGACACCCTGCGCATGATCATCAACCAGCCCCTGAACCTGGTCAAAATGCGCGACAAATTCGACATCAGAATCAATGTCACCGGAGGCGGCATTTCCGGTCAGGCCCAGGCCATCAGGCACGGCATCAGCCGCGCCCTTCAGCTCTTCGACCCTGACCTGCGCAAGCCCCTGAAGAAGGAGGGGCTGCTGACCAGGGACGCCAGAGCCAAAGAACGGAAGAAGTACGGCCAGCCCGGAGCCCGGAAAAAGTACCAGTACTCCAAGCGCTGAGCCCAGGGACACGCGCCTTTCAACGACCTTCAAGGCAGGACCCCGGCTGGACTGGGGACCTGCCTTTTGTTTGCATGGCCCAAAAACGCATCCAACCTGCTCTTGTTTACGCTGATCAGGACGGCAACATCTTTGACCATCCTGAACTGCGCATGCTCTGCCGCCGCGGCCATGAACTGGCCCTCCCCAGGCCTGACGACCTGATCCCTCTGCCTGCGGGCAGCGACGTCTTTCTGCTCCCCCATCGCAGCGCTGTGGGCTTCGATCCCGAGTCCGGAAACCTGGAGGAGCTTGAGGCCTCAGCAGTGGCGGCCTTTGTCTGCCCCGGCTACACCCTGACCGGTCAGTGCGCCTACACGACCCGGCCCGGGGCCGAAATCCTGCCCCTCCTGGCCTATGGGGCCCTGGGGTATGCCAGGGGGCAGTTCTGGGTCTGTGCCCGACAGGTGGATAAGGACCCTCGCCAGGATTTCAGCTCCATACCTCAAGAGCGCATCGACTCAGGGGCTCACCAGCTGTTGAAGAGCTTCCCCGGGAACAGGCTGGTCCGCCATCTGGCCAATTGCGCCCTGACCTACTGCTGCCCGGCGGCCAAGAACCTGGCCCTGGGCCGGTTCGAGGCCCCGCTGCCCACGGCCCAGGCCTGCAACGCCGACTGCGTGGGCTGCATTTCCAGCCAGCCACAGGATTCCGGGTTTGCTGCCACGCAGCAGAGAATCTCTTTCCGGCCCAGGGTGGAAGAGATCACCCAGGTCATGCACAGGCACGCCGCACAGGCCAGGAAACCTGTCTTGTCCTTTGGCCAGGGGTGTGAAGGCGAACCGCTCCTGGAATCCCGGCTCATTGCCGATGCTGTTCACAGCTTCAGGAGAGCCCATGGACCTGGAACCGTGAACATCAACACCAACGGCAGCCTGCCCGCGACGATCGAAGGGCTGGCTTCAGCCGGGCTGTCGTCCATCCGGGTCAGCCTGAACAGTGCTCAGGAAGCCTGGTACACAGCCTATCATCGCCCCCGGGGGTACGCTTTTGCCGATGTCCTGCAGACCATGCGCCAGGCCAAAGCGTCGGGGCTCTTCGTCTCCCTGAACTATTTTTTCGTTCCCGGCCTCAGCGATTCCGAGCAGGAGTTTCAGGCCCTGCAGTCCCTGATCGGGGACTGTCGACCCGATTTCATTCAGCTGAGGAACCTCAACCTCGATCCAGAGCTCTATCTGAGCATCCTCCCGGAGTGGGACAGCCCGTCCATGGGCCTGAAAAACTTCACCCGCAGGCTGAGGAAGGCCTTCCCCTGGCTCAGCTTCGGCTATTTCAATCCCTCTCTGGATGTCACCCCCAAGGCGGGGTGAATTCAAGAACAATTCTTCGCAGCCCCTGGCAAAACTCGAATGAAACGTCATCACAGGTGTTCAGGTTTCGGGTGTCGGGTTTCCGGAAGAAGGCCTTCAAGTGCAGTGACTGGACTGATTTTCTTCCCTGATCAAACTGGCCGCTAGACTGTCTTCTCGACACGTCGGGAATCTTTTCTGCCCTCAGCCATCCACCCTCAACCCTCGA
>CAZNIP010000156.1:0-5727 GCA_964573115.1 uncultured Desulfohalobiaceae bacterium | reverse complement strand
GTCCATCTTCATGTCCCGCCGGACCCTGAACCGGATGCGCCAGGTCATCGTGGTCGCCGGGAGGTACGGCTTTGGCGAGCTGGTGGCCAAAATCCCTCTGCCCTTCCGCAGGCCCCCCTGCCGGGAGTGTCAACTGAGCAGGGAGCTCCCTGTCTGGGCCAAGCTGCGCAAGCTCATGGAGGATCTGGGACCGACGACCATCAAGATCGGACAGGTCCTGTCCCTGCGGCCGGACATGGTCCCGGTGGCCCTGTGCGAAGAGTTCAAGAAGCTGCAGGAAGACGCCCCCCCAGAACCTCTGGATCGGGTCATGACCACTCTGCACGAGGCCTATCCAGGTGAGGACTGGCCTTTTGAGGACCTGGACGAGCAGTGCATCGCCTCGGCCTCCCTCTCCCAGGTCCACAGGGCGGTCAAAAAGGGCAGCCGGGACATTGTAGCGGTCAAGGTCCGCCGCAATGGCATCAGGGATCTCATTGAAGCCGATCTGGCTATCTTCAGCTATCTGGCCGACGTTGTGGACCATCGGGTGGAGTCCCTGAAGAGCGCCAGGATTCCGGATGTCGTGGAGGAAATCAGGAAGACGCTCTATCGAGAGCTCGACTTTTCCAATGAGGCCAGGAACATGCTCCTTTTCAGCTCCCTGTTCAAGGAGCATGAGTCTGTGTGCGTTCCTGAAGTCCATTACGAGTTGACCCGGGAGGACATCCTGGTCATGGACTACATGCCCGGGGTCCGCCTGGATGAGTATCAGGGCGATCAGGAGGAGCGGAGGCGTCTTGCCGAGGCCGGCATGAAGGCCGTTGTCAAGCAGATGCTCGTGCACGGCTTCTTTCACGCCGACCCCCACCTGGGCAACCTCAAGGTGGTCGGCGACAAGCTGTGCTACTACGACTGGGGCATGGTCGGCCGCCTGACCCCGGATATGCGCTCGGCCCTGGTGGACTACATGCTGGCTGTGGTCAACAACGACCCCGAGCTGGTGGCTGAGGTGGCCCTGGAGATGTCGGTCAGGACCCCGCCAGGGCTGGACCGGCAACGGTTCATCGCCGACGTGATGTTCGTTTTGGAGAGGATCCACGGGGTTCCCGGCAAAGAGGTCAACCTGGGACGCTTCGTCCTCGACCTGACCACCCTGTGCCGCAGCTACGGCGTATTTCTTCGCTCGGACTACATCCTCATGGGCAGGGCCCTCCTGGCCACCGAGGCCGCGGGTCGGACGCTGTACCCGGACTTCGACACCCTGGAGGTCCTGCGGCCCGTGGCCCTGGAGTACATTTCCAAGCGCCGCAGCCTCATCTTTTCCGACCGCCCGTTCTGGCGGACCCTCAAACACAAGCTGGACGCCGCGGCCTCTCTTCCGGAAAGGGCCGGTAAGGTCCTCGATCAGCTCGAACGGGGCGAGCTCAAGGTGCACCTCATTCAGGAGGAGCAATCCAGGCAGCTTGAGACCCTGCGCCGGGCGGCCTACATCCTCTCCATCGGCCTGATCACAGCCAGCCTGGTCATCGGCTCTTCCATGATCTTTGCCTCAGATATTGGTCCTCACTATGCAGGTTTCCCGGTCTTCGGGCTGGTCGGATTCGTGCTCTCCGGCTGTCTGGGGGCCTGGGTCGTCTGGAAGCTTCTGCGCGAGAAGGCATGATGAAAAACGTCCTGGTCACCGGGGCCACCGGTTTCATCGGTTTCGAAGTGGCCAGAATTCTGGCTGAAGAGGGACTGCGACCGCGCCTGCTGGTGCGGCGCATGCTTCGCGGATCGCTCATTGCTCACCTGGATGCCCAGCCGGTCCTGGGAGACCTGCTCAGCTCCATCAGCCTGGACAGAGCTGTCCAGGGCGTGGACACCGTCCTGCACCTCGGGGCCCGGGCCTCTTTCGAGGCCTTCAGTCAGGTTCGCCCGTCCATTGTGGACGGTTCCAGGACCCTCATGCAGGCCGCGGCCAAGGCCGGGGTGGAATGCTTTGTCTATGCCAGCAGCATGCTGGTTCACGATTCCCTGTCCAACCGGGACGGGGTCGTGGACGCAGACACGCCACCCGCCCCGGGAACAGGCTATGGCCGGGCCAAGCTGGAAGCTGAAGGCCTTCTTGAACAGGCCGCCGGGAATGCGGGCATGACCTTTTGCGCCCTTCGCCTGCCCCATGTCTACGGGGCCAGAGACGCCGTGTTCTCCAAGATCCGGATGGGCCCGCTGCTCCTCCCCGGACTGGGAACGAATGCCTACTGCCACCTCCACGTCAGAGACGCGGCCCGGGCCATGGTCGAGGCCGGGCGGCAGCGTCTGTCCACAATCAGCCCCATCGCCGACGACCTCCCGGCCGACTGGAACGGCTTCTTCGGCCTGGTCAAGGAATACTACCCCAGACTGCGCATGATCCGGGTCCCCCCCCAGCTGGCCTTGTTGGGGGCCTACGCCCTGCATGGCTGGTATCGCTTCCAGGGCAGGCAGACCCTGGAGACGCCGGACGGGGTTCGCGGCTGGAACCTGCACATCCCGGTCCGCAAGGGGCTGGTCTGGAATGATCTGGGGCTGCAGCCCGAGTTCCCCACCTTTTATCAGGGCATCCCCTCGGTCCTGGACGACTGCGTCAGCTTTCGCTGGATCCACCCGGTGCTCGACCACCGCTGAAAAATGGCTGCTTCCCAGGATGCCTGCCAGGAATCTCATCCGCCCCCGGCGGGGGGGAGCCTTTCAGCCGGCCGTGAGGGACGGCTGAAAATGAATCGCCTCTTCCCCTCTCATCCCCTCTTATCCTGGTGATCCTGTCAAAGCTTCCTGCCTTTTCCCCAGCCCCGTGGAGTGGACCGCCAGGTCGAAGCCCTGCTTGACAGGTCGGGGGACTTTTCTTCCCACAACCCTCAACCTTCGACCGTCAGCCCGGCCAGCGGCCGGGCTGACATCAGAAATACTCCTGAAGCCCTGAGGGGATCTCCTCGCACAGGGTCAGCCTGGCCCAGCCCTCGTTCATGGGCACGGGCAACGAGCTGTCCCCTTTCAGGAAACGGTCATGGAACAGGTCGATGTCCTGCCCACAGAGCCTGATGGGATGACCGGTCCTGCTTCGCTCGACATAGATGGACCTGCCCGGTGAGAGGCGAATCTCCTTGAAGGGGTTGAAGTAGCTCAGATTCGGGGTGATCGTGCTGGCCAGGTAGGTGATGGTCAGTTCCTGGGAGGTGACATCGATCCAGGCCCACAGGTCGGGGTGGAACAGGAGCTCACTGCCCCCTGATGCCAGGCTCCAAAGGTCCTGCCCGGCTCCTGACGAGGCCAGGGCCTCCGCCTGCCGCTTCAGGAGATCGACCGGCCCTTTCAGGGCCAGGCTCCGGATCAGCCCGGTTTCAGTGAGCGATTCATGGCCTTTCCTGACCAGATTTCCGCTCCTGATCTTGGCCGCAGCGTTCTGGAACCTGTTGCGAAAGGCAAAGGAGCAGTAGTTCACCGGCAGGCCCACCTGGTCAGCAGAGAACTGCATCAGCTCAAGGGCTGTCAGCTCCGACTCCAGGACCGTGACCTTGTCGCCGTGCAGAAAGGAGTACCCGCGGCGAACCAGTTTGGGGGCGTTGAAGGGCGTGACCCTGAGCTGGTGGAGGTTGAGGTGGTCGATGCCGGCGTCTTTCATGGCCGGAATGGCCTTCTTGACCAGGGCCATGTCCTCCGGGACGGCCGGGATCTCCACCGTGACCGTGCTGATGGTCCCAACGGCCGAGGCCGCCCTGGACAGGTCATAGCCTGTGGCCCCGATGTCGAAGCGAATTTCGTCCAGGCCTGCATCCGCAAGCTTCCCGAGCTTGTCCTCATCCACCAGGGTTCCGTTGGTGTAGAGCCAGACAAAGACCTTGTCGCCGAAACGCCGCTTGATGGCCGAGGCAAATTTCAAGGTGGTCTCAAAGGTCATCAGCGGCTCGCCTCCGCTCAGACCAACGCCCTGAAAACCGAACCTCTCCAGATAGTCCACATACTCCCTGGGCCTGGCAAAGGTGACCCTGTTGGTCATGGGAAGGTCCCGGGCGTTCTGTTCCGAGGGGCAGTAGAAACAGCTGCAGTTGCATCTGCCGTTGACGAACAGACAGGACCACACCCCCTGCATGCAGAGTCTGCAGCCGGGCGAGAGGTCGCCGAGGTGCGGTTTCGTCCCTTTGGCCGACACCTGTATCCTGCTCTCCAGTGCAGACAGCAGGGCCTGCCTGTGTTCGGCAGCAGTCCTGGTTTCCTCTTCCACCGGCCAGCGAAAGGACTGGTAGAGATCCTTGAACTCAGTCTGGTTCTTCCTGATGAGCTGTTCCCGCAATGAGCTGATCATGGCCGGTCCTTGTTGTCATTCTCCGCGTGGAACTCTACACTGCTCCTCAGCCCTGAACAAGACCGCTGACTGAGGTTTGACCGGCTTCCGCGGCACGAAGCCGCAGCCGGGGAGAGAGCGGGCATCACCTCGAGGAGGACACGGCGTGCTGCACACCCTTGAACGAACCCAGACCCTGCCGGTCAGCCTGGAGTCAGCCTGGGAGTTCTTCTCCGACCCGGGAAACCTGTGCCGGATCACCCCGCAGTGGCTGCGTTTCAAGGTGACCTGCGGCCAGCCTGAACCCATGTATGCCGGCCAGATCCTGACCTATACGGTTCAGGCCCTGCCTGGAGTGACCACATCCTGGATCACGGAGATCACCCATGTGGACAAGCCGTTCTTCTTTGTGGACGAGCAGCGCATGGGCCCGTATGCCTTCTGGCACCATCAGCACCGCTTCCGGGAAGAGGACGGCAGGGTCCGCATGCAGGACATCGTCAGCTACGCCCTGCCCTTTGGTCCCCTCGGGGATCTCCTTCACCGGCTCTTTGTCCGCAGGCGCCTGGCAACGATCTTCGATTATCGGCAGGAGACTCTGGAGGGGATGTTTTCAGCCCGGCCTCTAACAGGTCGAGGGTCGAGGGGTGAGGGGTGAGGGGTTCTTCTTCCGAAATTTCATACGAGCGTGTCCTCTGACCCGGCTGGACACCGACACCTGAGACCTGAACACTTGGGATTCAGTTCCATACGAGCCCGGCCTCTTTTCTGCCCTCAACCATCCCCCCTCAACCAACGACCCTTCTTACTCCCTGGTGATGTCTTTGCTGATCTTCCAGCCCTGGCCGTTGGCCGGGATGAGGACGAGCTCCTTGGTGAAGGTCCTGGTGATGGGAAAGATCCAGACCTTGCCCGTCCCCTCCATCTTGAACTCCACCACGACCTCTTCAGAGCGGGACTCGATGCTCACGATGTCCATCAGGCCGAACTCCACGTGATGCTCGTCCCAGGAGGCCATGTTCTCGGCCAGATTGGGCCCGAAATCCCCCTCGATGACCTTGCCCTTTTGCTCCACATAGGGCTGCGGTACGTAGAGGTCTTTGAGCTTCTCGAAATCCCTGGCGTTGCTCAAGGCCACGTAGCGTTCCAGAAAATCCCTCAGTTGGGTCTCCCTGACGGAAGCCCAGGCTGGAGACAGAGGGGCTGAGACCTGACTGGTCAGAACAACGACAAAGCTCAAAACAACCAGAACAAAGGCTTTCCCATTCATAGGCGTGCATCCTTCCGCATCGATCTGTTAAAGCGTCATTGTTGCCTATAGCAAAACTGACGCTGTGAACTAAAAGAAGACATCGATTGGTGACACAAAGTATCGTCCTCACGCAGCCAGTGAGATCAGTGATGAAACTTTGTTTGGGCTGAGTCACTTCAATGACTCTGTC
>CAZNIP010000155.1:0-5754 GCA_964573115.1 uncultured Desulfohalobiaceae bacterium | reverse complement strand
GAGGTGATGACCATGTACACGGGCAGGGCCAGGAGCAGGCTGTCGATGCGGTCCAGGAGGCCGCCGTGCCCGGGGAGCATGGCTCCGGAGTCCTTGACCTGAAGCTGCCGCTTCAGGGCTGATTCAAAGAGGTCCCCGAACTGAGCTCCAAGGTTGAGCAGCACCCCGACCCACAGCCAGTGAAACCAGGCGGCCTGTCCAAAAGCGAGCCCCAGGGCCAATGAGGCTGCCACTGCGCAGACCATCCCCCCCCAGGCCCCGGCCCAGGATTTTTTCGGGCTGATCTGAGGCCAGAGCTTGGTGTGGCCCCAGGCTGATCCGGCGTAAAAGGCCCCGGTGTCGCTGGCAAAGGCCGTGACCAGGACAAAGAGGATCTCCACCCGGGTCAGGGTCAGGAAAAACTGCAGCACCAGGGGGAGATAGACCACCCCCAGGCTGACCACCTGGACCTCGGGGAAGCTGACCCTGGAATCGGAGCTGTATCGGAACAGGAAGATGAGGCTGGCCGCAAAAAAAGCCGCGACCACAATGAGCCCTGCAGAAAGTCCCAGCTGGGGGTGGAACACGATGCCGGCACTGAAGACCAGGCCCAGGACCTTGAGCCCGAGGTTCTTCCTCCCCTGCCAGAACAGGCTCGAGAACTCCCAGATGCCGAGGGCTGAAACAGCAAAGACCACCCAGCGCAGGACGGTGTCAGAGGCCCAGAAGATGACCGCCCCCAGGGCAGCCCCAAGGATGACGCCGGTCATGAGCCGTTTGCCGTGGCTGGTCATTGCGAATCCCCCAGACCCCCGAACCGCCGCTGCCGCCGGCGAAAGTCTTCAAACGCAGCCTGCAGCTCGTTCTCGTCAAAATCGGGCCACAGGGTGGGGGTGAAGTAGAGCTCCGAGTAGGCGGCCTGGAAGATGAGATAGTTGGACAGCCGGTACTCCCCGCTGGTGCGGATGATCAGGTCGGGGTCCGGCTGGTCCTGGGAGTAGAGGTGGGCCCTGAACGTGGATTCGTCGAGGTCGTCCGGACTGTGGCCTGAAGCCAGAAGGCTGCGGCAGGCCTTGAGGATCTCCTCCCGGCCGGAGTAGTTCAGGGCCAGGTTGAGGACCATTTGATCACAGTCTTGTGTCTGGGAGCAGGTGTGCTTGACCACCTGACGCGCGGCCAGCGGCAGCTCCTGCCATTCCCCGAGCACGCTGAGCCTGATGGACTGCTCCAGGAGCTGGTTCTGCTCCTGGCGCAGAAAGCGGACCAGGAGGTCGAAGAGGAAGCTGACCTCGTCCTTGGGGCGTTTCCAGTTCTCTTTGGAAAAGGCGTACAGGGTCAAATAGTTGAGCGACCTCTTCCGGCACTCGGTGATGATCTTGCGCACCGCCTCCACACCGGCCCGATGCCCGGCACTCCTGGGCAGGCCCTGCTTCTTGGCCCACCTGCCGTTGCCATCCATGATGATGGCCAGGTGGCTCAAGGGGGCCGGCTCTTTCGGGGTGTCGTTCGCGTGAACTGAGTTTTTATCCGGACCCATGGGAACTCATTCAATTCTTCAGCTCTCATTCCATTTCCAGCCCAGTCAGAGGCTGCGCTGAAAAGATGAAGAGCTTTTTGACAGGATCAACAGGATTGACAGGATAAGCAGCCAGCAGCCGGAAGCTGCAGGCTGCGCTTGCCATCGCCTCCAGGCGATTGAAGAGGCCTGCAACTGAAGCAACTGTTCTTTCTTCTGAATCCGTCATCGACCTCTTCAAATATAAATTTAGATGTGCGGCTTCCGGCTTCGGAAGCCGCACATCTAAATTTCCATGATCTCCTTTTCCTTGACCTGGAGCAGGTCGTCGGCCTTTTTGACAAAGTCGTCCGTGAGTTCCTGAATCCTGTCCTGGCCCTTGTGCATGTCGTCTTCAGTGATGTCCTTGTCGCTCTTCATCTTCTTCAGGGTCTCGTTCTCTTCCCTGCGGATGTTCCTGATGGCGATCTTGGCATCCTCGGTGTCCTTCTTGGCGATCTTGACCAGCTCTTTTCTCCGCTCCTCGGTCAGGGCCGGGATGTTGATCCGGATGATTTTGCCGTCGTTGACCGGGTTGAGGCCCAGGTCGGACTTCATGATCGCCTTTTCCACATCGCTGAAGCAGTTCCGGTCCCAGGGCTGAATGGCGATGGTCCGGCTGTCCGGGATGGAAATGGAGGCCAGTTGATTCAGCGGCGTGGGGGTGTTGTAGTAGTCCACCACGACGTCCTCCACCAGGGACGTGGATGCCCTGCCGGTCCGCAGTCGGCTGAAGCTCTTCTCCAGGTTTTTGATGGCTTTGTTCATCCTGTCTTTGCAATCCTTGAAAAGCGTCTCCATACCATCAACCTCCTTTGACGAATGTGCCGACCTTTTCTCCGCACGCCACCCGGCGGATGTTGTGCTTGGTCAGCAGGTCAAAAATGACGATGGGCAGCTTGTTGTCCATGCACAGGGATATTGCGGCCGAATCCATGATCTTGAGCCCTTTCTGCAGCACATCCAGGTAGCTCAACGTGGGGAAGAACACGGCCTCGGGGTGGACTTCCGGGTTCATGTCATAGACACCGGCCACCCTGGTGGCCTTGAACAGGGCATCTGCCTTGAGCTCCATGGCCCGCAGCGAGGCTGCCGTATCTGTCGTGAAGTACGGGTTGCCCGTGCCTGCAGCGCAGATGACCACCCTGCCCTTTTCCAGATGCCTGATGGCCCGTCTGCGGATGTAGGGCTCGGCCACTTCCCGCATCTCGATGGCCGTGGTCACCCGGGTGACCACCCCCTGCTTCTCCAGGCTGTCCTGCAGGGCCAGGGCGTTGATGACCGTGGCCAGCATGCCCATGTTGTCGGCCGAGGCCCTGTCCATGCCTTCGGCTGAGGAGGACACCCCGCGGAAGATGTTCCCGCCGCCGATGACCAGGGCCACTTCCAGGCCCATCCTGACCACCTCGCCAATGTCCTCGCTGATGGAGTCGATTCGCTTCAGATCGATGCCAAAGGCCTTGTCCCCGGCCAGGGCCTCGCCGCTGAGCTTGAGCATGACCCGCTTGTACTGCAGTGTCTCTGTCACGGTCGGCACCCCGCTTAGGTTCGATGCGGCTGCAAAGCCCGGGAGCAGCCGCAAGAATTCAGCTTTGCCCCTGGCAAAGCTGAATTTATTGTGATTGAAACGAAGACATCACCTCATTCTCGACTCTAAAGAGGCCGTTCGGGCCTGAAAATCGATTCTCTTTGCGTCATCATGGACTTCTTGCATCCATATCCCGGGCTCGATCCGGGACGAAAACCTGTTCATTGACTGGATTCCAGCCTTCGCTGGAATGACGGTAAAAAAAACGGGCCCGCGGCCCGTTTTTTTTACTCTGACTTGGTTTCGCCGACTTCCATGCGCACGAAGCGGTTGACCTCGATCTTTTCGCCGATGGCCGCTATCATCTCGTTGACCAGGTCCTTGACCTGCTTGGAGTCGTCCTTGATATAGGGCTGCTCCAGGAGGCAGACCTCCTTGTAGTACTTCTTCAAGCGGCCTTCAACGATTTTTTCGACCACGTTCTCAGGCTTGCCGTCTGCCTTGGCCTGATTGGCGTAGATCTGCCTCTCCTGCTCGACGGCATCCTGAGGCAGCTCCTCGGGGCTGATGCAGAGCGGATTGGCGGCCGCGACCTGCATGGCCAGATTCTTGGCCAGCTCCTTGAAGGAGTCGTTCTTGGCCACAAAGTCGGTCTCGCAGTTCAGCTCCACCAGCACGGCGATCTTGGAGTTGGAGTGCACGTAGGACCCGATGATCCCTTCGGAAGCTGTCCGGTCCGCCCGTTTCTGGGCCTTGGAGAGGCCTTTCTCCCGAAGCCAGGCAACGGCCTTTTCCTCATCGCCTCCGGAATCCTGCAGGGCCTTCTTGCAGTCCATCATCCCGGCCCCGGTCTTTTCCCGCAGGGCCTTGACCATTTTTGCAGATACGTCCATTTATTCTTCCTCCGGATTCTTGGTGGTCTCTTCAGCTTTTTCCTGTTCAGGCGCGGCTTCAGCTTCAGGAGCCGGCTCCTGCGGCTTGGCTTCGACAGGCGGTTCTTGAGCCGCTTCCTCCTCCATGGCCAGTTCATCCTGCCTGGCCTGGCCTTCCATGCACGCCTCGGCGATGCGCGAGGTAAAGAGCTTGATGGCCCGGATGGCGTCGTCGTTGCCAGGGATGATGTAGTCGATGAGGTCCGGGTCGCAGTTGGTGTCCGTGACCGCCACGATGGGGATGCCCAGACGGCGGAACTCCTTGACCGCGATCTCCTCCCGCTTGGGATCGATGATGAACCCGGCCTGGGGGTAGTCGGTCATGTCCTTGATGCCGCCCAGATTGGCCTGAAGCTTGCCCAGCTCCTTCTGCATCTCCACCACCTCTTTTTTGGGGAAGCGGTGAATGGAGCCGTCTTCGAACATGGCCTCCAGCTTCTTGAGCCTGTCGATGCTGCGCTTGATGGTCTGATAGTTGGTCAGTGTCCCGCCCAGCCAGCGGTTGGTGATGAAATACATCCCGGCCTTGGCGGCCTCGTCCCGAATGATGTCCTGGGCCTGTCGCTTGGTGCCCACAAACAGAACCTTGCCCTTGTTGGCCACCACATCCACGATGAAGTTGTAGGCCCTGTCGAACAGGGGCATGGTCTGCTGCAGATCGATGATGTGGATCCCCTTCCTGGCCCCGAAAATGAACGGGCGCATCTTGGGGTTCCACCGCCTGGTCTGATGCCCGAAATGGACACCGGTCTCCAGCATCTCCTTCATGCTCACGTACGCCATGATCTCGTGCTCCTTTCTGGGTTTTTTTCCTCCACCCTGGCCAGACCCCTCGACCCCTGCCGCCTCTCAGGCCCCGATCGATCACGGGAGAAGAGACATTTCGCTGGGGACCCCGGAGCCGCTCCAGAGTGTGTGTCGGTTATGGACAAAGCCGTTTTACATAAAACAATTCAATCCAAGAGGCAAGCAGGAATTTCAGTCCGTCTCAGACTCAGCAATGGCCCGGTTCATGAGAACCCCAACCTTGTCGATCTCCACATGAACCTCGTCCCCGGGGTGCAGGGTCCCCACTCCGGACGGGGTCCCGGTGAGAATGATGTCCCCGGGCATCAGGGTCATGATCCCGGACACGTAGCTGACCAGCTCATACGGGCTGACGATCATGTCCCGGGTCGACTCCTCCTGCCTGACCTCCTGATTGACCCTGGTCCGCAGGGTCAACTCCCCCGGGTCCTTCACAGCGGTCTCGATCCATGGCCCGATGGGGCAGAAGGTGTCAAAACCCTTGGCCCTGGTGTACTGGACGTCCCTGTTCTGGAGATCCCTGGCCGTGACGTCGTTGGCGCAGGTGAAACCGAAAACGTGGTCCGGGACGTCAGCGACCTTGACCTTGCGGCAGACCTTGCCCATGACCACGGCCAGCTCGCCTTCATAGTGGACATCCCGGGACTGGGCCGGGCAGATGATGGCTTCTCCGGTGCCGATGACCGCTGAGGGGGGCTTGAGGAAGAGCAGGGGCTCGTTCGGAACCTCTTTGTTCATCTCCCTGGCATGACCATGGTAGTTCAGCCCGACGCAGACCACCTTTGTGGGCATGACCGCCGGCAGGACCTGAACCTCGGACAGGGGCACCGGGTCTTTCAACCCCAGGCTCGTGTTCAGGCAGCGGATGGTCTTGTCTTCCAGGGCGCCGTGAAAGATCTTGTCCTGGTACATGACGCGAAGAACCCGCATTGCTCCCCTCCTTAAAAATTTGG
>CAZNIP010000154.1:0-5778 GCA_964573115.1 uncultured Desulfohalobiaceae bacterium | reverse complement strand
AGGAACGCAGACCGTCGCTCACGTTGACGACGACCTCCTCGCCGGGCTTGAAGGGTGTGGCGTGGTCGAAGGTGACGGCGTTGCTATCCGCGAGGTAGCTGCCCGCGTAGACGCCGGTCTGCGCGCCGCGCACGGTGAAGGTGCGCGTGCTCACGGTGGTGGCGCTGACGGGGGCGTTGAAGGCGGCGGAGATGGGTGCACTCGGCGAGACGGCGATGGCGGCGTTGGCGGGGTCGGTGGCGGTGACGTAAAATGAGCCGTACTCATAGGCGCCCAGATCCACTACGCCATCGACGATGCGTGGATTTCCATCTAGGTCGGTAGCGACAGTGAGTGCGTCGTTATCTCCCGCGTTAATCGCTGGCGAGCCAGTTTGCAGACGATAATTACCAGTAACCGTAGGTGCGACTGTGGCTGTAATAGGCGCGGCGAAAAGCGGATCACTGACTAATAGATTGCCATCGCAGATGGCACCAGCCGGACAGCCACCTTCTATCAGACTGTGGTTTACTGTGGGAGTGGCACTGTTATTATGAATTTGCAAATCTGTGCTTGCCGTATTACCCCATAGAATCACGTTGGTCAGCATAGGACTGCTGTTACCATTACTGGAGCCATCATTATAAATTCCGCCGCCTGTGGCAGCCTGGTTGCCGCAGAACGTCACATTGGTTAAACTCGGGTTGCTGAGGCCATTATCAGAGCCATGATTGCACATTCCACCGCCATCTCCGATAGCCAGGTTGCCCTGGAATATAACGTTGGTTAACGCAGGACTACTGATTCCACTGGTGCCACGGTTGCGTATTCCGCCACAATCGCTATTGGATTGGTTACCACTGAACGTAACATTGGTTAGCACCGGACTACTGGTGCCGTTGGCGCCATTGTTCGCCATTCCGCCACCACCCCACACAGCTAAGTTGCCACTAAATGTCACGTTGGTCAATATTGGGTTGCTTGTGCCACTGCTGGAGCCATCGTTATATAATCCGCCGCCCTGATCGGCCAAGCTGCCACTGAAAATGATATTAGCCAGTGTTGGACTGCATGCATTGCCGCTACCGGCTCCATTACAATACAGTCCTCCTCCATCATCGTGCGGCGTTACATATTTCTTCCCAGCCGTGACGGTGAATCCATCGATGACGGTGGTCTCCGTGATCGGCTCATTCGTGACGCCATCCAGATACAGCACATGATAGGCGTTGCTACCCTGGATGTCGTGCCACGTCTCAGCGATGTAGTTGGTGTCGGTGTTCCAGTCATTGCTGTCAATATCACCACTGAGGATCGTCATATTGGCTTCCCAGTCCCGTTGGTCGCGAGCAGTTTCTGTCCCTGCAAAGCCACCGTAGAGCTGCACATTGTTGTAACGTAGGGTGAAAAATTCGTCACGGCTATTATCCGTATGATCGCCATCGCTATCCTCATCCGGGTAATAGACGCCCTCAGCGACCCAGATTTCGTAGGTAGTAGTATAGTGGGCATGGGTATAGTCCAGCGCATCCTGGACATTGGTATAGGCGTCGGTCCAGGAAAGGCCCGTTGCTACACCAGTGGCATCACTGTCCACACATAGCACAGTCCGGGCACCTGTATCATCGCCGCAGCTGGCCCACGCCATCCGGGCAGGGATCAACATCCATACTGCCAAGACCAAGATAGCGGCAGTCAACAACCAACGGAATCTTGAAGGATAGGTGTTCATTTTATCTTCCTCACTCCCGCATCACCAACGGCAGGTACACCCGATACCCCCGTTCCTGCCCGAACAACCCGAACGCCGTCAAGTGATTCGCCCGCACCACCACCTCGTTCGTACTTGTGAAGCGCCGGGTGACGGTCAGGCCGTCGGTCCACCAGGCATCGCCGTCGCGATAGAAAAGCACCAGGCTCCCCTCGTCCAGGCTTTTCACGTCATCATCGCTGTAACGCGCGGTGATGGTGATCGGGTGCTCGAAGGCAAAGTCCGATTGGGCCACGCCGCTCTGGTAGGCGGTCAGCTCGAAGCCGCGCCCGGCGAATTCGCAATCGTCGTCGAGACCTGTCAGGTCTCCAAAACCTGACAGGTCTGTGAAGGTGGTGTAGGTGAACGTGGTCGGTGCATCCAAGGCCGTCGCCGGGATGTCCACGGTGGTGGTGAGGCCGTCGATGGGGATTTCCAGGAAAGCGCCCGCAATCGTGGGCGCTGGCTGCGCGAAGAGCGCGAACTCGCTCAGGTGCATCGTGACGACGGTGAGGGTGTTGGCGGCGGTGTCGTGATCGAGGATCGCGAGGCTATCGCTGTGCCAGGTGTCGCCATCACGATAGAAGAGTGTCAGCGTGTCCTCGTCCAGGCCTTCCATATCATCATTGCTATAGCGCGCGGTGATGGTGACCGGACGCGAGAAGGTCAGGTGCGGGCGCAACGCGCCGTATTGGTAAGCATCTAAGGTGAAACGCCGACCCGCAAACTCAAATCCAGAGAGGTCTGGCGATGTCCCCAGGTCGGTGAAGCCGGTGTGGGTGAAGGTCGTCGTCGCGGTGAGGACGCCGGATGGAATTTGGACGGTGGTGGTGAGGTTCCCGATGGGGATTTCAAGGCGCGCAGGGAGGGCATCGGGCGTGACCGCGTCGCCGTTGAGGGTGATGCGCACATCCTTGGGTTGCGCGAGCAATCCCTTGTTGTCCTTCGCATAGATCACCACGCGATAGACGCCGGTCTCACTTTGGTCGCCATAGAGACCGCCGTATTCTTCGTTCCCTTGATCATGAAGCGTGATCGGCAGCGGCTCCTGGATGATGGTATCGCCCGTGGCGGGAGGACGCCAAGACGGGGGATAGACCACGGCCCAGGCCTCGGCCACCGCGTCATCATCCCATATCTGAGCGCGGATGCCAAGTCCGCCGGTTTCTGAGGCGATATCGACCTGCACAATCTGGGGCGGCGTCTCCGAGACGCCGGTTGTCCAATCGCAGATAAAACCGCGCTGCGCGGCTTGCTCGCCATCCGCCGTTTCGTTGGCCAGGCCGTTGCCGTTGTCATCCAGCCACGGGATTTGATCGGGATGGGACTGGAGCAGGGCCTGGACGCCATCCTCGAAGGCGCGTTGGAGGCTGCCCCCCAGCTTCAGGGCGTTGAGGAAGACATCGGTGAAGGCCGAGCCTTTTTCTGAGGCATAGGAGAGTTGTTGCGGGTTGGTGGAGGCGATAACCACGCGATCTCCCTGGCTGACCTGATTATCCGGATCAATGAAGCTGCCCGAATTACACGCCTCCACGACGACGTTGATGGGCACGCCCGGCACGGCGGCTTCGAGTTGACTCAGCCATCCACTGAGCGCCGTGGGGGTGATCCATTCGCCGTTGGGTTTGTCCAAGTAGAGTGTGTCATAGTCCCCGTGATCCATCAGATAGACGGTCAGCGCCTTATCCTGGTCGACTTTGCCCACGGCCCACTGCGTGACCGCATACTCTAGATTGGCGCGCGTGGCCGCATCATCCACATCGGGTTGATTATCACCGTCCGCATCGAGCGTGTCATCCGGGGCCAGATAGTAGATCTGCTCCGGGGCGCAGCCGTGTTCCTTGGCGAACTCATAGATGGCGTTGGTCGTGTTGTAGATGTTATCCTGGACATCATCCTCCGTCTTGAGCCGCCCGGCGACCACAACCACGGCCCCCGAACGAACCAGCGCGTAAGGATCACGCACAGAAAGATGATAAACCACGTCGCTGCCGTGGATGGCGGGATTATCGTTTTTCAAACGCAGGTAGTAGATGCCGTCCGCCGGCGCGGTAAAGGCCAGCCGTACCCCACCATAGTTAGGCGGCGACTCACCACCACCTCCACCCGGCGGGCAGCTATCGGAGATCTCTAGACTGACCTCCGTTGTGGCTGTGTTAGGCACCTGCGCTTCGATGGTGTAGGTCAGCCCCGCCGTGGCCTGGAAGGCAACCCAGTCCTCATCGCTCTCATCGTGGAAGGTGTGGAGTTGGGGAATCCCGTCGGGGGAGATGGCAGAGGCGAGGTCGCAGCTATCGTCCAACTCGTAGGCGTCGCCGATCCAGGGGGTGTCGTTGAGGAGCAGCGCGTGCGCGTCGGTGACCTGCCCCCCGGCATTGATCGCGGTGACGGTGATCCTCTGCTGGCCGGAGATGGGCCAGGTGTAGGTGATTGTGTCGCTGGCGCCGGTGGTGATCGTGTGCGTCGTAGCCGTGTGCTGGGTCGCTTGCCAGTGCAGCGTGATCGGCAGCGAGGCCGTCAGCGGCGCCAGGTTGGCCGTGAGGGTGTAGGTTTGGTTGGTCAAGCCCGTGGGCGGCCCTGCGATAGTGGCGGCATCCAAAGGCACGACCGTGATATGGGCGGTGGTGGTGGCGGTGAGCGCGTTGACGGGATTGTACGCGGTGACGGTGGCGGTATATATGCCCGGCGCGGCATAGATGTGGGTGACCTCGGCGCCGGTGGCGGTGTTGCCATCGCCCAGATTCCACTCGTAGGCAACGTCCGTGCCGCCGCTCGCGTTGGCGGTCACGTGTGTGGTGTGCCCCAGCGAGGTGTGGCGGTCGCCGGAGACCGTCAAGCCCGCGACAGGTTCATAATCCACGTAGACGACCACGGTATCGGGATCACTGGCCAGGTTCCGGTCGTCAATCACGGTGAGCGTGAAGGTTAACACGCTGCGCGACGGCGGCGCCTGGAAGCTGGCTTGGGCGGTGTCTGCGCCCATAAGTTGGACGAACGGGCCGCCCGTTCGTTGCCATTGGTAGCTCAACGGGGTATGTCCATCCGGGTCGTAGCTGCCGCTGCCATCCAGGAGGACAGCCTGCAAGGGTTGCACCTTGGGATCTTTCCCGGCGTCGGCTACCGGCAATTGATTGACCGTCGTGGTTTGCAGCGCCGTCGCGTGGACTTGGGGATCGAACTGGGATGTGGCGGTGAGAACGGTGACATCGACTAAGCCGCCGCTGGCGGCGGGGATGGTCAAGGTGAGCGGGACATTGATGGATTGTCCGGCATTGAGCGCAATCGGCGTGGTGTAGGTGACGGGCCACCCCTGGCTGCTGTGGTGGGTTAGGAGAAACACGTCCGGACCGTTGCCGCTATTTGTCAATGTGTGAGGATACACACTGAGTGTGCCGGGATTCATTGTCATATCATAATGCGGCGTGAGGGTAACGTCAGCCACCTGGTTGACGGTGGTGGCATCGCTGATGGCAGCCTGCACGCTGGTATCGGCTTGGGAGGTAACCGTAATGGTGGTCGTTTCCACGGTGTTGCTGAGGGCATCGGTGGGCACGGTGACGCTGACGACGACGGTCGCAGTCTGCCCACGGCCCACGTAGATGGGCGTGGCATAGTTGATCGTCCAACCCTGAGCGCTATGATGGCTCAGATTGTAGATGTCGGGGCCGTTCCCGGTGTTGGTCAGGGTGTGGGTATAGGTGATGATCGCGCCGGGAGTGGTGCGGCCGGCCCGATGGGAGGCGAACGCCACGCCGGGCCGATGGCCCAATGTGGTACCGTCAGTAACAGCGGCCCACACGCTGCTATCCGCCCGTGATGTAGCGGTGACCACCGTCGTATCAACGGTGCCGGTGACGACGCCGGCCGGGATGGTGAGGCTGATGATGACGGTCGTCCCTTGCCCCGGGCCAAGGGGGATGGGCGTGGCATAGTCTACCTGCCAGCCCTGGCTGCTGTGATGGACCAGATCAAAGATATCGGCGCTGTTGCCGGCGTTGCTGAGCGTGTGGGTGTAGGTGATGAGCTGCCCCGGTTGGGCATCGCTAATG
>CAZNIP010000153.1:0-5808 GCA_964573115.1 uncultured Desulfohalobiaceae bacterium | reverse complement strand
GCTGTGCACACAAGAAAAACCCCCGCTGTCCGGCTGGGCAGCGGGGGGCATGTCCATTCCGGAATCCTCAGTCACTCCCTGACGATCTCGCAGACGCCCCGGGCACAGGCCTGCATCGAGCCCAGGCTGTCCTCGACCCGCTCAAACCCATGTTTCTTGAGCAGGGAAGCGGCGATGATGGCCCGCTGCCCGCTGCCGCAGAAGGTGGTGATGGGCCTGGCAGGGCCGATTTCGTTCATCCTGTGCGGCAGCTCCCCCAGGAAAATGTGCTGGGCATTGGGCAGGTGGCCCTGCTCAAACTCGTTGTCCGTCCGGACATCGAGCAGGGTGAAGTCCTCCCGGTCCCGGATCCGCCTCTGGATTTCCCCGGCAAAAACAGCTGGAATGGTTTCATAGTACTTGCCCCTGATCTCCCACTCGTGCAGTCCCTCCTGGAGGAAGCCGACAACCCGGTCGTAGCCGATACGGGTCAGGAAGCGCCGGGCTGTGTGGACATCCTGGTAGGTATCGACGATCAGGCCGATGTCCTGCCCGTACGGCACAAACCAGCCGGCATACACCGGGAGCATCTCCAGGGGAATGGCGATGCTGCCCGGTATATAGGCCCCGGCAAAGGCTTCCGGGCTCCTGATGTCGATGGCCAGCATGCCATCCTGCATGGCCTGTTCGAACTGGTCGGCCTGGAGGGGTCGGGGAGGGACGAGTGGTTCCACAGAAGGGGCGCCGTTCAGGTTGTACTCCTCCATTCTGGAGAAGTACGGTGGCTTGGTGTGCTTTTCCCTGATCTTGGTCTGGATGAAATCGTCCCTGCTCATGACCTGCAGGGCTTGATTGTTCCTGCGCTCATACCCCAGAGTTGAGAACTCCCGGTCGGCCATGCCAGCCCCACAGACAGAGCCTGCCCCGTGGGCAGGGTAGAGCATGACCTGGTCGCCAAGGGGCAGGAGCTTTTCAAAAATGGAGTCATAGAGCAAGCCGGCTGTCTCTTCACGCCTGTCCGGAAAGAAGTCGGTCCGCCCGACATCCCCGATGAACAGGGCGTCGCCGGTGAAGACTCCGAGAGGATCGTCCCCGGAACCGCTGTCGTAGAGGACAAGGGAGATGCTCTCAAAGGTGTGGCCGGGGGTCATGAGGACCTTGAGCCGGCCCTGGCCGAACTCAAAGACATCGCCTTCCTCGACTGTGTCTCCATAGCCGAAAGGGAGCTCCCTGCCATGGAGGATTCGGGCCCCGGTCATCCTGGCCAGCTCCAGGGAACCGATGATGTAGTCTTCGTTGCGGTGGGTTTCAAAGATGTATGTGATCTGTGCTCCTTGCCGGTAGGCCACGTCCAGGTAGACCTGACAGTCCCGCCTGGGGTCGATGACCACGGCAGAGCCGCTGTCGCCCACGATGTATGAGAGATGCGACAGCCCTTCGGATTTGATCTTTTCCAGAAACATCTCTTGGCCTCCTTGTTCAGTCGATACGGTGTGATGTCGGCATTCCTGCGGACACAGGGTCCATAGTGTGTGCAGCTTCGGACAGATCGTGTGCGTGCACCTCTGATATACATTGATCATGAAATTTAAATACTTGGATGTCAAGATCTGGCAGAAAACAGGCCTGGTCGTCAGCTCTGAAAGGAGAGATTTGAGCATCGACACGCTGCAGGGCTGACCAAAAGAGCGCAGGCTTTGTCTTCGCATCCCTGGACATCAGAACTGGACGGCGTTGCCCAGTCCGTGACCCGGCAGTTCATGTCCTTCACGATCAAGGGGGGAGATCTCATGGATCCGCGAATCAAAAGAGCCATCGTCGAGGCCTTTGCCCAGGAGCCATTTGCCCGGGCCCTGAACATGAAGCTGGCAGCCCTGGACACAGGCACATCCTCAGTTGAAATGATTTTTGACCCTGACATGATGGGCAACCTGTTCGGCCGGGCTCATGGGGGGGCCCTGTTCGCGCTGATCGACGAAGCGTTTGAAACATCCTGCCAGACCCATGGCACCATGGCCGTTGCCTTGAACGTCAACGTGACCTATGTCAGCAGCCCTGAACCAGGAAGCACCCTCCGGGCCGAGTCCCGTGAGGAAAGCTTGACCAGAAAGACGGCCACCTATGATATCAAGGTCTTTGCAGCGGACGGGACCTTGGTGGCCACATGCAAAGCCCTGGCCTATCGGACCGGGAAGCCTCTGCCTTTTCTCAAGACGGCTGAGGAGCGGACATCCGGGACAGGAGATGAGGATGGGCTCGCATGAAACTTCTTGGCTTTTTTCTCACGAGCCGGCTCAATGCTCCATGCCGGCCAAGACGCGTGTCACTTCAAAGCTCCGCACCATGTGAAGCCGCAGAGAAGCGGTCTGGTCTTTCCCAAGAGTTGGGTTTCATACGAGCGCTGCCGGAGGCAGCGTTGAAACTCAAAGCGGCTCTGGTCCTCACAAAAATGTGTGCAGGCTCTTCAGCCCACGATCTCAGCCCCGGCCCGGCGCATCTGCTCCAGGGCCTGGCGACCTCCCTCGGGCGTGACCGGCCTGACCGCCTGCTCGAGCACCAGGACCTCCAGTCGAACGGCCCGGGCATCCAGGACAGACTCCAGAACGCAGATGTCCTGGGCCAAACCCCCCACCCAGAGCCTGCTCACCCGGTCTCGAAGCAGACGCTGATTGAAGCCCGTCTGATCGAAGACCGAGTTCTGGTCCTGATCGAACCGGGTCCCCTTGGTGATGACGATCGCGTCATCAGGCAGGACAAGGGCCGGAGCAAAGCGGGCCCCGGGTGTGTCCTGAACGCAGTGGGGAGGGTAGGGTCCGCCTTCGGACACAAAGCTGGGATGACTGGCGGGGTGCCAGTCCCTGGAGGCATAGACCGGGATCCCTGCGTCCTGTGCAGCGGCGATCCAGGTGTTCAGGACCGGGATGACGGCATCGCCCTGGTCGATGGCCAGGGCCCCTCCGGGGCAGAAATCGTTCTGGACGTCCACGATCAGAAGGCCGTCGCCCTTTTTCAGGGCCTGGTGTGGTCCGCTCATGGCTCCCTCCAAGGCTTTCGCGTGTGTGACGGTTGCTTACCCACCAAGCTTTCTCGGGCCGGCAAAGAACCAGACAATGAGCCCGAGCACAGGGAGGATGAAGATGACCACGACCCAGATCACTTTTGCCAGCCCGGAGGCCCTGCTCTGAACAACGTTGACCATGGCCCAGATGTCGAGGATGAGGATGATCAGCCCAAGCAGAAATTCCATTTTCTTCTCCAATGGTTGAGATCAGACGTGCACTCGTGTCCAAACACGGTACCAACCGGAGAACAAAAGGAAAAGGGGGCATTCATACGAGGGTTTTCCTTTACGACAGCCGCTGAGACGTGTCAGCATGAGGGCCGGTCCCGGCATGAAACCCGTGCACCCAAGGAGTGAACGATGAAGCACTATGATTGCATTGCCATCGGCACCGGTTCGGCCATGGCCGTTGTAGAGGGGTTGCTGAGCTCCGATTCGGAGGTCAGGGTGGCTGTGGTGGACAAGGATGACCCCGGAGGCATCTGCCTGACCAGGGCCTGCATCCCGAGCAAGCTCCTGGTCTACCCGGCCGAGGTCCTGCGGACCGTGCAGGACGCCGGCAGGCACGGCATCGATGTCCAGGTCAAGGGTGTGGACTTTCAGGCCATCATGGAGCGGATGCGCAGCATCGTGACCGCTGAGAGCAGCGAGATCGGACAGAGTCTGACCGAATCCGAAGCTGTGGACTATTACCGGGAGACGGCCGAGTTCACCGGCCCCTCTTCACTGAGGGTCGGGGATGAGGAGATCTCCGGGGACATGATCCTGGCCTGCCCGGGTTCCAGGCCGGCGATTCCGGATATCAAGGGTCTGAACACGGTCAGCTTTCTGACCACAGACACCCTGCTCGGGCTCACGGAGCTCCCCCGAAGCCTGGTCATCGTCGGGGGAGGCTATGTGGCTGCCGAGTATGGCCACTTCTTTTCGGCCATGGGCTCTGAGGTGACCATTCTGGGACGAAATCCCCAGTTTCTCCCCGGGGAAGAGCCTGAGGTCGCGGCCGTGGCCAGACAGAAGATGGCCGGACACATGACCATTGAGACCAATCACGAAGTGGTCGAGGTCAGACCTGGACAGGCAGGAGGGATCAGCATCTTTGCCAGGGACCGAAGCACAGGGCGGGACAAGGAGGTGGCTGCGCAGAGCATGTTGATTGCCGCGGGCCGGGCCCCGAACACCGATCTTCTGAAGCCTGAGCGGGCAGGGCTTCAGACCGACGACAAGGGGTGGCTGAAGGTCAACGAGCGTCTCCAGACGCCGGTCAACAATGTCTGGGCCTTTGGCGATGCCACGGGCCGACACCTCTTCAAGCACGTGGCCAACTACGAGGCCAGGGTGGTCTACGCCAATGCCGTTCTCAAGCAACCCATGACCGTGGATTATCATGCCGTGCCTCATGCGGTCTTCACCTCCCCGGAGATCGCCGCTGTAGGGATGAAGGAGGCAGAGGCCGTGGAAGCCTATGGCGAAGACGGGGTGGTGATCGGCTTTCACCCGCTGGCCGAGACGGCCAGAGGCGAGGCCATGATGCTGGAGGACTGCTTTGTCAAGGTCATCCTGGAGGAATCAACCAGCAGGCTTCTGGGGGCCCATATCATTGGGCCGCAGGCGTCCATCCTCATCCAGGAGCTGGTCACCCTGATGTACACCGACGGTCAGAGCCCCGATCCGGTGGTCAAGGGCATGCATATCCATCCCTCCCTGAGCGAGGGGGTGGAGAACGCCTTTTTCAACCTCATGCTCCGCAGCGAGTATCAGCACCTGTTGAGCCACATGGCCCCGGAGCTCTCTGGTTGAGGGCGAAGGTCGAGGGAAGACAGGAGTGCTCCAGGTTCATCCCTGCCCATAGGGCCGTCTTTGAACATCAACCCTCGACCTGTGGGTTCACCACCAGTCGCCGTGCTCCTCCCTCATGGTGGCATCGAGCTCCTCGCTGATGGCCACGTTGGTCATCTTGTCCCCTTCCACGACATTGACGTTGTCGTTGGGGTCGTATCCGAGGTCAAGGGCAACATCGCGCCAATGCTTGGCCACCCTGTCCACGGCCTCCCGGACCTCTTCCCGGTTCTTCTCGGTCTTGACGAAGCGGTTCACGCTGACCCAGCTCATACTTCGACCTCCTTGATGTGGTTGCTGTGCAGGTGATTTCAGAGTCACGGCCCGTTTGGGCTCTCGTCTGAGACTTTATCACAGATGTTCAGGTTTCGGGTGTCGGGTTTCAGGATGAAGGCCTTCACGTGCAGTGACCGGACAGAGTTTCTTCCCTGATCAAACTGGCCGCCGGTGGACCGTTTTCTCGACACGCCGGGAATTTTTTCTGCCCTCAACCAGCAATCCTCAACCCTCGACCTTCAGCCCGGCCAGCGGCAGGGCAGAACCATGAGAAGATCATATCCTGTTTTTGAAGGATCGCAAGACCAGAAACCGGGAGCTCAAAGGCTCGTCTGAGCTGCCTCTTTGATTTTGATCCAGATCAAACACAGCCGGACCAGGAAGGGGTATCAGGAAAAGGTACACCATGACCACCATGTTCCAAGGACAAGGTCGTATCCTCGTATGAACTTCAGAAGGAAGAACCCCTCAGCCCTATGGGCAGCTCCCCTTGGAAAAGGGGAGCAATCAGAGGAGCATCCTCCAAAGTTTCTGCCTTGATCAAACCGGTTCATGAGAGCCGGCGGCCGGGCTGAATTCTGGATATGATCCCATGAATGATCATCATGCATCTGACCAAGAAGGAGAATGGACGATGAAGAAGCTCAACCTGTACG
>CAZNIP010000152.1:4007-5885 GCA_964573115.1 uncultured Desulfohalobiaceae bacterium | reverse complement strand
GCGTTCAAGGCGATGAGCTCGATTTCTTCTCCCACCTCCTCGACCTGACTGATGAAGGTGCCCATCTCAACGACAGTCTCAGCCATGGTTCCCATGGCCTGCATGACCTCTTCAAGAAACCCGCAGCCCTGCTTGAGAGGTTCCAGAAAGCGCATGATCCGCTCCTCAAGCTCAGCCAGAAAATGCTGGCCTTGCCGGCACAGCGATGTGGAATGGACATGCCCTTCCAGATCCAGAACGTCAGAGCTGATGTGCTCCAGACTTGTCCAAATCTGATCCAGGGCCTGGACAAACTCCTTTTGGGTGGCCTCGCTCTGATAGGATTGCAGCCTGCAGACGTCCGCGGTCCATGCAATGATCTCTTCGTCCTGTACTCCAGGTTCGGATTGTTCGACATGCTCCGCCATCATCGTCCGGCACTCTTCCAGGACGAGGCTGATGTGCTCGATCTGCTGTCGAACGATGTCATGAAACTGTACAGAGGACACCACCTCCCCCACGTTGCTGGCGATGCGTTCTGAGGACTCTGAAAGCACGGATGAGATGTCTTCAGCCTCGGCCTGGACCCCCTGGAGATTTTCAAAGGAACGCTGCACGTCCTTGAGCACCTGATCGCTTTGCTCGCTGTCCAAAGCAGAGACCGTTGCGGTTTTCCTCCTGGCATCGTTGACCATGGAGTCAAGGACTTTGGTCTTATCCTGAACCTGCTTGGAGTATTCTGCAGTCTTTGTGGCCAGCTGCTCGACGTCATCGGCCAGCGTGCTGAAGCCGTGACCCTCGCTGCCCAGCCTGGAGCTCTCGATGCGCGTGGAGATGGCCAGGACCCGCAACCGTTTGATGATCTGACGGAATCCCTTCATCTTGTCCTGGAGATCGTCGATGCTCTGCGCGATGCTTCGTAAAAGCCCACCCCCTTTCATGGGATCAACGGCATCGCAGACCTGAAAGAGCTCTTGAAACTCCCTGGAAAATTTGTCCACTTCCCCACGAAACCCCTGTCCAGAGGCTTTGTGCACCAATTCGGCCACGCTCTGAGCCATCTCCCTGGAGAGACTGGAAATACCCTGAATAGAGCGGCCAATCTCCAGGAAATCCACCTCCTTCCTCTCGATCGTCTGATTCAGGCTGGAACTCAGATCTCTGAAGAGCGCCATCCAGCTGTGGTAGGGAACAATCTCCGATCTCAGACCAGGATCCATTCCCTGCTCTGATTCGACATGCTCGCGATCTTCAAGGCTCATTCCTTCTCCTGCAACAAGATATGCTCACAGCTCGTGCGTTTTCAGACTCGTGCACCAACCTGACGATCATGATCATGGCTGTGCAGGCGCTCCAGACAGCCAGCTCTGCCCGCTGTACCCATGAACCTTTTTCAAGACCGAAACGTCAACAGGGTTGCCTGAACCTTTATCAAGGACCATGCCAAGTCATAGCCTTGGTTTAAAATTATTTATTTCAATAAGTTAAGTAAAGACAGACAGCACTTGCTCCAAGCATCCATCCAGATATTCAAATTTGATTTGAATCCATTCAAATCAAATTTGAATCCGCTTCCGGGCCGGCTTCTGGTTGCCTTGAACAGTGCTTTGAAGAAAAAATGTCAGGATATGCTGCGCAAAGGGCACTCAGGAAAGGGAGTGGGGGTCCCGGATTGAGGTCTCAAAAACCTCAGGCAAGGCATGGAGACGCGTGAGGGCAGATGGGGCCTCCATCTCGAGATGGCAGGGAGTCAGATGGGCTGAAGGAGAGCTGGATGACGGGGGATCATTCAGATTTAGAGATGTTGTACTTGCCAAGGATGCTGTAGATCCTTGAGCGGGTCAGGCCGGACCACTCGGCCAGGGCACTGACATCTCCCTGGAAATGGTCATGGAGTTC
>CAZNIP010000152.1:0-3907 GCA_964573115.1 uncultured Desulfohalobiaceae bacterium | reverse complement strand
TCTTTGTTCGTGGCTGCCACCAGCCTGAAATGACTGGTTCTGGTCTTCTGGGAGCCGACCGGACGAAAGCTCTTGTCCTCGATGACCCGCAGGAGCCGTTTCTGAACACTCAAGGGGAGCTCTCCGATCTCGTCGAGAAAAAGGGTCCCTTCATCAGCAAGGGCGATCAGACCTTCGTTGTTGTTGACCGCACCAGTGAAGGAGCCCTTGACGTGACCGAACAGGGTGCTCTCGACCAGATTTTCGGTCAAGACGGCACAGTCCACAGTGATGAAGCTCTTCTCACTGCGGCTGCTGTTGAAATGGACAGCCCGGGCAAAGAGCTCCTTGCCGGTTCCGGTCTCTCCGGTGATCAAAATGGCATGGTGCCCCAGAGCCCCGTCCCTCAAAGCCTGGAGGACCTTCTGCATCGGCTCGCTGTTGCCGATGATGTCCTCCCGCCGGGTCATGGGCCCCTTGTCCCGGATCAAGCGGGCCTCTCTGTATTCAAGGGCTCGGGACAGGGTCAGCCCGACGTCCTTCATGGTCACCGGTTTTTGGACGTAGTCAAACGCCCCCTGGGTCAGAGCGAATTCAGCTCCCTGCAAGTCAGCGAAGCCAGTGATGATGATCACTTCCGGCCTGGATTCCTGATGCAGAAAGCTGGACAGACTCTCCAGCCCGCTGCCGTCAGGGAGGTGAACGTCAAGCAGGACCGCGGCAAAGGCATGGTGTCCGAGGAGCTGTCGCGCCTCATTCAGGGAATGGGCACACACGGGCACATGCCCGGCCTCCTGGACCGCATTGGCCAGGAGTTCACAGATGTTTTTCTCATCATCGACAATGAGAATTTCCGACATGAGGTTCACTCTTCTCAGGCTCTCCCTGATCATCTTTTGTTCGGACGCGTCCAGCAGCCACTCTTCAGCCAGCTGCAGGTCTGGGAGTACCAAAAATTGTAGACTTCAACAAGATCACTGGTTGGCACGAAACATGTATCTCATCATGATCCCAAACCGTGTTCAAGAGGTGCCCCCCCGGACACGCTTATATGCGGCACAGCAGACGGTACAGCAGGCTCAGGATATGTCCGGACATGGAATTCGCGTTGGTCTGGGATAGCGTCATGACTTGGAACGTCGTCATGGGGCTCAAAGACCACGCAACACGCTTTCTGTTCAACAGGATTGAAGACCACAGCCCCCAGGGCCAGGCCAGAGGGGTCATCCTCTTTGGCATCCTGACCGTGATCGTGGCCTTCGGGTTCATCGGATACCTGCCCTCCCTGTTCTCTGCCCTGGAACAGGGACGCACCGCGATGGTGTTCGTTCTGAGCGCAGCCTATTCCCTCCTGATTGTGCTCATCGTGCTCAAGCCCATCCCATTCACGCTTCGGGCCTTTCTCGTCTGCACCATCATTTTTTCCGTGGGCATGGCCACCTTCTTTGCCGCCCAACTCATGAGCTCAGCCAGACTCTGGTTTGTCTCTGCTTCAGTCCTGGCCTGCCTGCTGCTGGGGTTTCGGGCAGCCCTTGTGTTCTGCATCGCGTCCATCGCCTTCCTGGTCTGCTTTGGATTGGCGTCCGACTTTGCGGTCGTCATGCCCAGGGAATCGAACCAGGCCATCTGGAGCATCCTGATCTCCTCCTTTGTCCTGGTCCAGATCATTGTTGTTGGGGCCGCGACCCTTCTGGTGAAAGGCCTGACTCAATCCCTGGAGAGGGAAAAGGTTCTGGTCAGGGAAAAGGACCAGGCCAATCGAGCCAAATCAGAATTCCTGGCCAACATGTCCCATGAAATCAGGACACCGATGAATGGGATCCTGGGCATGCTTCAACTCCTGAGAATGACGTCTCTGGACGAAGAGCAGGAGGAATACGCCCGAAGCGCAGAAAACTCAGGCAAGCGGCTGACCAGGCTTTTGACTGACATTCTCGATCTGTCCAGGATCGAAGTCGGCAGGATGGACCTTCGGGAAAACCTTTTCGACCTGGACGAGGTGCTTCAATCCATTCAGGATCTCTTTTTCCAGGAAATCAAAAACAAGGGCCTCAAGCTGGACATCGAACGCGATCAGACCATCCCTCAGGAACTGTTCGGAGACGAAATCCGGCTGACGCAGATCCTCTTCAACCTGGTTGGCAATGCCATCAAGTACACCAAAAAAGGGCAGATTCGAATTCAGGTTCAACTTCTGGATGCAACGCTTCCCGAACAAGTCCTGCTCCTGTTCTCGGTCACCGACACTGGTATCGGCATCTCAGCCGACAGGCTGGACTCCATTTTTGAGACCTTCTCCAAGGGGGCCGAACCGGCATCCTCTCAGGCCCGGACTCACCAGGGGGCCGGCCTCGGCCTGCCGCTGGTCAAACGATTGTCACACCTCATGGGTGGCTCCATTTCGGTGCAGAGCCAGGAACATCTGGGATCCACGTTCTCCATCACCTTGCCATTTTCCCTGACTGCCCGGTCCCCTGCGACGTGAATCGAATTTGACCTCTGCCTGGGTCGACGAGTATCCTGCAGCACACAACGCATGTTGCGATTGCCGGTTGCCGTTGTCTCTTTGCTTCCCCTGAGAGGTCTCCTTGAAGCGGATTCATGCCACCCCTGACTTTTCCACTTTTTTTGAACGGATCAAGCAGGCCACCCCGATTCAAAATCAATCCCAGCTGGCCCAGGAGCTCGGACTCGGCAGGGCCGCCATCTCATTGGCCAAACACAAAAACGTCATTCCCTCAAAATGGATTTTCTCCCTGTCCCGCAAGTACGACCTCAATGCTGACTGGCTGGCCACTGGATCTGGGGCCGTCACGCCACCTGACGATGCAAGCCAGACGTCCGCAGGAATCAAGCACATCCTTCCCCGCCTGAACAGCAATGGTTCCCCTGTTGTCAAAACCGAGTCACAGATGGACGACACCCTGTCTGCCCCCTGGCTGGCCACAGAGGTTACCTCGTCCCATCTGGCTTTGATGACCATGCCGGGGAACTGCATGGAACCTGAAATCAAGCCCGGAGACCGCCTGCTCATTGACCTGGAGGAGAACCGGTCTTACTCTGATTGTATCTACGCCATCGGGATCGATGAGCACATCCTTGTCCGGCGGATCGAGAAAATGCCCGGGCAGATTGTCCTCAGGTGCGACAACCCTCATGCAAAAGACGTGGTGCTCAAACAAGAAGACGATCCGTCCCTGATCATTCTCGGGCGGATCATCTGGGTTGGCAGGCACTACCCACCTCTATAATCATAAACGATCCAGGAGATTTCATGAAATCTGATTTTAAACAAGCCTTGAAGGATGTTACCGATATCTGCAAATTTGAGCACTGGATCAGGTTTTACTACCTGCAGAAAAAAGAAGACCAGCTCTATGTTGATATTCCTGATGAAGCCATGGAATTTCTGCAACGAGAATACAGCCATCTGAGCGGGCTGGCAGAAAAGATGAACCACATCGTCATCACTCCGGAAATCTCACAGCAAATTCTGGGTGAGTTCATTGGCTCCTCGCTTGACGGAAGAGTCCATGATTCTCAAATGGTCCATTCCATCCTCAGCAGCAAGAGCTTTGAAACAGAAATCACCCTGTTTCACATGTGGGTGGATGCCCATGAAGACCAGCTCGACGACGAGGTCATCGACTTTCAGGAATGGATGAAGCTCTTTGAGGCCTGGAAGCGAACCGAGAAGGGGCAGAACATGATCCAGTCCCTGACCGGGTCGACCATGGTTCAGGACAGCAGCGACATGACGCATTGAAAGAGAGGTCGAAGGTGGAGGGGTGAGGGTGGAAGGAAGAAGGATTTCACGCCTCGGGTGGGCCTGAGCTCATCACGACAGCGAACCCTTCGCAGCCATTTCTGACCATAAAAAAAGGCGCACTTTAAAGTGCGCCTTTTTTGTGAAGAATGCCCTGGCAGC
>CAZNIP010000151.1:0-5974 GCA_964573115.1 uncultured Desulfohalobiaceae bacterium | reverse complement strand
AAGTTTCATACGAGCCGGCCAGCGGCCGGGCAAAATCCTGTCTCCTGTCTTCTGTCTCCTGTCTCCTGTCTTCTGTCTCCTGCTACGACAGATACCCCTTCTGTTTGAGGTACTTCAAGAAGTTCTTGCCCTGCTCAAACTCCGGGTTGATCTTCAGGGCCTTCTTGAGGGCCTCCAGGGTTTCCTTGACCTGACCCATCTCCAGGTGGACCCTGGCGATGTTGTGGTAGAGGTGCTCGTCCTCCTGGGTCAGTTCCAAAGCCCGCTCATAGTATTGCAGGCACTGATCGAACATCTTGTTCTTGCGCAGGCTGATCCCGAAATCGTTGAACAGGTGCTTGTGCTGGCTCTCGAAGGCAGCGTCGAGCTTGACCAGGCGCTGAAAGATGTCCTCGGCCTTGCCGGTTTCCCCCCGGTCCAGGTAGGTCAGCCCCAGTCCGAAATTGGCCCTGATGTTCTCTTCATCCACGTGGAGGGCGTTGTTGAACTCGAACTCGGCGCTGAAGGACTCGCCCTGCTTGCGATGACGTTCGCCCCTGGCAATGGTCTTCTGCAGCTCCCGCATCTTGGGATAGACCGTATAGGTGTAGAACTCCGGCTCAGGGGAAAACTTCTCCAGCACCTCATCCTTGTCCAGGACCCTCTTGGGGCCGGCCGGGACATAGTTCTTGTTCAGGAACTGGATCTCGACCTGCTGATTGTCGATCTCCCTGACCATGAAGTAATGCTTCTGGATGGTCTTGCGCTGGGTTGTCCCCACCCCGACCTTGCTGACCGACTTGGTCGAGAACACGCCCTGGATTTTGCCCCGCTCGTCAACAAGGCCCTGGGCTTTCATGTCCGTCTGTTTTTCACCGCTCATATCGAACCTTTATCGCTCATGGTTCGCTCAGGATTCTGAACCGAGGACATCCTCGAGCAGGCCGGGCTGGCAGCCCGGCCTGCATTTTTCAGCCACATACAGGGCCCTGAGCCGGTCGTAGGCCTGGCTCAGATCGTCATTGACCAGCCAGTAGTCGAACTCCGGAGCAGCCGCGATCTCCTCCCTGGCGGCTTCCAGACGTCTGGCGATGGTCTCCGGGTCGTCGGTGTTCCTGGTGCGCAACCGCTCCTCCAGAACCCCGAGGCCTGGGGGGAGGATGAAGACATAGACCCCCACCCGCAGGTTGTCCCGAAGCTGCCGGGCCCCCTGGACATCGATGTCAAAGAGCATGTCCCTGCCGGATTCCAGAGTCTCCAGGGTCGTCTGTCGGGGTGTTCCGTAAAAGTTAGAATGGACCTCGGCCCATTCGGCAAAGAAGTCCTCCCGCACCAGCTGCTGAAAGTCCTCCCGGCTGACGAAGTGATACTCCCGTCCGTTGACCTCCCCCTGCCGGGGCGGCCTGGTGGTGAAGGAGACGGAAAAGGAAAAGGTCTCGAACTCCTTGAGGAGCATGGACACCAGGGTGCTCTTTCCAGCTCCGGACGGAGCGCAGAGCACGAACATCTGCCCCAGGGTCCGCCTATCCACGCTCGGCCTCCTTGTCCGTGTACCGCTGCCCGATGGTCTCCGCCTGCAGGGCTGACAGGAAGACGTGGTTGGAATCGGTGATGATGATCGACCTGGTCTTCCGGCCCTGGGTGGCGTCAACCAGACGCCCGTCCTGGCGGGCATCCTCCCGGAGCCGACGCATCGGGGACGAACCGGGATTGACGATGCCCACGACCCTGCTCAGGACCACAAAGTTGCCGAAGCCGATGTTCAAGAGGTGCTTGACGCCCATGTCTACTCCAGGTTTTGCACTTGTTCCCGGCACTTTTCCAGTTCAGTCTTGATGTCCACCACCAGTGAGCTGACCGCTGTGTTCTGCGCCTTGTTCCCGCAGGTGTTGATCTCCCGGAAACACTCCTGGAGGACAAAATCGAGCTTTCGGCCGTTGTCGCCGTCCCCAGCGAGGAGGCTGGAGACCGTGTCCAGATGGGTCCTGAGACGGACCAGCTCCTCTGTCACATCGAGCTTGTCGGCCAGCAGGGCCAGCTCCTGATGCATCCGGTCCTCGTCAACCTGAGTCTGGCTCTGCTCCAGCAGGGCCTGGACCCTCTCCTGCAGGACCTGGAACTTGTCCCTGGCCAGGTCCCGGGCTGAACCTTCCAGCTCATCGAGCCTCTGTTTCATGAGCTGCAGACGTTGTTCGAGGTCAACCTGCAGGGCCCGGCCCTCACGAGCCCGGCTCTGATTCCAGTCCTCCAGGGCCCGGTCCAGCCCCAGGCTCAGCTCAGAGGCCAGGGCGTCGTTCTCTGCGACCGCTGCTTCCTGCCAGACCCCTGGAACATTGATCAACCGGTTCATGTCCGGCTCAAAGCCCACTCCGGCCTCCCGAGCCAGCTCGGAGAGCTGGTCCAGCATGGCCCTGGCCTGAGGTCTGTTCAGGCTGACCGGGACTGCTTCAGCCTGATAGAGCTGGAGGGTGAGATCGACCTCGATCCGGGCCCTTGCGCAGGCCTGGCGAATCTGCCGCTCCCAGACCTGTTCGTGGGCCCTGAGCGTGTGAGGCACCCTGAAGCGCAGACTGAACTGCTTGGAGTTCACGCTTCGAATCTGCCAGTGCTGGGCGCAGATGTCGCTCTCCCGGCTCAGGGAGCCGTATCCGGTCATGCTCTTGACCATGGTTGTCTCCGCATTTCAACTGATTCGGACCTTGCGGTGAAAGACTCATTTCTTGACCACCCGCGCCACCATTGCCGGTCGCTCGAGTGGAGGGGGAAGAAGAGCTCTCTCCTTCAGCCACGCCATCCATCTTCAACTCAGCATCCAGCCTTCCATTCCTGGAGCTTTCGCCTGTAGGTCTCCCTGAATCCGGACAGGAGTGCCTGCATTCGCTCCCCAGCATAGTCTGGAAAGGTCCAGGGCAGAACCTGCCACCTCTTGTGCTGAAAGACCAGGGTCAAATCAGCCCAGATCCCCTGGCTCAAATAAATGCGGTGAGTGTAGTTCTTTCCGGTTCCCAGGACAAGCCTCTCCAGGGAGAGCAGCCCGGGATCCAGGTTGAACAGCCGCCGGCCATCAGCAAAGGCATGGTCGTGCTCGAGCTGGTTGGTGAAGACCTTCAGGCCGGCCAGCCCGGAGGGGTCAACCAGGTCCCTGAAGCTGACCATCCTGCGCTGCAGGGGCGTCCCCAGCTCCTGGTCGTAGTAGGACGTCTCCCGGAAATCGAAGGGCTCTGTGACCTCCTCCACAGGACCGAAGCAGGGCTGCAGCTCATCGAGCAGCCCGGGCCAGAAATCGCTCCAGCGGCTGCTGATGATGGACATGATCGCCAGGGCGGGGTCGGGGTTCTGGGGAATGCTCATGGACAGTTTCTTCACAGCCTGTTTTCGAATGGTCTTTTCAACACTCTGTTCAATAAACTCCACAATTCATACCGACCCAGCTCGTGTCGCTTGCCCCCGGTGCCAGAGGTCAAGGTGACACCCGAAACCTGAAGCCTCAGGGAAATTGCATACAAGCGCCCGCTCTAGAAACTTTGTGCAGGCCCATCGGTCCAGGCTGCACTGACCGGCTCCACCAGGAGTCCGTCATCCACAAGCTGAACCGGGCGGGCCTGGACCAGGGACCCTTTGGACGCCTTCTTCGGCGGTTCGGTCATGCGGCACAGGGTGTAGAACTCGCTCATCCCCACCGGGGGGTTGAGCCCTTCCACGACGATCTCCAGCTTTTCCAGGTCCAGGAGCCTCTCCCAGTGCGCCTGCTGGCGAGCCCTGACCTGGCTGCGGAGGATCCGGCTGCGCTCCTTCTTGATCCTGGCCCCGACCTGGTGCCCGAAATCAGCAGCCCTGGTTCCTGGACGCCGGGAGTAAGAAAACACATGGGCATAGGTCAGATCAAGGGTTGAACAGACCTTTCCGGTGAGCTCAAAGTCCTCGCGGGTCTCTCCGGGAAACCCCAGGAGCACGTCCATGCCCAGGCCATGGATCGGCCAGATTTCAGGGACGCGCTTGAAAAAACTCCTGGCCAGCTCCGGGCTGTCCGGCCTCCGGCCCATGGCCCTGAGCACCCTGGGGCTGCCGCTCTGCATGGAGACGTGCAGGTGGGGGCAGACATTGCTGGTTCTGGCGAGGACATCCAGGCCCTGTTCCGAGAGCAGGACCGGGTCCAGGGAGCTGAGGCGGAGCCTGAAGCCTGTTCCGAGCTCTGCGGACAGCTGGTGGTCCAGCCAGAGGACGAGATCCCAGAACCCTTCGAGGCCGCTTTCGGGCCGCCGATACTGGGCCAGGTTGATGCCGCTGAGGACGATCTCCTGATGCCCGGACCTGACGAGCCGCCGGGCCTCGGCCAGGATCTCTTCCGGCTTCCGGCTCCTGGGTCCTCCCCTGGTGTGGGGCACGATGCAGTAGGTGCAGTACTGGGAGCACCCGTCCTGGATCTTGAGGACCGGCCTGGCCCGGACAAACTCGCTGATGGACAGGTCGAAGATCCGGCTGCTGCCCTCGGCAGCGGGTGGCTCCAGCTCTGTCAACCCGTCCTTGACCGTCGGACAGGTCCTGGCCAGCCCGGCCTTGTCTTCCTGGGGGACGATGGCCGCAATACCTGGCAGGTCCCGGATCTGTTCGGCAAAGATCCTGGCGGCGCACCCGGTGACCACGATATCGGCCTCAGGCTGGGCCTTGTGAAACCGGCGCACAGCCTTGCGCAGGTCCTGGACAGCCCTGTGGGTCACGGCGCAGCTGTTGATCAGAACGACCCGGGCCTGCCCGGGCTCTGCAGCTTCACGGCAGCCTCTGGCAAGCCAGGCCTCGCGAAGGGCCTGGGTCTCGTACTGGTTGATCTTGCACCCCTGGGTGAAGGTGGTGAAGCCGTCAAAGTCGAGTTGAGTCTTCAATGAGCCCCCCCCCAAGGACCTGGCCCTGGGATGAATAGAACGCGGCGACCTGCCCCGGCGTGGCCGGTGATCGTGGAGCGTGAAACTCCACCCGGAGAAGCGGACCGTGCCTGAAAACCCGGGCCGGCCTGGCCTGATGCCGATAGATCGTCTGGACCCAGACCTCTGCCGGCCACTGCTCGAAACCGACCAGCATGCTCACCTGGCCGACCAGACAGACCGAGGCCGAAAGCTGGTCCCTGGTGCCCACGATGAGGGTGTTGGCCTGAACGTCCTTGTGCAGCACGTAGAGCGGCTCGCTGTAGGGGATGCCCAGGCCTCTGCGCTGACCGATGGTGTAGCGATGCAGGCCGTGATGACGAGCGAGCACCGTTCCGTCGCTCCCCAGGATCTTTCCCGGGCCGGGGAGGGTGATGCTCTGTCGCTCGAGAAAGCCCCGGTAGTCGTTGTCCGGAATGAAGCAGACCTCCTGGCTCTCTGAGGTGGCCAGAACCGGAACACCCCGCTGCTGCAAAGCCGCCACAGTCTCCTCCTTGCGCCAGTCCCCCAGGGGGAAGCAGGCCCTGTCCAGCTGCCATGGAGAGAGCAGGGACAGGAAGTAGCTCTGTTCCTTGGCCCGGTCCAGGCCGCGAAACAGGCCGCTTCCCCCATCCATTCCGGGCTGAATCCGGGCGTAGTGACCGGTGGCCAGCTTCTGGGCACCCAGCTCCAGAGCCGACCGGAGCAGGAGATCGAATTTGATCCGCCTGTTGCACAGGGCGCAGGGATTGGGGGTCAGGCCGGAGCAGTAATCCTGGACAAAGGGGGTGATGATCCGTTCCTGAAAGGCGGCGCTCAGATCGAGAACATGGAAGGGAACGTTGTGCTTCCTGCAGACTGCGGCCAGTGCGTCCCTGACCCTGAGCATCTCTTGGTCCGGGGGGCGGAAAAAGGCATGGACGGCCGTGGGGTCGTACCCCTGCTCCCTGACCAGGAGCAGGGCCAGGGAGCTGTCCACTCCCCCGCTGACGGCGACTGCGATCTTCATCATGCCCGTGTCGACTCACGAATGGACAAGAACCCCTCAGTCCTGCGGACAGCTCCCCTTGGAAAAGGGGAGCAGTCAGAGGAGCAGC
>CAZNIP010000150.1:0-6003 GCA_964573115.1 uncultured Desulfohalobiaceae bacterium | reverse complement strand
TCTGTGATGGCGCCAAAGGCTCTTGTGCCTTCAAAGTCTCGACAGCAGCTGGAGAAGCCTTCTTGAGTGCCAAAATGGCCATGAACAACAGAGGCGTGGATGTTCGTCAGGGCCTCGTGAACCCATCCATCAAAGAAATGGCCCATGTCATCGGCACCCTGAGCAACGCTGAAACCTCAGACATGGACGAAAGGATCCTGGACCTCATTCTGGAAACAGACAGTAGCTGTGATGAAGCTGCATCACAATAATGCGTTTAAGGAATTAAGAATAGAGTCAACTCAGAATGTGAATCTTGTAACATTGCATTTTTGAGGCTTTCTTCACTTCAACCCAGGGAGGTTCAACAATGAAAGTGGCAAAATGGGCAACTGCAACAGTATTATTCATGTTATTGGCTCTTGGTTTCATTCTCATCGGCCATCACAATGCGACGGCAGAGTCTGATCTGCGTCCAGAAGGTGTCCCGGAAGACTATCCTGACCAGACCATCAACTACATCTACGGATTTTCGCCTGGTTCCGTCCAGGATGTTTTCATCCGAGATCTTTTCCAGAAAATCCCGGATATGGAAGATTGGGATGTTGCCATGCAGGTCCAGTACCAAAAAGGCGCAGGGGGGAGAATCTCCTGGAGAGCCCTTGCCAATGCCGACCCCGATGGATACACGATCGGCTTTGCCCCCAGCGCCATGTTCATTTCAGCCATTGCCGAAGATTTGGTCTACAAACATGACAACCTGTCCTATATCTTCAACATGATGAGCGACCCGGGAGCCATCGGTGTCGGCTATGATTCAGAGATCGAAACCCTGGAGGACCTCGTAGAAGCCGCCAGGAAAGACCCTGGAAAGGTGACCATCGGGGTGACCTCAGTGATCGGGCAGGAAGGCCTGACCATGAAACAGATCCAAAACAAGGCCGGTGTGGAGTTCAATCTGGTCGCCTTTGAGGGCGGCTCAGAAGTCATGACCCAGATCATGGGTGGGCATATCGACGGTTTCTGCCTCAACGTTTCCGACACCACGAGCTTTGTTGCGGACAAAGCCGTCAAAGTCATCGCCACCGGCGCTCAAAAACGCTCTCAGTTCTTGCCGGACGTTCCGACCTACATCGAGAGCGGCTATGACGTCACCCAGGTCAACATGCGCTCTGTTGCCGGCCCCAAGGACATGCCTGAACCCATCCGGCAATACCTCGAAAACCTGTTCATCGAAGCTGCACAAGACCCAGCCATTCAAGCAAAGGCCAAGAAGCTGCAGATGCCTCTGGACATCATGCGCGGCGAGGAGACGAAAAAGTCCCAATACGCCATGGGTGAGGCCTACAAAGAGCTCTGGGAAAAGAACCCCTGGCAGTAATGGAAGACCTGTCATTGATGCAGATTGAGAAGAGACAGCAGGCATGATCTGAGAGCTGAGGTTCAGCTGGTTCGTCCTGAACCTCAGCTCTGCTCAATGTCGTTTGAGGTCGATCTCCGAGAAGCTCTCGTTGTGCAGAAAAAAGTCCACGCGTCAAAAGGAGAATGAGACAGTGATGAACAAAACAGAACGAGTGAAGGCAGCGCTGAATGGTGAAGATGTCGACCGGGCCCCTTTCAGCATCTGGCTTCACTATCCTCACAAGGATCAGGACCCCAGGAGTCTGGCGGACATCCAGATCGATGCCGCGCGCGCGTTTGATTTCGATTTCATCAAGCTGACCCCATTCGGCCTCTATCCGGTCCAGGACTGGGGCTGCAAGATACACATCTTCGGCACTCCGCATCAACCGGCCATTGTCGATGACTTCGGCATTCATGAGCTCCAGGACTGGGGCAGGCTTGAAGAGCTCCCGGCCACCTACGGGACCTATGGCAAACAAGTCCAGCTGGTGCAGCACGCGGGCAGACGGCTGGGACATGAGCTGCCCTTCATTCAGACCATCTTCAGCCCGATGACCGTGGCCACCAAGCTGGCCGGCGACCGGGTCTTTCAAGACATGAAAACAGACCCCAAGCTGTTCCATCAGGCCCTTGAGGTCATCACCGCCACAACCGTCAACTTTGTGAAAGCCAACATCGAGGCCGGTGTGAGCGGGTTCTTCTTCGCCACGCAAAGCGCCAACCCCAAACTCATGAGCGTTGAAGATTTCGAAGAATTCGGCGAACACTACGATCGTCAGGTCCTGAATGCCTACAAGGACGACACGTTCTTCAATGTCGTTCACATCCACGGTGATGACATCATGTTTGAAAAAGTGGCCGCCTATCCGGGAAGTTGCATCAACTGGCACGACCGCTGGGTGGAGCCTTCACTTGGAAAGGGGCGAAAGCTGACTGACAAATGCCTCCTCGGTGGAATTCACGAAAAAGAGGTCTTGAGCAAGGCTCCCCCTGATGAGGTTCAAACTCACGTCGCCGAGGCCATCGACGATGCAGGGCGAAAGAAATTGATGATCGGCCCTGGGTGCGTTGCCGACCCCCTGACACCCGAGATCAACTACTATGCAGTCAAGGTGGCGGTAGAACGATTCTCCCGGATCTCATGATCGCGGCTGAAAACATACCGTAAGGCTTCATCATTCATGTCATGGTCAGCCACCATAAGGATGCTGCCCATGTGCAGGAGGGTATGCGATGTCTGAGGACGGAAACAAAAAGAAAAAATTCAACTATGACTACCCGGTGGTCGGCTTCCTCTACCTGTGGGCCATTGTTTTCCTCATCGCAACTACGGGTATCGAGGATGAAGGCGCCAAGCTCTTTCCATACATCGTCATTGCCTTGTCGATATTTCTCGCCACGATCCTCCTGCTGAAAAATCTATTGAATATTGGAACCAGGGAATCTTACGACTTCTCGGGCACAGTCAGGGCGATCAAGATGACCGGGATGCTCATCCTCTTTGTCATAGCTGTCACTTTTGCCGGCTTTTACTTTACAACACCTTTTTTCTTATATTTTTCCATGCTGATGCTCGGTCAGAGAAACCAGAAGGTCATGGTCCTCACATCACTGCTGGTCCCCTTATTCACTTTTCTGTTGTTTGATTACATGCTCGGACTCAGAATCCCCAATGGAACCTGGTTTGATTAGCAGCCAAACTCGCCCCTGCCGAGTCGTCTTGGCCTTCATCACAACCACATACCCGTGGATAAGGAGTCACACGTATGGAGATTCTCGGTTACCTCGCTGAAGCGGCAACTCTGCAAAATCTCCTCTGGTTGACCATGGCATCTCTGCTTGGCGCTCTGCTCGGAGCTCTGCCCGGGATTTCAGCAACCACAGCCATCGCCATCTTCCTGCCCATCACCTACGGGCTGGACCCGACAACCGGCCTGATCACCATGGCCGCGATCTACGTGACAGGCTCCTATGGGGGGAACATCACCGCTGTGCTCCTCAATACCCCAGGAACGGACGACTCCCTCTTCATGACCTTTGACGGCTATCCGATGACCGTCAAAGGCGAGGGCCTCCGCGCTGTGGGGATCACCACCTACAGCGCCTTCATCGGCGGCATCATCGGGGGTGTAGCCCTGCTGTTCATCGCCCCCCCCCTGGCCAGAATCGCTATCATGTTCGGCCCTGTAGAGCTCTTCCTGACCTCCCTGATGGGGATTGTGATCATTGTCGGCCTGACCAAGGGCGGCATGCTCAAAGGGCTCATCAGTGCGGCGTTTGGGCTCTTATGCGCTGTGGTCGGCCTGGACAAGATCACTGGGATGCCGCGTTTCGATTTCGGCGTCGACCAGTTGTACGACTCCTTGCCGCTGATTCCCGTCCTGTTAGGACTGTTTGCAGTTTCCCAGGTCCTCTTGCTGACAGCAAGCGAGTCCGACATCATTGCCTCAGAAGACACCTCAGAGCACAGAGCGGTCTTTATCAAGCTCAGAGACCATCTCAAGCTGCTCATCAACAACATTCGCTCCTCGATCATCGGCACAATGGTTGGAATCATCCCGGCGGCGGGGACAACCGTTTCAGCAGGCATCACCTACAACATCTCGAAGAAGCTCAGCAAACATCCGGAGACCTTCGGCCATGGAAACGAGCACGGACTCGCCTCGGTGTCAGCGACCAACAACGCCGTGGTGGGCGGGTCCCTGGTTCCTCTTCTGAGCCTGGGGATCCCGGGCAACGGAACGGCTGCCCTGTTCCTCGGTGCGCTCCTCATTCACGGCCTGTCCCCAGGGGCAAGGCTCTTCACGACCAATGCCGAAGCAATCTACGGAATGATCTTCGGACTCATCGCGGCAAACTTCTTCATCCTCGTCGTCGGTCTCTATGGCGCCCGCCTCTATGCCAGGGTCACGAAGATCCCCAAAAGCATCCTCATCCCGGTTGTCGGAGCATTCATCGTCCTGGGGGCATACCTGACCAGGTACCTTGCCTTTGACATGTTTCTGATCCTTTTCTTCGGGCTCATCGGCTACTACATGATCCTGGCCGGCTTTTCCATGGCCCCCTTTGTTCTGGCTTTTATTCTCGGCAAGCTCGTGGAGACTCAGTTCAGGAGGGCCCTCCAGATCTATGGGGAGGACTTTGTTGGCCACATGCTGACCGACCCAATCTCGCTGATCCTTCTGTCAGTCAACATCCTGTTTTTGCTCTTGCCTTTCTGGGAAGACATTCGAAAAGTGTTTCGCAGGCGTACCCCGTCAGTCAAGGCGTGATGGTTCTGCGTCATTTCCCCTGCGGTTGACCGTCCAACGCGGAGAGAAGAAATGGAGTACAAGGAACTGGGGCGCACGGGGCTCGTCGCGTCTGAGCTCGGATGCGGCGGCATCCCCATCATGCGCCTGACACAGTCTGATGCGGACCGAGTTCTCAAGAGAGCCTATGACCAGGGGATCACCCTGTACGACACGGCTCATATCTACAAAGGCAGCCAGGAGAAGATGGGCCGTGCCCTGCACAGGGTCCGGGAGCATATCGTTCTGGCCACCAAGACAAAGGAGCGCGGCAGCCAGGGGGCTCAGGAGCAGCTGGAGAACAGCCTGCGGGCCCTGCAAACCGATGTGATCGACGTGTTTCAGCTTCACCAGATCTCCAGTGAAGATGAGTGGCAGAGGGTCATGGCCCCAGGCGGAGCCATGGATGCCCTGTTCAAAGCCAGGGACAAAGGTCAGATCAAGTTTCTGGGTGTCACCTCCCACAGCCTGGACATGGCGGTGATGATGACCAGGAGCGATCTTTTTGACACTGTCCAGTTTCCTTACAACTTCGTTGAAACAGACGCCCAGGAGGTTCTGTTTCCAGAAGCCAAAGCTCGGCAGATGGGCATTCTGGCCATGAAGCCCTTTGCCGGGGGGGTCATTGCCGATGCGGACCTGGCTTTCACCTTTCTCAGGCGATCACCCGACATCTTCCCCATACCTGGTTTTGATTCAGAAGCCGGGGTGGACCAGGTGGTGGCCATGTACGAACAGGACAATGTCGTGACGCCCGAACACCTCTCCAGGATGGATGAGCTCCGAACCGAGCTGGGCCAACGCTTCTGCCGGCGCTGCGAGTACTGTCTGCCCTGTCCCCACGGCGTCTCGATCACCGTGGCCATGGTCTACCCCCTGCTCGTTTCCCGAATGTCCAGGGAAACTGCAGTCACTTTTGCCCAAAAGGCCATGGAGACCGTGCCCGGTTGTGAAGAATGCGGGGAATGCATGGACAAATGCCCTTATGGCCTGCCCATTCCGGAGATGATCAGGGACCACTACCAGATGTACCGGGAAGACCTGACGCACTTGCGACATGGCTGAATTCGAAAGCCTTACCGGAAGACACTCCTGTGTCCTCTCCTTACGAGGGATCGCGACCATTGCCGCATTCCGAGGCCAATGACACCCTTGAGCGGCCGCCTGATTGCTTCCATTGAGTTGATGACAAGAGACGATTCTCTATGTGGACCCTGATCACGGCTGTGGGTCTGGCCGTCGGCATTTCTGCCCTGTGCTCCTTGACGGAGGCGCTGCTCTACTCCGTGCCCTGGAGTCACATCGAGCATCTGCGCAAGTCGGGGAAGCG
>CAZNIP010000149.1:0-6071 GCA_964573115.1 uncultured Desulfohalobiaceae bacterium | reverse complement strand
GGGCCAGGGTAAAGCCGCTGGTGTCCGGCGGACTGGCGACGTCGTTCCCCGGACCAAAGGCTGTGCTGGTGATCCAGTCAGGGTCGTTTGTGGTGTTCACGGAATGGAGGACAATCGGCCGGGCCGAATAGGTGTGCTGAAACGTGACCGGCTCCCCGGCGCTCTGATTGCCGAGTCCTGAGCGGACAGTGCTGACGGTTTGCCGGGCGGCCTCGATCCTGGTCCCGTCCGGGAACTGCCACATCCCGGGTGGCACCACCAGGAAATGCACCGTTTCCGTGGCCCAGGGTGGAGAGCATGGGGACCCGGCCGCGTTGGAGTCGGAACCTGCACTGAGACAAGGGCTGGTCAGGGCGATGTCGAAGCTGCCGGAGGTCACGTTGCGGATCCGGACGCTGAGGGAGAGATCGTTGTTGTGGGTCAAGGGGCCGGCAATGACCACAGGGGGATTGCTGTAGGTACCCTGCAGGTTCACCCTCTTCCAGGTCGAACTGCCTGGAGGGCTGGCCAGGGTGCTGTTGAGCTCCACCGACCCGGTCTCGAAATCAGCCGCCAGGACGGCAGAGAAGAGACTGGAGAGTACAACAAGGAAGAGGCTCCATACCAACATGAAGGCAAGATGGTCTGACAGTGCTCCTGGCTTGCGGAAAGGTCTCATTGGTCTATCGCCCGGGTTTCGATCCGCCTGGAGACATGATCCACCTGGCCGTAGTGTCCAAATTCCGCCAAGGATGAGACCGAGTAGAGGGTCACGTTCTGCCCCCCTTCTTGATAGGCGCCCTGGGTGCAGTTCACACTGACCTGAAAAAGACCGACCTGGAACTGGGTTCCGGCCTGGCAGGACGAGTCGACCAGGGCCCTGCGCAACCCCCACTCAAGACCGCTCTGGGCGGCGTAATAGGCCCGGATCCCCTGCTGGGCCAGGCTCGTGGTCTTGTTCTGGACCCTGAATTGACTGACCATGAAGACCCCCAGAGCGGAAAAGACCACCAGGATGAAGATGGCCTGGACCAGGCCGATCCCTGATTGCCTTGATGCCCGTCGTGCAATGCTGTCCTTGGGGCCCACAGCCCTGGTTTTGAGACGCAGGTGCCCAGAGGGCAAAAGATCATGTTCCGCTGGAAAGTGCATTTTGTCACTCTCTGATTCTTCAGATTTCTGGCTCCGGCTTCTGCATTCCTGCCCTGGGCCTTGAGTTTGTGCAGTTGCTTCTTTTTACGGCGCATTGATCACATGGACCTGGTGCAGGAGGGTCACCTGCTCCCCCTCATCGGCCAAAGTGAGCCTCAGCGTGGCCATCCCGGACCTGGACGGCGTCCCGGGCTGATAGGTGAAGGTGCCGTTGGTCACGTGCCTGGACACAAGAGCCCCCTGCCCCCAGTCCCCGGGCGAGTTCGACAAGGGATCCGAGATGGCCGTGGAGTTCTGTTCGAATCGGGTCAATGTCCCGGCAGCCGGGTCCCACACGTAACGCACCTGGGAGTCGACGATGAAGAAGCGCTGCCGGGGAGAGGGGTACGGGAACGTGAAGGATGCAAGCTCGATGCGGTCTGACCCGTCAGTGGCATTGTTGGCCAACACGTTCGAGATCGGGGCCATGTTTCCCAGGTTGTAGGCGTTGGCCGGATCCTGTCCTGTATTGTAGATCGCGACTGAACCGTTGTGGACATCGGAAGGGATGGTGCCTGAATCGTCCCGGAAGAGATGACCGACGAGGGCGAAGCTGGTGTCAGCGGTCTCAAAGTCCAGGACGTCACCTGGCCCTTTGGACCGATACCTCCCGCCATCGGCAACATGGAGCAGGCAGAGCCCCTGCTGGCCCTTGAATGTGGTTATGCTGTTGGGCAGGGCCCCGCGAATGTCCCGCTGCATTCGCCGCAGGGCTTGCTCGGCTGCGTCCACGAGCTCCGCCCTCCTGGACATGGCCACGTAGCCTTCCATGTGTCGGACCACGAGCGTCCCCCCAAGGATGGACAGGATGCCCACCAGAACGACGACCACAATGAGTTCCACCATGGTGAAACCCTCATGGCTGCGCATTGGTCTGTCATGGCCAAACAGGGGCATCTTTTCTTGCCTCAACCGTCCACCCTCAACCCTCGACCTCCCAGCCTGGCCAGAGGCAGGGCTGGATCCTGAATTCTTGCGGCTGCCACCTGTTCTTTGCAGCAGTATTTCTCAATACTCTGTCCTGTGCCCGGTGACCTCGAAGGACATACCTGCTGGGTGGGTCACGGTCACGGAGACCTTTCTGGCTGGAACAGTGTCCCCTGGAGGCCCGACTGTTGTGGCGTTGACCGCCACGGACACCGAGTAGTTCTCCAGCCCGGAGACAAGGCTGTTCTGCTGGTCCCTGACCCCACTGTCCAGCAGCCCGTCATAGTCGTCGACATCATCAAAAGTGGAGCGCACTTCGCCTGTTCCGTTCCCGTCCGGGTCGGCATAAGCCCTGAGCAGGACCTCTTCCAGGTAGGAGTCGGCTATGGCCGCTGCCTGATGGGCGATCATGGGATCGGCGCTGTGCCTGGTGGTGAACTGCATGGCCATGAGGACCCCGGTGAGGGCCACCCCCAGGACCACAATGGTCACGATGAGCTCGACCAGGGTGACCCCGCTTTGAGAGGGCAGACGGCTTCGGGCTTTCTGCGCGTTCATGGCCCAGCGTCCACACAGCCGGTTTCGGCAATGATGTCAAAGGATCGGCTGCCCACGGTCACGGTCAGGTCCTGATCGGCCCGGCCGAGCCCATCAAAGGTGGCCTTGGAGGCTCCACCTGGATTTACGGACACGGGGACTGAGTTGTGCGTCCTGGACTGGACCGGGTGCCCCTCCGGAAGTGGCGAAAAGTCGGCTGAGTTGCAGTCCGGGCGGGGCTCAAAGAGTCCATAGCCGTGAGAAGAAAAACGGACCTGGACCGGGCACCCCCTGGCCACAGCCAGCTTCTGGGCGTAGCGCACTGCGGCCACGGTCTCGTCAAACATGCCCCGCTCCTGGTAGGCATCGAGGTCAAAGAAGCGCGGCAGGGCAAAGAAGGACAGGATGCCCAGAAGGACCATGACCAGGACGAGCTCGATCAGGGTGAAGCCTTGGGTTTGAAAAACCACGTCGCGAGCAAGGATGCTTTGTGTTTCGTCCACAAGTGCCCCAAGCCGGCAGGAAAAGGCCAAGATTGGTTCTTCATGGCCTCCCCGTCGGGTCATTCTCAGTGTTAGCTGCAGTCTGTTGCTGTGATTGTGATGTTGGGTGCATCACTTGTCGTTCCGTTAGCTTCTTGATATGTGACCTGGCAATCAGCATTGGTTGAAACACCATCGGGCCAAAATGTCATTGATGCAGGATCTGATCCAGTACTATTCATGTCAAATCCGCTGAGATCCTGCAACATCTTGACGATACCATCGCTGTTTGCTGCAGGGTAACCATATTTTAAAGTGACTGCCTGTCCTTCAACAGTGATGGACGTCGAATTTCCTGTGGTCAACGACTTGGCATGGGCCAAGGATGCCGCACCGTGCAAGCTCCCTTTCAACCCACGCAACGTGGCGTTCCGGGCGTCGCCCTGCAGGTCGACGAACTTGGGCAGGGCGAATGCTCCCAGGATGCCCAGAATGACAATGACCACCACGAGTTCGATCAGGGTAAAACCAGCTTGTTTGTGCATTGTTTTCTCCTCTTTGATTAAATCGCACTACTGTTGAACATTTTCTTTTATCTCGATCCATGTCCTCTTCACCATGCGTGCTCATTCTCAAAAACCAGGCATAGCTCAGGACCGCAAGCAAGAATATGTTGTAGGCAAGTTTGCATACTTTGTGTCGAACGTAACGAGAAAAAGATCCGATTTGAATCGTCCATATCAGATTCAAAGCTTGCTACATTTTCAATTTTGTAGACGAGCATGCTCTTGTCACTGTCAAAGTACCATTGCCCTCCTTTGATCTCTTCAGGTTGAACATCATCCAGCTCACCAAGGTAGTTGCCTGGCGGGTCCTGAATGAGCTCCATGGGATTGGACCCGGAAGCCGTTCCCGGGGTGTCCTTTCCTGTGCCGGTGTGCATGAGCACGGCCCCCTTCAGGGACCTGATCACCCCCCGGGCAGCCAGGCGCTCTGCTTTGCTGTGCAGATCGTCCAGGCGATGCAGGATCACAACGACCAGGACTGAAATCAGGCCGATGACCAGAGCGACTTCGAACAACCTGAGCCCACGTCGTTGCCGGGTCCAGGACTGTTCGGCCCAGGGCATGCTCATTCAAGCTTCTCCACCTACCCCAGAGCGGCCGTGCCCAGATTCCACATGGGCAGGAAGACGCCCAGGGCCAGGATCAGAACCATGGCCCCGATGATGGTGATCAGGATCGGCTCGATATTCGTGGACAGGTTGCGGATGTCGTAATCCACTTCACGATCGTAAAAGTCAGCCACTTCCAAGAGCATGGAGTCGACATTGCCGGTTTCCTCCCCAACGGCCAGCATCTGCAGAACCAGGGGGGTGAAAAGTCTGGTGGCCGCAGCGCTGTTGGTCAGGTTTTCCCCGCGTTCGACCCTGTCCCGCATGTCATGGATATGGCGGCCGACATATCTGTTCCCAACGGACCGGGCCGTCAGCTGCAGGGATTGGAGGAGTGGCACCCCAGTGGAGAATCCGGTGGAAAAGGCTCTGGCAAACCTGGCCAGGCTGGCCCGCAGGACAATATGACCCAGGATTGGCGTTCGCAGCTTGGTCCGGTCCCAGAAAAGGCGACCCTTTTGCGTGTTGACAAGCTGACGAAAGGCCACCCACGTCAGAACGCCAGCTCCGAGAATGTATGGCCAGTATGCCACCGCAAAGTCGGAAACAGCCACGAGGACTCTGGTGGGCAGAGGGAGCTGGGTGTCAAACGACTTGAAAACCTTGGCAAAAGAGGGAATGACAAAGAGGCTCAGAATGGCCACAGCCACCATGATGGCCACCACCACCAGGGTGGGGTAGCGCATGGCGGTCTTGACCCGCATCCTGGTCTCTTTTTCCCGTTCCAGATAGGTGGAGACGTCCAGAAAGGCCTGGTCGAGCCTTCCGCTGGCTTCACCTGTCTGAATGATGCTGGTGAAGAGTTCCGGGAAAATGCGCGGATGATCCTCCATGGCTTCAGAGACCTGCCGACCGGATTCCAGCTCCTGGATCATGTCCTGCAGAGCTGCCTTCATCTGACTCTTTTTGACGGTGTCCACCATCCCCCTCAGAGACCTGGTGATGGGGATGCCTGCATGAATCAGGCTGTACATCTGGCGGGAAAAGAGGATCAGGTCATCGAGGTCGGCTTTTTTTTGGAATTTCGTTGCCCGGCGGAGTTTTTCGACCAGGGACTCTCTTTGAACTGTTTCATCTATGGAGAGCGGGATCAGACCACTGTCCTGGAGCTGATCAGCCACTGCAGCGGAGGACTGTGCCTGCAGGCTTCCGGTTCGAAGCTCACCTTTGGGATCTCTGGCTGAATAGCGAAACTGGGGCATATGACCTCAGACGTCGATTTTCTGGATTCAACTGTGCTCTGATTTCAGCCCGGTCGCCTGCTGGGCTGGAATCAGAGCTGGGCCTCGACAGAGGTCAGCTCATCGTCCTCTGCTTCAGGAACCTCTCCTTCAGTCTCCCATGAGAAATCTTCAGTTTGACCGCTGATTCGCAGGACCTCATCCAGGCTGGTGATCCCCTGCAGGGCGTAGTCCATGGCATGATGCATGAATGGCTGGAAGCCTTTCTGTTGCTGTGCGTCCCTAGTAAAGGCAGTGGTGTCGTCGCTTCGCAACGCTTCGGCCAGCCGTTCATCGATCTCCAGAAGCTCGAACACCCCGATGCGGCCCTGGTAGCCGGTGTTGTTGCACTGGGAGCAGCCAGCGCCCTTCTGGAACGTCGATGAGTGGACAGGTTCGTCAAGAACCGATTTGACCCAGTTCCGCTTGGCCACATCCAGAAGGTCGGGATGGATGCAGTTGGGACAGAGGCGGCGAACCAGGCGCTGGGATGCCACCGCCCGGAGTGAACTGGCCACCATGTAGCCCGGAGTGCCCATGTCCAGAAGACGCAGTGTGGTG
>CAZNIP010000148.1:0-6091 GCA_964573115.1 uncultured Desulfohalobiaceae bacterium | reverse complement strand
CTGTCTTCTGATCTCTGACCTCTGATGTCTGACCTCTGTCTTCTGTCCTCTGTTTTCCGTCATCTGTCTTCTGTTCTCTGACCTCTGATGTCTGACCTCTGTCTTCTGTCCTCTGTCATCTGTCAGCTGCCCCTCTTCCGGCCATCCACCCGGTGGAGAAGGCGGCCTGGAGGTTGAACCCCCCGGTGTCGGCGCAGAGGTCCAAAACCTCCCCGGCAAAGAAAAGCCCGGAAACCAGACGGGACTCCATGGTCCGGGGATTGACCTCCCTGGTGTCAACCCCCCCGGCGGTCACCAGGGCCTCATGCATGGAGCCTGTTCCGGTCACCGCGATCCGGAAATCCTTGAGCCATGTTCGCAAGCGGGCCCGTTCACTGACCGTGATCTGGTTGGCCGGCTTTTTCGCGACAAGGTCTGTCCGGGCAAGGCAGACAGGGATGAGCTGTCTGGGCAGCAAGCCACCAAGGACAGCGTGCAGCTCCTCCTTACCCCGGTCTCGAAAGTCCCGCACAAGCCGTTGATCGAGCTTGGCCTCATGGAGCCCGGGTTTGAGGTCAAGCGAAAGCTCGACATTCTGCCCGGCGGCCAGGGTTTGGGATGCGACGGTGCTCAGGGTGAGGACGACGGGACCGGAAGCCCCTGAGGAGATGAATTCCATGTCCCCAAGCAGGGCTTCGCCTGGCGACTCGTTGACCAGGACAGTGACCCGGACATTCTTGAGGTGCAGCCCTTCAAGTTGGGACAGGAGATCGGGCTCGATCTTCAGGGGGACCAGCGCCGGACGGATCGGCTCGATCCTGTGTCCCATGGCTCTGGCCAGGGCAAAGCCGTCCCCGGTGGAACCTGTGGCCGGGTAGGTAGCCCCCCCGGTGGTGACGATGACTTTCCGGGTGGCCACATGTTCCATCTGCTGACCTCTATCAGCCCCACCCTCAGTCGCCTTGAAAGTGACCCCGGTAACTCGATTCTGTTCAATCTGCAGAGACACCACCGTCCTGTTGGTCCAAAGCTCCACACCGAGCCTTTTGACCCATTTGACCAGGCTGTCCACAACCTCAGTGGCCTGACCGCTTTTGGGAAAGACCCGGCCCCCTCGTTCCACCTCCAGGGAGACGCCAAGGCTCTCAAAAAAATCCATGAGCTCGGTGTTGAAAAAGCGGGCAAAGCTCGAACGGAGAAACGAACCCGAGGGCCCGAACCTGGCCAGCCAGTCCTGGATCTCAGCCGTGTTGGTCAGGTTGCAGCGCCCTTTGCCCGTGATTCGCAGCTTCCTGGCCGGCCTGGCCATCTTTTCCAGGACCACGACCCTGACCCCCCTCTCCGCAACCTGGCCAGCGGCCATCAGCCCAGCCGGGCCCGCCCCGACAACAAGAATGGGGGCCTGCAGATCTGAAATAGCGGTCATCGCGCTCAAGGGGACTCCTTGGGTGTGGAGAGGATTCGGGAAGAGATGGAAGGAAAGGATTGCGATCTGGCCTGTGAACAGGTCAAAAATGTCTGAGGCAGGTGCTCATCCATTGTTCATCGGGTCTTCCTCCAGGTCCTCGGACATCCTGAAGTCGACGCGGATCTTGAAGGTCTGCTCAGCGGGGAGGTTGAGAATCTTCACCCCGGTCCGCTCTGAAATGTCGTGCAGGTCGGCGTTGATTTTCTCCCAGCTCGGTCCGATGTAGGTGAACCAGATATTGTAGGTGTGCCGCCGCAGATAGTTGTGGGTCACCCCTGGATACTCATTCACCACGGCCACGAAGTCGTCCAGGCTCTGCTCCGGAACGGATGCGGCGCAGAGGGTCGACTTCCAGCCCAGCTTTCTGGACTGAAAGTTGGCCCCGATACGCCGGATGATCCCCCTGTCCTGCATGGCTCTGACCCGTTGATAGGTCTCGGACTCGCTCAGCCCGAGCTCATGGCCGATATGGGCATAGGGCCTGGAGACAATGGGGTAGTTGGTCTGGATGATGTCCAGGATCTGTTTGTCGAGCGAATCCATAGAGTTGCAGCTTCCTCAGCATGCCAGTGGCACTCCAATCATCATGAATGACCACTGTACTTTGCGTTCATACGTGTTGAGAAGGTTGAGCAGGTTGAAAAGGTTTAAGAAGCCCCGAGCCGGAGTTGACCGGCCTTTTCAACATGCTCATCCTTTGTCGCTCGAACTTTTAGCCCTACAGTGAAACATCCAGTCGACGGTGACTGTCTTTTTCCATCATTCATGCGAAGGAACGTCATCCCTGGCTTGAACAGGGAGAGGAAGCAGAACATAAAGAACTGGATCCCGGATCAAGTCCGGGATGACGGACAAGAGGAAGACGTATCGAATGAACTTTCGCTGTAGTGTTAGAACCATTGCCAAAAAGATTTCAGTTTCTTAACCTGAAATCTTTTTGGGTTGGTAGGTACACAAGGGCTCTTCGGCCAGGTAGTCCCCATTCATGGTCAGGGCCCTGGCTCTGCAGCCCCCGCAGACCTTGTGGTATTCGCAGCTCCCGCATTTTCCGCTGTAGGAGCCGGGATCCCGAAGTTTTTGGAATTGAGGCGATTCGGCCCAGATCTGAGGAAAAGGGGCGTCCCTGACCTGACCGCAGTCCAGCTCCAGGTACCCGCAAGGCTGGACCTGCCCGGAATGGGAGATGAAGCAGAACCCGATCCCGCCCAGGCAACCTCGGCTGACGGCATCCAGGCCAAAATGGGCGAAGTCCACCGGCACACCCTCTTCTTTGGCCCTCTGCCTCAGGATGCGGTGATAGTGAGGAGCGCAGGTGGCCTTGAGCTGCATCGAGGTGGTTTTACGAAAATCGTAGAACCAGTTCAGGACCTGTTCGTACTCCTCGGCCGAGATGACTTCCTCCCGAATCTGATCCCCCCGGCCTGTCGGCACCAGGAGAAAGATGTGCCAGGCCACTGCTCCAACTGACTGGGCCAGGTCAAAGATCTCCTTGAACTGGTTCAGGTTGTTCCGGGTGACCGTGGTGTTGATCTGAAACTCAACCCCCCCCTGCTTCAGGGTCTCAATGCCCTGCATCGAGGCTTCAAACGCCCCAGGCAGCCCTCGAAAGAGATTGTGGCTCTGCGCCTCCGGCCCGTCAATGGAGATGGACACCCTTTCGATCCCGGAGTCGTTCATCTGCCTCACGATCTCAGGGGTGACCAGGGTTCCGTTGGTGGCCATGACGCACCGCAGGCCCTTGCTTTTGGCGTAGGCCGAAAGCTCGAACACATCATGGCGCAGCAGCGGCTCGCCCCCGGTGAAAATGATGATCGGGCTGCCGGTCTGGGGAAAGGTGTCGATGAGGGACTTGGCCTCTTGTGTCGTCAGTTCGCCGGGGAACGGATCCGGGTTGGCCTCGGCCCTGCAGTGCTTGCAGGCCAGGTTGCAGGCCCGGGTCACCTCCCAGGCGATGAGCCGCAGATCAGGTGCTGTGAAAGTCACGAGGCCACTCCGTCCTGGAGGAGCTGGAGCACATCCTCGGCAAAGTAGGTCAGGATGAGATCGGCACCAGCCCGCTTGATGGCTGTGAGACTCTCCATCATCACCCTGGTCTCATCGATGATCCCTTTTTCTCCCGCCGCCTTGATCATGGAAAACTCGCCGCTGACCTGGTATGCGGCCAGAGGCAGATCGAAACGGTCTTTGACCGTCCGGATGATGTCCAGATAGGGCATGGCCGGCTTGACCATGAGCATGTCCGCGCCTTCCCGAACATCGGCTGCCGCCTCCCTGATCGCTTCCCGGGCGTTGGCAGGGTCCATCTGGTAGGTCTTGCGGTCGCCAAAGCTCGGAGCGCTCTGCGCCGCATCCCGGAAGGGCCCGTAAAAGCTGGAAGCGTACTTGACGGCATAGGACAGGATCGGCAGCTGACTGAACCCGCCGGTGTCCAGCTTCTGCCTGATGGCGGACACCCTGCCGTCCATCATGTCCGAGGGGGCGACCATGTCCGCTCCGGCCCGGGCATGGGACAGGGCTGTTTCAGCCAGCAGCTCCAGGGTGGAATCGTTGTCCACCTCCCCGTCCCGGATCAGGCCGCAATGCCCGTGAGACGTGTACTCGCAGAGGCAGACATCTGTGATCACGGTCAGCTCAGGAAAGGCTGCCTTGAGTTCGGCAACAGCCTTTTGAATGATGCCGTCCCGGGCATAGGCCTGGGAACCTCGCTCGTCTTTGCGCTCGGGAATGCCGAAGAGGATCACCGAGCGCAGCCCACTGCCCCGGGCCGCGCCGATGCGCTTGATCAGGGCCCTGATCCCCAGCTGCTCCTGGCCCGGCATGGAGGGTATGGGGATCCCGGCTTCTGCATCACTGCCCTCGAGCACGAAATAGGGCTGAATGAGGTCCTTTGCCCTGAGCTCGGTCTCCCGGACCAGCTCCCGAAGGCCCTGGGTCGTCCTCAACCTGCGACCGCGAAAATAGTCACTCAAGGCCAATCTCCTCATCCGTCAGATAACAGGCCGGGTCCGGGGCCCAGACGTCGCCATAGTACGCCTCGGCCCTGGCCCTGAAGTTCCCGGCACACACGCCGAGAAAGCGGCACTGGGCACAGCGGCCGGTCACATGGGATTTTTTGTCCTTGAGCTGGGCCAGAAGCTCGATGTCCGGATCGGTCCAGATCCTGGAAAACGGAGTCCTGAGGACATTGCCAAAGGTGTGGTTTCTCCAGAACTGATCGGCAAAGACACTGCCGTCCCAGGAGATGCAGCCGATCCCCCGGCCGGAGTTGTTGCCCTCGTTGTACTGCAGCAGCTTGTAGACCTCTTCTGCCCGTTGCGGGTCTTCCTCCCTCAGGCGGAGGTAGACGTAGGGACCGTCCGCGTGGTTGTCCACGGTCAGGACCTCCTTTTCGTGGCCCCGCTCAAAGAGAGTCCTGGTCCGGTTCATGATCAGGTCAACCACCTCTCTGGTCTGATCATGGTCCAGGTCTTCGTTGATGAGCTCCGAACCCCGCCCTGAATAGACCAGGTGGTAGAAACAGACCCTGGGAACGTCGCGCTCTTCCAGAAGATCAAAAACGGTATCGACTTCAAACAGGTTCTGGCGGTTGATGGTGAAGCGCAGGCCCACCTTGAGCCCTTCGGCCTGACAGTTCTCCAGTCCCTGCATGGCCTTGTCGAAAGCCCCGGGAACGCCCCGGAAGCGGTCGTGAATCTCCCTGCCGCCGTCCAGGGAGATGCCCACATAGGACAGTCCAATGGACTTGAGTTCCCTGGCCTTGTCTTGGCTGATCAGCGTCCCGTTGGTGGAGATCACGGCCCGCATGCCATTGTGGACGGCATGATGGGCCAGTTCGGGCAAATCTTTGCGCACCAGGGGCTCGCCCCCGGAAAAGAGGAGCACGGGAGAACCAAATTGGGCCAGATCCTCGATCATGGTTTTGGCCTGCTCAGTGCTCATTTCATTGGGGTCGGCCTCATCCCTGGCCTTGGCGTAACAGTGAACGCAGCGCAGGTTGCACCGCCTGGTCATGTTCCAGACGACCACAGGCTTCTTGTCCAGCGAGAACTGGAGGAGGTGCGAAGGCAGATCCTTGGAAGCCCGCCCATAGCGCAGGGCATCAGACGCTTCCACGGATCCGCAGTACAGTTTCGATATTCCGATCATGGTCTCTCTCGTGTCAGCGCAACCTCTGGGTGCGTCGACAGCTTACGTTTTGATGGCTCGTTGATCTTCACCACAGCGACAGGTGATATGATGAGGACGATACTTTGTGTAAAATTGAAGCCCTTCTTCATTGTCAGAGGCAGTTTTGTCGACACGTCGGAAATCTTTTCTTCCCTCAACCGTCCACCCTCGACCCTCGATCTGTCAGCCAGGCCAGAGGCAAGGCTCGTATGAAACTTCGGAAGGAAGAACCCCTCAGCCCTGTGGGCAGCTCCCCTTGGAAAAGGGGAGCAGTCAGAGGAGCATCCTCCATAGTTTCTGCCTTGATCAAACTGGCCAGATTGAGGGTTATGACTCAACACGTGGAGGGTCTTTTCTTCCCTCGACCGTCCACCCTCAACCCTCGACCTTCAGCCCGGCCAGCGGCCGGGCTGACTCCTGACTCCTGTCTCCTGACTCCTGCCACCAGCGCCCCCCGGCCCAGCGCTTGACCGGTCC
>CAZNIP010000147.1:0-6244 GCA_964573115.1 uncultured Desulfohalobiaceae bacterium | reverse complement strand
CTGAATTCTGAATGCTTGCCGCCGCATCAAAACCTCAGGACGACCACTGCCATGACCAGCAACACCAGACCCAGCCCGGTCAACTGGCCCCTGCTGAGCGTCCCTGACGAGCAGGGACGGCTGAGCTACCCCAGCCTGGCCGAGAGCGTGCGCCAGTCGGTGAAGATCATCCTCCTGACCAGCCCGGGAGAACGATTGATGCGCCCCTTTTTCGGCGGAGGCCTGGAGCGGTACCTGCACCAGCCCAATACGCTGACCACCCGGCGGCAGATCCGGGATCTGATCTCCGAGTCCCTGGCGCGCTGGGAGCCGCGGATCATCCTGGACCGGGTTGATGTCTGGGAGGTCGAGGATCGCCCGGACACGGTGCGGGTGGAGATCGTCTATCGACTCCGTCTGACCAATCAAGCACAGCACATGGGCATCACCCTGGAGCTTGAAGGATAAGGATATGCCAATCACGCCGCCCCGTCTGGACGACCGCCGCTACCAGGACCTGGTTGAGGAGCTGCTGGCCCGCGTTCCCGCCCACACACCGGAGTGGAGCCCCCAGCAGGCCGGCGATCCCGGCCGAACCCTGCTGGAGCTCTTTGCCTGGCTGGCCGACACGGTATTGTACCGGGCCAACCTGGTCCCTGAACGTCAGCGCCTGGCCTTTCTGCAGCTCCTGGGCATGCCCATGGAGCCGGCACGGGCCGCTCACGGCCTGGTCTCCATCGTTCTGGACGAGAAAAACCCCGTGACCCCGGTCACCCTGGCCAGGGAGGCCCGCCTGGCCGGTCCGGCCCAGTTCGAGTCCCTGTCTGAGGTCACGGTGCTGCCGGTGTCTGGGGAGTGTTACACCAAGCGCGCCCTGAGCAGTTCTGAAAAGGAGGAGCTCGCCGACGTGATCGAAGGGCTGCGGCAGTTTCACAGCCTCGACGGCCCGGTGGACGCCTATGTGACCACACCGGCCTTTGTCGGGGGCATGGTCGACAGGGCCGGGCTGGACGTGGTCCAGGACACGGCCGACAGCAGCTTGTGGATCGCCCTGCTGGCCAGCCGCCCTGAGGATGTGGCTGCGGTCAAGTCGGCCCTGGCCGGTGGCGGGAGCGGCAGCGAGATTCTCAACGTGGGCCTCGCCCCGGCCGTGGAGATGCCTGCCAGCTTCGACGATGCCCGACCTGTCGGGGCCCTGGAGCACAGCTGGTGGATCTCGACCCCGGACCTCGTGGACGACGCCCCGGTCTACAGCAGCCTGCGCCGGCTTTCGGACACCACCCGGGAGGCCACCCGTCGCGGCATCGAGCGGCTGGTGCTGCCAGGCGGCATCGAAGACTTCGGGGTGCTGGAAGGGGATGCGCGAAAGGAGGCCAATGCCGGGGTCGGCGACCGGCCGCCGCGCCTCGACGATCCCGACCGGCTGGCGCGTCTGGTGGCCTGGCTGCGGCTTTGTCCCGCGGACAACCTGGACTCGATGCGCTTGAGCTGGGTCGGGATCAATGCCGTGGAGATCGACCAGCGCCGGACGGTTCGCCAACAGGTCGTGGGCCAGTCCGACGGCAGCGCAGACCAGGTCTTACAGCTCCCGGTCACCTCGGTGGAGGCCGAGAGCTTCGAGCTGCAGGTGGAGGAGAGCGGACGGGGCTATGTGCTCTGGCAGGCTGTCCAGGATCTGGCCCTGAGCGGACGGGACGACAGAGTCTTCATGCTCGACAGCGAGGCTGGGACGGTGCGCTTCGGCAATGGTCTCACCGGGCGCATCCCCGAGGCCGGGCGGCGAGTCCGGGTGGCCCTGATGCGTTCCGGTGGAGGGCAGGGCGGGAACCTTCCGGCCGGAACCCTGGAAGCCATCGAGGCCAGGGGCGTGGACGGCACCGCCATTTCACGCAGGCTCAAAGTGGTTCAGCCCATGGCCACCACAGGCGGTGCAGCAGCGGAAACCCTGGAGGAGGCTGAGCGCCGCATCCCGGCCAGGCTGCGACACCGGAACCGGGCTGTGACTGAAGACGATTACCGGATCCTGGCGGCTGAGACGCCCGGGGTCGGCCTTGGCCGGGTGGAGGTCCTGCCGCGGTTCATGCCCAGGCAGCGCCGCTTCAACGTGCCCGGCGTGGTGTCGGTCATGGTTTTGCCGCGCAAGGGGATGACCGAGCCACCCAACCCGCGACCGGATCAGCCTCTGATTGAGAAGGTGCACGCTTTTCTCTCGGCCCGGCGCCCCCTGGCGACCGAGCTGTATGTCATTGGCTGCGAATACGTCCCCCTTGCCCTGACCGTGGGCATCACCGTCAAATCCGGTTTCGGGCCCGACCAGGTCAACCATGACGTCCGTCAGGCCCTGCAGGAGTATGTATGGAGCCTGTCCCCGCACGGCCCGCAGGGTGAAGGCTGGCCACTGGGACGCCCTGTGCGCGACCGGGAGCTGGAGGTCGTGGTGGCCAGGGTCAAGGGGGTGGGCACCGTGAGCAGCGTCAACCTGTTCCAGAAGCAAAGCACCCAGTGGCGGGCTGTCCCGCGGGTCCAGCAGTGCGAGGCCATCGAGATCACCCTGGCCGGGTGGCAGCTCCCGGAGCTGCTGGCTGTGGCTGTGGGCACTGACGGGGTCACCCCGGAAAAGGTCGCGGCCCCAGGAGCCGGAGCCCCCGGCGATGTCGACGGGCCGGGCCGCGGTGTGGCCCTGCCGGTGGTGCCGGAGGTCTGCTGATGGACGCCAACGGCCTCAAATTCTGGCTGCTGGCCGACGGGCAGGACTGGCATCTCCCCGGGGACCCCCCATCCCTGGAGTACGACGATCAGCGGCGCAGCCTGCGCCTGGCCCGTCAGCGGCGAGACCTTCAGCTCATCGAGGACCGGGCAGAGGCCGAGACCCGCCTGGAGGTCGTCCCTCAGGCCAGGGACGAACACGGCAACCTTGCCTGGTGGGACAGCCAGTGGCATCGCATCCTGGCCAGGGGCGTGGATGACGCAGAACTCATCATCTCCAGCTTTGCCCAAAGCGTGGAGCTGACCGACATGGCCCTGGGCCATGACGGGGTGCTCTATATGGCCGTGGACGGGACCGTGCTCATGCATGATCGCCGCCAGCGCTGGCCCGATGCCGTGGTCAGGGATGAGGGCTTTCAGGCCTGGCGGCTGGCCCCCGCCCCAGATGGCGGCTGCTGGGTCCTGGACCGCGATGGCGGCAGGCTGGCCCGGCTGACCGGCAGCCCCCTTTCCGAGCTGGCCATCAAGCCCTTTACCCCCGAAACCGTCCGGCCCTGCAGGGAAAACCCCGATCCACCCCGGCTGATCACCCTGGACGCAGTGACCTGGCCGGATCAGGAGAGGCCTGTGGCCCTGGCCTGCAGCCGGCACGGAGAGCTGGCCTGCCTCAGTTGGGTCGAAGCCGATACGGCCGTGGTGCGGTTCCTGACTCGGGCCTGGGATCTCAGCCAACCCATGGCCCTGCTTGGGACCACGGCCCCCTACAGCCTGGCCTGGGTGTCCGAGGGCCGGATCGGGGTCCTGGTCTGCGGGCGGGTCATGGATGAGACAGTGGCCAGGGCTCAAAGCGAGGCCCGAGTCTACAAGGTCGATCCCAGGCTGTCCGCCCAGTACCCGTCTGGGGACCTCTACCCCCTGAAACCGGATTACAATTTCGGGCCCTTTGTTCACGGCCTTGACGAGCCCCCCCACATTCCGGCCTTCAGGACCAGCCACGGGCTGCATCGGTTGTCGTTCCCCCTGTACACCCGCAGCGGCAGGGCCTTCAACACTGGGCTGCACATGCAGCTGGACAGCGCCGATCCGCAAACCGTGTGGCACCGGCTGTACATTGAAGCGTCCATCCCGGCCGGCTGCGGGGTTCGCATCTGGCTTGCCGCGGCCAACGAGATCAGGGAGCCCATCAGCGACGAGACCCTGCAGTGGTTCGAGCACAGGTTCGGGCAGCTCCATGAGCAGGGAGCCCCCGGAGATGTCCCGGTGGGGAGCTGGGTTCCGCAGCCTTCCGAGCTGCCTCATCACCCCGGGCTTTTACCCTGCGAGCGGGAGCCTGGACGCAAGGGCCTGTTCACCGCGCTCATCCAGCGCAGCGGTCTGAAGGTGCGCCACCTCAGGGGCCGCTACCTGTATGTCAGGGTGGAGCTGAGCGGACCGGGCAACGCCACCCCGGAGGTCTTCGCCGTGCGGGCCTATGCCGCCCGCTTCTCCTATGTCGAGCACTACCTGCCCAGTCTCTATCACGAGACCACCTTCGCCCCGGAGGCCGATCAGCCTGGCCGGGCCACCCCGGCCGACTTTCTGGAGCGGTACCTCGACAACATCGAAGGCCTCTTCACGACCATCGAAGATGCGGTGGCCTTCAGCGATCTGGTCACCCGTCCGCAGACCGCACCCCGGGAGGCACTGGAATGGTTGTCGGGCTGGATCGGCTTTCAGCTCGAGGCAGGCTGGTCGGAGAAGCAGCAACGGGTCTTCCTGGACAGGGCAGCCGAGCTCCATGCCTGGCGCGGCACCCTCCGCGGGTTGAACCTGGCCCTGGAGATCGCCACCCAGGGCGGTGTCAGCGGGGGGGAGATCGTGGTCCTCGAGGATTACCGCCTGCGGCGTACCTTCGCCACCATTGTCGGTGCCGACCTGGACGACGAGGACGACCCTCTGACCCTGGGCGGCATCGAAACCGGGAACAGTTTCGCGGGCGACACCCTGTTCATCGGTGATGAGCAGCGGCGGGAGTTCCTGGCCCTGTTCTCTGCAGACCTCGAGGTGAGCGAAGCTGAGCAGGCCGCCATGGACGCTTTTTTCGACCGCCTGGCTTTTCGGGTAACCATCCTGGTCCATCAGAGCGTCACTCCGCAGGACCTGGGCATGATTGAGCGCATCGCTGAGCGGGAGGTGCCGGCCCATGTCGAGTTCCGGGTTCTGCCCTCCACGGCGCCGCTCATTGCGGGATTGACCTCGCTTGTGGGCGTGGACACCTCCCTCGGCGCACGCCCTGCCCCCGGGCCGGCCCGGATCAGCCTCAGCCGTGTGGGCCGGGGGGATCGTGTCATGGGCCCGGCCGCCCTGGATCCCAGGCTGGAGGGCATCGGCTCCGGCGTCCCTGAGTCGCCGGGGAGCAAGCCGATTGCCCGGGCTGACGACGTCACGGCCGGATTCGGGGCCGACGTGACCCTGGACGGGAGCGATTCCGAGGCTGCCCCCGGGCGCAGCCTGGTGGCCTTTCGCTGGTCTTTTCTCAACGACAACTCAGGAGACAACCCATGACCACCAAGACCCTGGAAGACATCAGAGCCAATCCCATCGAGACCACCGATGCCACGCTGACCATCACCATGCCCGACGACAAGCTCCAGGTGGGCAGTCACACCTTTCAGCTTGAGGTCAAGGACGACTCGGGCAACGTGTCCGCTCCGGCCAAAGTGATGCTGGTGGTCCTGGACACTCAGGCGCCCACGGCCGTGATCACCGCTCATGACGAGGAGGGCCGGCCGCTGGAGAACAACAGGATCGGCTTCGGCCGGAGCTTCATGCTCAATGGGAAGAAGTCGGTGGATGCAGGGGGCGGCAATATCGTCAGCTACACCTGGACACTCGTGGAGTAGGGACCTCCCATGGCCGATTTTCGACGTCAAAAGCGATACACGACCCGGGAACCCCTGCTCAAGGTTGACGGCGGACTGCCGGCCGGGACCTATGTCTTCGAGCTCCAGGTGGAAGACGAAAGCGGCAACCTCAGCACCGGGGACAGGGTCAAGGTCACGGTCGTGGACGGACGCATTCCGGTCAGTCCGATCGACATCGACGACCTGCGCATCGACCGTCCGGTGCTCCGCGACCATATCATCCGCTGGCCTTAAGGGTTTGCAAGGAGAACGCACATGACTCAAGAAGCCGATTCGCTCCCGCTTCAGGACGGGCCTGACCGGGTCCACTACGCCACCGGGGTGCTGCTGGGAGCCGCGGACTTCCAGGCCGAACAGGACTACCACCGCAGCCGCCTGGCCCGGGCTCTGGCTTATGCCATGGGCCAGGGCACCCTGGCCGGGCTGGAGGTGGTTCACGAGCCCGAACAGCCGGCTGAAGGGTCCGGCCCAGCCCGTTCCGAACGGTTGCTGGTCGAGCCCGGGCTGGCCATCGACAGGCTCGGACGACTGATCGAAGTGGTCACGCCGCGTTGTCTCGAGCTGGGTGCGTGGTATCTGGCCCAGTCCCCTCAGGTGCTCCGTCAGGCCTGGCATGACGCCGGGAACCTCTGGACCGGTTCACCATCAGGGGTGGC
>CAZNIP010000146.1:0-6331 GCA_964573115.1 uncultured Desulfohalobiaceae bacterium | reverse complement strand
CGGGATGACGGAGAAGAGGGAAAAGTATCGAGTGACCTGTCGCTGTAGTGTCAGGATTCAACAAAGAATCGGGAAAATGATTGTATGCACTCATCTCAGGAGCAGACATTCATCTCAGACATGCTGAAGGACGATCTTGAGCAGGCCAGGGCCCGCAACCAGGAGAGGTTGAATCGTTCCCTGACCCTTGTTCAGAGCCTCATTGCCCAATGGAACATGCTGTTCGCCAGGTGCTTCAACGACCGGAGACATCCCGCACTGGAGCCAGAAACAGTTGAACATGCCAACAGGGAGTATTCTCGACGCTTCCCCTCAAGCCTGGCCGAAAAGATTGAAGAAGTCATGATCCGGCCGGACGATTACCTCCAGAATGTCACGGACTACGAACGCTCCATCGGGGGCCGCCCCACAGTCACCTTTCCCACAGATGACGAATGGTACCGTTTGATCGTCAGTGATCCTCTGCGCATCGAAGAGGAGCTCCTCCTGCAGGAGGCTGTGCTCGATCACGGCCTTCCGGAACATCCTCCGCTTCGAGTCCTGGATCTGGGAACCGGAAACGGAAGAATGGCCAGGAGTGTCTGCAGCCTCCTTTCCGGCAGCTGGGTTCCGGGCACTGTTCAGATATGCGGGCTGGACTCCGGGATGGCCAATCTCGTGGACGGTCAGCGCATGTCCCGTGAACACGGCGCCTGCTCAGTGCACTTCATGTGCGGGGATATGGCTCTTCTCCCTCTGGTGACAGGGTCCTGCCACATCATCTGTGCAGCGTCCTGCCTGAACCTGGTTCCAGAGTACGTGCAGCCTCTGGTCATCCTGGAGATGCTGCGCTGCCTTGATGACGACGGGGAGGGCCTGATCACCGGACCCAATGAACACTTTTCGGCAGAAAACTATGTCAGGTGTACGGTGGCCACCAACCTGGCCAGGTACGCCCTGCCCTGGGACATGATCGAAGCCCACAATCTGGGACAGATCGGCATGGTCATCGACGACCTCGTCCGAAATCGGCGCGATTGTGCCTACTTGCCATCGTCCGAATTTCATGAAATAGTTTCGATAATGGGGTGTCAGCTCATCTCCCGGAGGCAGTGGCCTCAAAAGGGAACTGAACCGGCCATCTTTTCCGGGCTCCGGTTCAGGGCCACCCCAGAGACGAAAAGGCGTCTGGAACGCTCCAGACGCCAATGCAGCAGGATGGATCCTCGTGTGGTGTCCGCGAAATGAAAATGAATTCATTTCGCGGAAGATCGCTTCGCTGAAAATCGCGGTTTTCAGCTCGCTTTCGCCGCCATTGGCGGCGTGGTCGGACTTCAGGCCGACCAGGGTGTCGCGTCTCCGGGACTCCATTATCTGAAGCTTTATTCTCGAACGCGCCACGAGCCTGGGAACGATTCCCCTCCGGGAGCCGGCACCAATGTGATGTCTCACAGCATAAAAATGCCCAGGAGAGACGCTTATGTCAGAAGAAACCCACTCCCATCAAGAACAGAAAGACAAGGACGCGGCCCTGCTCTCCAGCATGGTCCAATCCACTTTTGATTTCTGGCAGACAGTGCTGCAGGAAATGGTCGGTCCTCATGTCCAGAGTGGTGGCCCGGCCAGCCGGGATCAGGGCTCCCAGCAGCCTTCGCCGCTCTCTTCCATGACAAAGATGTTCGAGGCCCTGCAGGCCGCCATGGTCGATTCCGGCCTCGCGGGTGGCATGGCTCAGGGCCTGAACACGTTTCCAGAAGTGTCCATGAAGATGGCCCAGGCCTGGACTGAAAACATGTCCAGCCTGTTCAAGGAGAGCATGAGCGGAATGGAAGACTCACTGTCCGGGCACTCGCAGCATCGACCCGAGAGTTCCCTGCAGGCCCTTGCTGAAGCATACTCCCAGTCCATGCAGAAAATGCTCAACATGCCCAAGCTCGGCATGAACCGGACCTATCAGGAACGAATGGCCCAGGCCATGGACAAGCTGAACACGTTGACCGCAGTGGCCAGCGAGTTTTCCCTGCAGATGCTTCAGCCGGTGGAGAGCTCCCTGGGCAAGATGCAGCAGAAACTCAAGGATATGGGCGAAGGGGATGGATACCTTGAGGACGCCAAAGAGTACTACTCCATGTGGATCAAACTCCTTGAAGGGGACTACATGAACCTGCTCCAGTCCCCGGAGTTTGTCAGCTCCTTTCACAAGGTGGTCAACACCTATTTTGAGTTCTACGCCGTCTACGAAGAGGTCATGCAGGACGGACTGCAGTTTGTGCCGGTGACGACGAAGAAGGACATGAATGCGGTCTACCGGGAAAACCACCTTCTGAAAAAAGAGGTCAGGGCCATGTCACGGCGCATGGAGGAGCTGGAAAAGAAGGTGGAGCAGCTGAAGTCCTCGACAAAGACATGACAGCGCCTACCCAGACGTCAGTGCAAAAAGTCCATGCAGCGATTTTTCTGCGTCAATTGCTGTATGCAACCTTTTGATTATTCTGGCTTCTGAATTCTGTATTCTGACTTCTGCGGCTGCACCTTGAGTTTTTGCAGCCGCATCACCCCAGCAGTCGACTCCGGCCACCCGGGTGAAAACCAGGCATTGCCACAGCAAGGAGGCTCGCTTTTATGGGCAGACATTCCTTTCCGGTTGATAAAGTCATGGAGAGCATGGTCGAGTACATGCAAACGATGACCGAACGGGCCAGGCGTTCCATGGATGTCCTCAGCGCCGACCTGGACACAGCCATCGCTCCGACCCCCTATGACGTCATCTACGAGGAGGACCGGGTCAAGCTGAAGCACTACGCCCCTGAAGGCGGCTCGAACTACACCACCCCCCTGCTCATCGTCTACGCCCTGATCAACCGGGAGACCATGCTCGATTTGCAGCCGGACCGCAGCGTGGTCCGCAATCTCCTGGCCAACGGCATCGACCTGTACATGCTCGACTGGGGCTACCCCACCAAGAAGGATTGCTTTCTGGGCCTCGACGACCACATCAACGGGTACATGCACAATGCCATACAGATCATCCTGGACAGGCACGGCCTGGAGCAGCTCAACCTCATGGGGGTCTGCATGGGCGGGACCATGTCCACGATCTACGCGGCCCAGCACCCGGAGAGGGTCAAGAACCTCCTGCTCACGGTCACCCCTACGGATTTCGACACCGACACCGGGCTGCTCCACCTCTGGTGGGGCAACAAGAACTTTGACGTGGACCGGCTGGTGGACCTGCAGGGCAATGTGTCCGGGGACATGCTCAACCTCAACTTCCTGCTCATGAACCCGGCCCGGCTCATGCTGGACAAGTACGTGGGCTTCATGGAGAACATGGACAACAAAAAGTTCGTGGAGAACTTCGTGCGCATGGAGAAATGGATCTTTGACAGCCCGGACGTCCCTGGGGAGATTTTCCGGGAGTTCATCAGGGAGTGCTACCAGGAGAACAAGCTCATCCAGAACCGGCTCGAGGTGGGGGGACGGGTCGTGGATCTGAAGAAGATCACCATGCCGGTCCTGAACATGTACGGGCTCTTCGACCATCTGGTGCCCCCGGCGGCCTGCGAGTCCATCACCAAGAAGGTCGGCTCCAGGGACGCCGAGGACTTCGCCATGAAGACCGGGCACATCGGGATCTACGTCAGCTCCAAATCCCAGAAGGAGTTCGTGCCCAAGATCTGCTCCTGGCTCAAAGAGCGGGACGAGCTCCCCAAGAAGAAGACCAGGGCCCGCAAGAGCAGCGCCGGGGCCGGGAAAAAAACGGCCTCGACAGCTCAAAAATCAAAAGCCAGGGGGAAAACCGCCAACCCTTCAAAGTCGGGTTGAGCCTCAACCGGGGTCGACGGAGAGCACACGCGTCGAGGTGATTGAGTGTTGCCACCTTTGCTGAGATGAACAATGGTCAGGGCCGCCTGGGGGCACCGTATGGCTGTCGGCCCGCCGACGACACCAAGGGCTGGCGGCTTGTCGGCAACCAGGCGTCATCGGCTGGGGACGGCAGGGAACGTGGAGACTCATCAGGCAAGGAGATGAAGCAGATGTCCGAAATTCATGACTACTTTCAAGCGTTGCGCAAGATCAGCCAGACCTTCAACACGACCTTTGATGAACAGGCCCTTGTCCGGCTCATCGTGGACACGACGGTTGAGGCGTTGAATCTCAAGGCGGTTTCGGTCTATCTGACCAATGAAACCACAAACGAGATTGTCCCCATGCATCGCAAAGGCCTCTCAGACGAATATCTGGCTTCCGGGCTGACCGGACCGGATCTCATCCTCCCGGTTCTGCGTCAGAACGGCTATCTCTGGGCCAAGGAGGCCACCCAAGACCCTCAGCTCAACAATCATGATGCCAAGGCCAGGGAGGGCATCGGTTCGATCCTCATTGTCCCGGTCAAAGCCGTGGATCAGATCATCGGCATGATCTCCTGCTACACAGCTGAACCAAGGGACTTCCTGACTGATGACATCGATTTTGTGGCCGCCCTGGGCGAGCAGGCCGGCTACGCCATCGAGCATGCAAGGGTGGTGGAGCGGCTGCGGGAGAACAACCGTCTGCTCCTGGACTTCACCACGAGCATCAACTCCACGCTCAAGCTGAAGAACGTCCTGCACATCCTGGCCGCAGACATGGCCGAGCGCTTTGACGTCAAAGGCTCCTCCATCCTGCTGTTCGACGAGCACCGGGAGAAGCTGTGCTTCATGACCGGCTTCGGCTTGAGCGAGAAGTACGCGGCCCGTGACCGGCTGGTGGTGGAGGAGAGCGTCCGCCAGACCCTGGAGGGCCACACCGTGTTCATCGAGGACGCCCAGACGGACGAGCGGGTGAAGTACAAGGAATCCAAGAAAGAGGAGGGGATCGTGTCCATCCTTTCCGTGCCCATCATGGCCCACAGCCGGGTCCTCGGGGCCCTGCGCCTCTACAGCGGGGTCAGGCGGCACTTCAGCGAGGACGAGCTCATGCTGATCCAGTCCCTTGGCCAGATTGGGGGGCTGGCCATCCAGAACGCCACCTTGTACACCAGGCTCAGAGAGGACATGAAGGATCTGGAAGAAGATGTCTGGAGCCACCGGCTCTGGTTTTGAAAGGAGAACGACCATGCTGGGAAAGACATTCGCCGAGCTTCAGGTTGGGGAGGCGGCTGAGTTCAGCAAGACCGTCTCCGAGTCCGACGTGTACCTCTTTGCCGGAATCAGCGGGGATTTCAATCCGGCACACATCAACGAAGCCTATGCCCGGCAGACGGCATTCAGATCCAGGATCGCCCACGGCATGCTCGCAGCCGGGTTCATCTCAGCTGTCATCGGGATGCAGCTCCCTGGCCCTGGAACCATCTATATGAAACAGGAGCTCACCTTTCTGGCCCCTGTCCTGATCGGGGAGACCATCACTGCCCGGGCCGAGGTGGTGGAGCTCATTCAGGAGAAGAAGAGGGTTCGGCTCAGGACCACCTGTGTCAATGAGGAAGGCAAGACCGTTCTGGAGGGGGAAGCCCTGGTCAGCCCCCCGAGGGGTTGAGTCAGATCCAGGGGGGATGGGGCCTCAGTCCTGAGCGTCGTCGGGTGAATCAGAGTCCGGCTTCCAGGTCTGCTCAAAGGACCGCATCAGCTCTTCGAACTGCTCGTTGTGAGCGTTGAGCAGCCTGCCGAACTCGTCCGAGACCTGTTCCAGATCAAAGATGCCTTTGTGCTCCAGGAGCTCTTTGAGCCGCTGGATGGTCTCTTCCTGCTCCTGGAGGCGATCCTTGAGCTCTTCGTACTTCCGGGAGAGCTCATCATACGAGCTCTTCGGCACCAGGCCGAAGAGATCGGCAAACTCTTTCCACTGCTCGTACAGCCCGTCCAGACCCTCCTGCCAGGCCTGCATCGATCTGGTTCCGGCCTCTTTGAGCTCATCCATGTGAGCGCTTTCCAGGAAGAGGGATTGAAAAGATGGCAGCTGCTCGTACCAGGACTCGGCCCAGGAGGAGAAGTCCCAGGCTCTGTCCTGAGCTCCCTGGGAGCCTGACGAGAATTGCTCCAGGAATTCCTGATTCCTGGCGGCCTGAATCAGAACCCGGCCCCAGAGTTCGAGGAAACGACTGTCCATGGTCAACACATCCCTTCAAAGATGGGGCTGCGGAATCTGGACTGCAGCCTTTGAAATCCAGAATTCAGCCCTGCCTCTGGCCGGGCTGAAGATCGAGGGTTGAGGGTTGAAGGTTGAGGGGAGAAAAGGACCCACAGTTGACGCCACGGTCTTCGATTTTGCCAATGTGATCAAGGCAGAAACGTTCGGGCCGGCTCCCTCTGACTGCTTCCCTGACTGCTCCCCTGACTGCTCCCCTGACTGCTCCCCTTTTCCAAGGGGAGCT
>CAZNIP010000145.1:0-6478 GCA_964573115.1 uncultured Desulfohalobiaceae bacterium | reverse complement strand
CTGTGGCCATCCCTGTTTTCTTCTGCACCAACCTCTTGTCAACCAAGCCTTCCAGCCAGCCCGGCCGCTGGCCGGGCTGAAGGTCGTGGGTTGAGGGTGGATGGTTGAGGGAAAAAAAGGTCCTCCACTTGTCGAGTCATAACCCTCAACCTGGCCAGTTTGATCAAGGCAAAAACTTTTGAGGATGCTCCTCTGACTGCTCCCCTTTTCCAAGGGGAGCTGTCCGCAGGACTGAGGGGTCCAGGGAATTGCCGAAGACTGAGGGTTTCTTTCTATTGAAGTGCACAGAGGTGGGAGGGGCGAGGGGTGGATTCTGGAACTGCGACCTTGGAGATAAAGCAGGACATTAACCAGGCCAGCCCACAGTCTGACACAGCACAACCCGCAGCGGCTCAGAAATGCCCATGGCCTCAGCCAGCCTCTCCCGGTCGACCCAGCCCCGAACCACTGTGGCCAACCCCTTTGAGGCGCAGCAGAGGTAGACGTTCTGGGCCACGAATCCGGTGTCGCAGCCGGCATAGAACTCGCTGGAGGCCTTGCTCAGGTCCGCGACGTAGATGAGGTTGAGCGGTGCGTCGCCGACAAAGCCCTGACGTCCGGTCTGTGCGCGCAGATCCCTGTCGGTGATCCGCTCAAGCCGGTGCCTGTCCGCATCGTAGCGATAACACCCATCATCCATGGCGCAGTAAACGGTGATCTCCTGTCGGTTCCTGGCTGTGGGTGCCGTGCGGTTGCCGTTCTCGCGGTTCACCCCCAAGGCGGCCCAGAGCAGGTCGGACAGGGTCTGCAGGTTTAGATCCTCGGATGAAAAGCTCCAGTCGCTGCGGCGTCTGCTCAGGGCCTGCATGACCGGGATGCCCCCAGCTCTGTCCGGGGTTGGCAGGTACATGTTCAACCTCCCAGCCTACTCTCAACCTGTTATGTTCTCGATATTTCTCTTGATGATAGCGATGAGCTCCTTGCCCTCTACTGGCTTCGCAATGTAATCATCCATGCCAGCCTGCAGAAAAATCTTTCTATCTCCAGACATGGCATAGGCCGTCAGGGCAATGATAGGGACGTCTTGAAATAATGTTCTCGAAGCCCGTATCCTCTTCGTAGTCTCCACTCCGTCCAGAACCGGCATCTGCACGTCCATGAGAACACAGTCAAACTGGGTTCTCGCCAACTCTTCAAGGGCCCTTTCACCGTTTTCCGCTATCCTGACCGTCAGCTTCTGCTTCTCCAGAAGCCTGCTCATGTGCAGTCGCGTGACCTCGTCATCATCGACCACAAGGACCTTCAAAGGCTGGATCTCCTCGTCCTCATCGGTTTCATGAACCTGCAGCGACCACTGTCTTGATTCGGGAAGCTGGAACTCTAAGCTCACATAGACCGTTGTCCCTTTACCCTCCTCGCTGGCAAAGGACATATTGCCGCCAAAGAGGTCAACTATCCGTTTGACCAGCGGCAGGCCAAGACCAGCCCCTTCATACTGCCTTGAATGGGGATCTCCAGAAGTGTTGACCTGGGAAAAGGCTTCAAAGATCTTGTGAAAACGGTTGTCGGGGATTCCAACACCCGTGTCTTCGACCCTGAACAAGATGCGACATGTGTCCGGGCTTGAGCTTGACAACGCAAAGGTCTGGACATCCACTGTTCCATTTCGCGTATATTTGGCGGCATTGCCAACAAGGTTGAAAAGGACCTGGGTCAGCCTGGTCGAGTCGCCCACGAGGCTCAAGGGGATCCTCTCATCGATGTGCAAGCTGAGGCTGTTGTCATTTTCTTTGATGGCATGGCTGAAGATGTCCCGTATCGATTCCATGACCTCCGAAAGCAAGAACTCCTCTTCCCTGAGCTCCATTTTTTCCGCTTCTATCTTGGAGAGATCCAAGAGGTCACTCAAGAGCCGGGACAAGCGCTTTGAGGCCTTCGTGGCCATAGCCACATACTCTTCCTGCTCCTCGTCCAGACGTGTCATCTGCAGGACTTGAAGCATGCCCATGATGCCGTTCAGCGGTGTCCGGATCTCGTGGCTCATGTTGGCCAGGAACTCGGACTTGGCTCTGTTAGCCGACTCAGCCTGTCTTTTGGCTTGCTGCAGCTTGTTTTGAGCTGATCGCCATTCAGTGACGTCGTGGACCATCCCGATGGAGCGAACGACCCGCCCACCAGCATTGCGCTCATGCTCACACTTTTCGTGCACATGCCTGATCTCGCCTGTATCCCTCCGAATAACCCTGTGCTCAAGATCATAGCTCTCCTGGTCCTTGGACATGGAACTGCGAAAGAAGTCGTGCACCATGGCCCTGTCTTCAGGATGGACCAGCTCTAGAAAAGCCTCATAGCTCGCTGGAAAGTCATGTGGCTGGATGCCAAAGATCCTGTAGACCTCGTCAGACCAGTAAAGGTGCTGCGTGTCACTCTCGAGCACCCAACTACCCAGGTGAGCTATCTCCTGAGATTTGGCCAAGAGCTGCTCTTTGGACCGCAAAGCCTGCTCAGCGTGCTTCTGTTCAGAAATGTCCGTATGGGCTCCAACCACACGGACCGGGGTACCGTCCCTGCTCCATTCCACGACCTTGCCCCGGGAATAGATCCATTTGTAGCCCCCATTCTTGGTCTTGAGGCGGAACTCGATAGCGTAGCTCTCAGCACGACCCTCCAGGTAGTCGGCAAAAGCCCTCCGGAATCTCTCAATATCCTCGGGATGCGTATTGCTATCGCAAAAACAGCCGAAGTTGGACACCTCACCTTGGGAGAAACCCAGCATTTCCGCCCAGCGGTCGGAGTATCGGAACTCACCTGTGACGAGGTTATAATCCCAGATGCCGTCGTCTGTAGCATCCAGGATCCTCTTGAGGCCTTCTTCGGCATGCTTGCGCTGGGAGATGTCGGCATACATGGCCACAAGACCTTTCAGCTCACCTTCAATAAAGATTGGAACTGCTGAGGCAAGGAGATGAATGGGGCTGCCGCACTTGCTGAATCGAAGAGCCTCGAAAGGGTAGAGATTCTGGCCAGCCAAAACTTTTGTGGTGTTGGCGCGGGCCTCACGGTCGACCTCTGGCCCGCTGACGAGATCGTCGAGATCCCGGCCCAGGACTTCACCCTTTGAGTAGCCAAAGATTTCCTGAGCACCCGGGTTCCAGTCAACGATCCGGTGGTCGCGGTCCAGAGTGACGATAGCTACCGGGCCATTGTGGAAGACAGACTCCATATACTTCAAACGGATCAGCTGCTCTTCGGTGACTTGAGAACATTGAGCGAGTTGACCCTCAAGCTGCCTGACCCTGTTTTCCAGTTCTTGGTAGGTGGGTTTCCTAGTCGTCATCAAAAGCTTCCTGCTCGTCGAGGTTGTACTCCGCATGGATATTCCATAAGGCCATATTTGAAAGCAAGTTCCGCACCAAAAACAGTCGAACCTGGAAATGGATATTTCAAGATGTTACATGTCTCAGGGAGGATGTAGGCATGTCAGGGAGATGGAAAAATCAAGTCAAATTTGAATCCAGTCAAATAAAATTTGAATGATGACCTGCAGGCCCAGGATGGGGTTTTAGACAAGAGGGCAGCTCTATTCCAAAGCAATCCATATTTTTATATGAGCTTTGAGGTCCCTAAATATCCTTGTCTCCTTCCGGCTCGATCACACCGGGATGGTCGTTCTTCGGGCTGTTGACCTCGGTGCTGACCGGATACATTGCGAGCTCGCCGTTTGGGGAGGGTTCAAGCAGGTCCTGGAGGTTTTCGGGCTGTTCGACCCGGCGGTCCAGCCAGACATCATAGTCAGCCGGTGATACGATGACCGGCATGCGGTCATGCAGCTCGGACACGGCCTCATTGGCCTGGGTGGTGACGATGGCGCAGGAGTTGATGACCTGCCCTGACTGAGAGTCCTCCCAGTGTTCCCAGATCCCGGCAAAGGCAAAGAGCTCGCCATTTTTGGGGCGGATGCAGTAGGGCTGCTTGGCCCCCTGCTCTTTCCGTTTCCACTCAAAGAAGCAGCTGGCCGGGATGAGGCAGCGCCTCCGTTTGGCTGCAGCCTTGTATGCCGGCTTGGCCCACAAGGATTCGGCCCTGGCGTTGATCATCTTGTAGCCGGTCTTCGCTTCCTTTGCCCAGTGCGGAATCAAGCCCCAGTGCAGCATGCTCGGCTTGCGCACCTGGTTTGAGTCCTGACCTATGGCCAGAATTTCCTGCCCAGGGGCAATGTTGTACCGCGGCCCCAGGGGCAGCGGCTCCTGGAGTTGAAAATGAGACTGCACCTCCTGCGGGTCAGGCCACAAGCCGAATCGGCCGCACATAAAACCTCCGGTAATCAGATGAGGTTGAAAACTTGGAAATCAGAATCCCAGCCCTGCTGCCAGGATCGCAACAGCCTCAATAACAGTTTCAAATCTCCATGCCCTTGGCAAGCCAACAAGCCTGGCGAATCACCACCCTCCCGGTCAGATCCAGGTCAGTCTCCTCACGTTGCATGTTTGCTGCTTTTTGTTTACCTTAACGTAAACAAGATCGCGGCCGTGAACTCCAAACTCTTCAAGCAGTTCGACAGTGAAGCCCATGTCTGCCTGCTGGCCGGATCACGAGAGAGATGAGGGAAAGAGTGATCCATGTCCTCCACCTGCTCCAGGCATGAGCGACCCTTGTTCGCCCTGGCGGACTGCAACAACTTTTACGTCTCCTGCGAGCGGGTCTTCCAGCCCCATCTGGAAGGCAGGCCCGTGGTGGTCCTCTCCAACAACGACGGCTGCGTGGTGGCCAGGTCCAACGAGGTCAAGAAGCTCGGCCTGCCCATGGGCGCCCCGGCCTTCAAGTGGAAGGACTTCTTCATCAAGCACCGGGTCCAGGTGTTTTCGTCCAACTACGCCCTGTACTCGGACATGTCAGACCGGGTGATGACCGTTCTGGCCTCCTTCACGCCGGAGATCGAAATCTACTCCCATGACGAGGCCTTTCTGGCCTTTTCCGGCACATGGCACATGGATCTCGAATCATACGCCCGGATGATCAGGAAAGAGATCAAAAAACGGACCGGCATCCCGGTGTCCATCGGCCTGGCCAGGACCAAGACCCTGGCCAAGGTGGCCAACAAGCTGGCCAAGACCACTTCAGAATTTGACGGCGTGTTCAACCTGGAGCAGCGACAGGACAAGGACTCCTTTCTGAAGAGCTTTCAGGTCGAAGACATCTGGGGGATCGGCCGCAGGTACGCCAGGCTGCTGCACAGCTACGGCATCCACAGCGCCTACGACCTCAAGGAGGCTGATCATTCCTGGGTCAAGAAGAAGCTGACCATCGTCGGCCTGCACACCCTGCTGGAGCTGCAGGGAGTGCCCTGTGTCGAGCTGGAGACTCAGCCGCAGCCGGCCAAGAGCCTGGTTCGTTCCCGCTCCTTCGGCCGCCCGGTGACCGAGCTTGCTGAGCTGCGCGAGGCCCTGACCAGCCATGTCCAGAGCGCGGCCCGCCGGCTTCGGGCAAATGGCCAGATCGCCGGCTGCCTGCACGTCTTTCTGCACACCAACCGGTTCAAGTCAGAACCGCAGTACTCGCCGTGCATCTCCACCTGCCTGCATCGAGCCACAAACCATACCCAGCCCATGCTCACTGCCGCCCTCGGGCTTTTAGAGCAGATTTACAAAGAGGGCTACGCTTTCAAGAAGACGGGGGTGCTGCTGACAGACCTGCAGCCGGAGTCAGCCCGGCAGCTCACCTTTTGGGAAACCGAAGCGCAGGACCAGGACAAAGCCGGCCAGCTGATGAAGGCCCTTGACCACATCAATGCCAGGTACGGCAAAGACACCCTGCAGTATGCATCCGCCGGGCTGAACAAGGGGTGGGAGATGCGGCGGGATAAAATGTCGCCGGAGTTCACCACGCGCTGGAAGGATATCCCGCGGGTCAAGGGGTGAAGGCTGACCGATGACGTTGAGGCCAAAAAGAGACCGCTGAAAGCGTCACTTTTTTGCTCACAGCGACCCTATGGTCTGTCAGGTGGCAGAGGGGTTGCCGATCTCTACTTCAAACCCGCTTTGCAGGCGACTGGGGCCTTCTTTATCCGATAGGAGCACATTGCTGCCAGAGAGCAGAACTCAACTTGTATTCTGCACCGCGGCGCTGCAGTTTGAGGACAGGACGTATAGCCATATTCTACACACTAACGCTTCACCTCACGGTCGGCGCGTATAGCGACGTACCGTGGAGGTGGTTGTTGGAAAATTCTCTTCTTTCATTTCAGAATCCATTGATGGACAAATGCTGCTGCCATCCACACTCCAAAACTCGAGACAAGGACGATGGGCAGCGAATAATGCTTTTTGAAACAGAATAGGGCTACAAGGAAGAAAAGGATGCTGGGCAGGATTCCCCAAAGGGCTCCTTTGGCGAAGCTCTGCATGATTTCTGAGTCCCCCTTGTTTTCCAAGTACATCCACACGAGGACGAGAGCACCAGTCAGCGGCATGACTCCGATCAGACCGGCAGTGGAAGGAAG
>CAZNIP010000144.1:0-6480 GCA_964573115.1 uncultured Desulfohalobiaceae bacterium | reverse complement strand
TCCGGGCAGCTGACCCGGCTCAATCTGTGCAAGGCCTTCTTGAACGACCCGGAGATCCTCTTTCTGGACGAACCCACGGCCAGTCTGGACCCGAACATCGCCGCCAAGGTCAGGCAGACCCTGCTCAAGGTCCAGCAGGAAAAGCAGGTGACTCTGGTCACAACCTCGCACAACATGCATGAGGTCCAGAGGATGTGCGAACGGGTCATCTTCATGTCCAGGGGGCGCATCGTGAGCGACGGCTCACCCCGGGAGCTCATCAGCCAGGCCCGGGCCGAATCCCTGGAAGAGCTCTTCATCGCCATGGCCGACGGTGAGGGCTGAATGTCCAGGGCCATGTTCGAACGCATCCTGGCCATTGTCCTCCGCCACGCTTACCTGCACCGGCGCAGCCCGGCCAGAGTCATGGAAATCTTCTTCTGGCCGGTGATGGATCTCTTTGTCTGGGGCTACATCACCCTCTATCTTCAGGAACTGGCCCTGTCCGAGACCGTTCTCTTCTTCATCGGGGCGATGATCCTCTGGGATGTGCTCTACCGCTCCCAACAGGCCATATCCCTGTCCATGACAGAGGAGTTCTGGGTCCGGAACTTCATCAACCTCTTCATCACCCCCTTGAGCATTCCGGAGTTCATCAGCGGCCTCTGCCTGGTTGGCGTGCTCAAGTCTGCGGTCACCACCGTGCTCCTGGCCACCCTGGCCCTGATCCTCTACGAGTTCGACCTGCTGCGATTGGGTGTGAGCCTGGTGCCTTTCTACGGCAACCTGCTCCTCTTCGGATGGGCCGTTGGCCTGTTCACCATGGGCATCATCCTGCGCTACGGCCGGGCTGCCGAGGCCCTGATCTGGGGGATGCCCTTCCTGCTTCAGCCGCTGTCGGCCGTGTTCTACCCGGTGCATGTCCTGCCGGACTGGTTGCAGGCCGTCTCCATGTGCCTGCCGTCCACCCATGTTTTTCAGGGCATGCGTGAGGTCCTGGAGAGCGGAGCGGTCAACTGGGCGGCCATGACCGGGGCCCTGGGGCTGAACCTGGTCTTCATGCTCCTCGGCGGGATCTTTTTCTGGCTCATGCTCCGCTCGGTTCGGATGAAGGGCTACCTGGCCAGACAGAACCTGCAATGACCTCAAGAGGGCGTCGGCTGTCCCTTTGTTGAAGAAGCCTCTGGCATGATGCGTCAAAGGTAGAACACGTTTCCAGGAGATCCGATCATGAAGCTCCGCACCTGCGTCACCCCTGAGGGCCGTTTCCGGTTTGGCGTCCACAGGCCGTCCTACCTGGTGGACAACGTGAGGCAGCGCGATGTCCTCCTGCCACTGGGCCGGCTTCCGGATGGAACCCCGGTCCTGAACCAGGCCAACTTTCCCCGGGGAGAGGTCCCTGTGTCCAGGGCCTCCACCGTGTATGAGATCCCCAATGTCTTTCCCTTCAGAGGGACCACCTTCATCGATGCCTCCTGGGCCGAGCCCAGAGCCAAGGACCCCTCTTCGATCACCCTGAGGCCACCCTCCCGCGTCTCCATGACCGAATCCCTGAACGCCTGGGCCAAGGAGCACGGAGTCACCTCCCAATCGGCCCGGGCCCTGTTCGGCTCCCTGCCCGGCCCTGTCCTCCTGGCTCTGGCCGTCACGTCCAGGGACAGGGAGGACCTGATTCAACTGGCCCACATGGCCTGCTCGATCCAGCCTTCTCCCGACGACCCCAGGCTCCCTGAGCTGGCCTATGCCCTGGACGGGCAGGGTTCTCCCAGAGCGGTGATCCATGACCGGGACCTGTTCGAGGCGGTGGCCAACAACCCCTGTCTTCCCGACGAGCTCAAGGAGGCCATGGTCCTGCGCCCGGGAGTCCAGGGCGGCAGTGAGATCGTTGGCGACGTTGGCGGGCCGGGCCATGGAACGCACATTTTTGAGTATTTCCGGCGGAACAGCTATATCCCCTGGGGCCACTACGCCGCCAACATGGCCAACGACAGGATCACCTACCGGATAGGCGATCTTTCTCCTGCCGACATGCGGGGTTTGCGGCACCTGTACTATCAGCGCTGCTACATCCGCCTGGCCCGGGATCTGGACCTGGGTCCTCCCGAAGCTGCCCTCTCGATCCAGGAACTGGAGACGCTGCGCCTGAAAATCCTGGACAGCCTGTCCGGGAATCGGCGTCAGCCCTTCCTGAACGCATCACTGTGGGGATGGAACTTCGGGTTCGATGTCGCCCCGAGCGGATATCGGCTGCATGCCTCGCATCAGCAGATTCACCAGCAGAACGCCATGATCCCGGATCAGGTCCGGATGGTGGACAACGGTGAGATGACAGGAGAGTCGATGCCGGCCTTTGCCAGCGGGGACATGGTGGCTGAGGCGACCAGGGCCTACGGTCGTGAAACCGGCCGGGACCTGTTTGAGGACCTGATTCGCTGCATTCACTCCAACAGGCGAACTGACGGCCGTCAAGGCCCCTGCAGCCTGGTCGTGCATGAGGACGACCAGGTCATCCTCTTCGTTCCCAAGGCGCAGGTGTCCCAGTGGGAGCTGCAGCTCATGCCCCTTCGTCCCGTGGGCAGCATCCTTGAAGCGGACACCGCCTGCAGGTCCTCCCTGGACAGGGTCATGCTCCTGGCCCTGTCGATCCTGGAACGCTTGGGGGCGAAGATGGTCACGTCCATCGAATACTCAAAGCGATTCACGGACAGAGGGACGTCCCAGAGGCTCCTGTACTCTTTCCTGCCCAGGCTGCCGTGGTCGCCCGGGTCTTTCAGCGAGGCCCAGCACCGCTTCATCAACGGCCATTTTCCCGAGGACTTTGCCCAGGCCTGTCGCCTGAAGCTGGACGCGGAGTAGAGGGTCTTGCAGGTCCCGAAAGGAGCTCTCAACAGGAAGGTGAGAACGTCAGGCCGCGATCGAGCCCTGGTCCTCCCGCATTCCGGAGATTCCTGGCCTGGCCCTTGGCAGCACCTTCAGTCCTGGTCGGCTTCATGTCCTTCCAGAGACTCCCTGATGACGTGGTCATAGACCTCGTCGCATTCGGTTGAGACCAGTCGGTTCATGCGCAGGTACCGCCTCATGAGATCTTCAGCCTCAGGGGTCAGCCTGGAACCGGACCTGTCCTTGACCAGCAGGGGGTGACCGAGGCGACGCTCGGTCGCGGTGATCCGGGCCCACAGCGCTTTGTACCCCATGCCCAGCTCCCTGGCGGCTGCCTGGAGCGAGCCGAGTCTCTGGACAGACTCCAGAATGCAGTATCGTCCAGGACCAAGAACGACATTCCCCTCGGCGTCTTCTATCCAGACTTTGGAGCGGGGGCAAAAAGTCCTGTGTGCTCTGCTTTCGTGGTCCATGCTCATTTCAGCAGCCATTCATGTCAAATTTGACATGGCTTGATGGACGACCTACATTCACTTTAATTCCTGTGCTTCACAGCCTGAAACGATGTCTCTCTATGACAGAGGACTTCGTTGATGTCAATTAAGACGCCAGAAAACGACCAGGGGGCTGTCCATGTTCCTTGTCCACGAGGCACAATCATCCTCGTCGGCCGCATCGTGTCCAATCAGTCAAAAGGAAGCAGCGCTGATCATCAACGCAGAACTGGACAGGGCTCATGCAGTCCGACGCATCAATGAACCCTGCCTTGAGCGTGCCCTTTGCCGCATCGAGGCAGACCTGGACCAGTCAAGCTGCCTCCAGCAGCTCCTCACGGCCAGGCTGCTGGAAGCGGCCATGCTCTGTGCCGGCCAGTACGCCGATCATGCCGAATACAGCCTTGTCGGGGATCTGATGATCAATCCCCGTGAAATTCATGTCCATTTTGCCGATGGTTCCTGGACTGTCAAGAACCGGCACGATCGCCTCTCCGACCAGTTCAACACCGATGGACGTGAACACTTCGAGTTCATGACCCGATTCAAAAAAGAGGCCTGCCTGAACACGGTCAGGCAGCCCCTGATTCCCCTGCTCTTCAGCCGAATACGGAATGCCGAGGTCCTGACGCCTGAGTACACAAAGAGCGTCACCTCACGAATGCAGCACCTGGGAAAGACCATGAACTTCCTGTGGACCTGGGGGGTCGACGGCGCCGAAGACCTCTTTCACCTTCAAGTCCAAGCCAGCCGTGATGAATGGGGCCTGGTGGAAAAGAACCTCTGCCGGTTCACCTCTGAATTCTTTCACGCCCTCGGCGACATCATCGGCAGGCTGTGCCGGGATGCTGACCAATCCGGTCCGCCGGCCGGGTCGCGGCAACTTGGACAGCAACACACATCGCCTCAGAGGAGGATGACCTCATGAATCAAAGAGCCCGAGTCCCGCAAGCGGTCAACGAACCTGCGCTGCTCTACGAGCCTGGCTCCCCGGAAAGAGCCGAAATCAAGGAACGGCTCAGGGAGATGCGCAGTCAGGAGATCGAAATCCCCCTGCTCATCGGGGGCAAAGAGATCAGGACCGGAAACACGGCCCAGGTCGTCATGCCCCACAATCACGGGCATGCCCTGGCCAGCTGTCATTTGGCGGGAGAGCAGGAAGTTCTCGACGCCATCAAGGCGTCCCAGAAGGCCTGGCAGGAATGGTCCCGGACGCCCTGGGAGACCAGGGTGGCGGTGATGAAGAAGGCCGCCCACCTCATCAGCGGTCGCTATCGAGCCACCATGAACGCCGCTGCCATGCTCGGCATCGGCAAGAACATCCATCAGGCCGAAATCGAAGCCGTCTGCGAGCTGACCGATTTTCTGAACTTCAATTCCGAGTTCCTCTACCAGCTCTATGCAGAACAACCCCCTTACTCCCCCGCTGGCACCTGGAACAGGCTCGAGCACCGCCCCCTGGAAGGGTTTGTCCTGGCGGTCACGCCGTTCAACTTCGTGGCTATTGCCGGAAACCTGCCCACGGCTCCGGCCCTGATGGGCAATGTGGCCCTGTGGAAGCCGGCCTCATCAGCGGTCTACCCGGCCTATCATGTCCTGCAGATCCTCAGGGAGGCCGGACTCCCGGATGGGGTCATCAACTTCATCCCTGGACAGGGGTCCGTTGTCGGGCCGCCGGCTCTGGGGAACGAAAACCTGGCCGGAATCCATTTCACCGGGTCGACCTCAACCTTTCAGAACATGTGGCGGACTGTGGGCCAGAACATTGAACGGTACCGCACCTACCCCAGGATCGTCGGGGAGACCGGTGGCAAGGACTTCATTGTCGTCCACGAGTCGGCCGACATCGATGCCGTGGTCGCGGCCATTGTCAGGGGGGCCTTCGAGTATCAGGGCCAGAAGTGCTCTGCCGCTTCCAGGGTCTACATCCCCAAAGCTCTCTACCCGCAGATCAAGGAAAAGACCATTGAGGCTGTCAGGGACATCAAGATGGGGGATGTTGAAGACTTCTCCAACTTTGTCAACGCCGTGATCGACAAGCGCTCCTTCGACAAGATCAAGGGCTTTATCGAGCACGCCAGGAACGCACCCGACGCCCACATTCTGGCTGGCGGCGAAACCGACGATTCCGTCGGCTACTTCATTCAGCCTACGGTCATTCTGGCCGACAACCCCAGGTTCAAGACCATGGAAGAGGAGATCTTCGGTCCTGTGGTCACCTTCTATGTCTACGACACCGGATTTGCGGACGTTCTTCACCTGTGCGACCAGACCAGCCCCTATGCCCTGACCGGGGCGGTCTTTGCCAGGGACCGCAAGGCCATCGACCAGGCCACGGATATCCTGACCAACGCAGCAGGCAACTTCTACATCAACGACAAGCCCACCGGGTCGGTTGTCGGGCAGCAGCCCTTTGGCGGAGCCAGGGCCTCTGGAACCAACGACAAGGCCGGATCCATTTTCAACCTCATGCGCTGGGTCTCTCAGCGATCGATCAAGGAGACCTTCGATCCGCCGCAGGACTTCCGCTACCCCTTTCTGCAGGAACCCTGAAACGTCCCGCCAGAGCCATGCCCGACCCTGGCGATTCAGGCCATCCTGAACCATCCTCCTGAGACGGCCCGGTCCCCATGCCGGAGCAGCAGCTCCGTTTGCGGAACGCCGGGCTGTCTCCCCTGTATGATGCCTCCCTGGATGCCCTTGGATGAAAGACGGGTTCGTTCCCCGCACAAGGGGTTCACTCGAGTCGGGACAAGGTCATGAAAACATCTTGACACTGGCTCGTGATCTTGAGTTAATGATATGTTCCAGTTCGTTTCCAGTATCGCCGCTCTGAGGTCACGGCCATGGGCGGGCAAGCACGAACATGCAGACACGTCCAGGATATCGGCCAGGTGGTCATGATAGGGATTGAGGCCGTGTGGTGCCCTCTCGATCCGAGTATGAAACTTCATCACAGGTGTTCAGGTGTCGGGTTTCAGCCCTGCCTGAGGCATGAGCTTGGCGCACACTGAAGACAGTGGGTACGGCTGGAAGAGAAGACAAGATTGATCTCTCGCCCGTTCGTCGCTCCCGCTCCTCTCTAGAGTCGCAGAGGCGCGGAGGACGACGAAGAGGAGGAAGAGGG
>CAZNIP010000143.1:0-6497 GCA_964573115.1 uncultured Desulfohalobiaceae bacterium | reverse complement strand
CCTCAGCCCTTCTGGGCCCTCATCTGAACCAGGTTCCCGAAGTGCGGGCTCTTCTGCTGGACCTGCTGAACTTTTCTCCAGTGCTTTTCGATCTCCGCCGGGATGTCCAGGAAGAACAGGCCCGGGCGCATGAAGAGCTGCTCCGGTCCGCCCTGTTCGTCCATGGAGCCGTAGCGCTCTGTGGAGTCCAGGATGAACGGTGACTCGTAGAACTGCCCGGTGCCCAGGAAGATCCTGAAATTGATGTGTCGCATGGGCAGGTTCAAACAGTTCATCATGGCCCCGGGGTTGGTGATGCAGATCACGGCCGGCGGCCTCTGATTGGGTGAGCGCCAGAAGCCGGTGGACCCGAGGTACATGCCCTCCTTGAGCAGGTGCAGGACATGGATCTGATAGGCGTTGGTCAGGAGGTCGTCCAGGGTGTCGTGCCTGACCACCCTGATGCCGAGCCGGTCCAGGCGCATCAGGAACTCCAGGAACTTCTCGATGTAGAGGAGAAAGCCCATGGTGTGATCCGAATCCCTGGGAATCATCCCCTTGAGCAGGCAGACCTCGTTGAACAGGTTCTGGGAGTTCACCGGCAGCGGCCAGATCTCGAACAGATGCAGCAGGCCGTTCCTCTCCAGGTTGACCCTGGTCTCCTCGCCCAGGGCGTGCTCCTGCCTGCGGCCGAGCACCGGGGTGGAGAGACGGCTCCCGGGATCCCCGGAGACGATCCTCTCCATGTCCCGCCTGAGGTGGGATATCCTGGCAAACGTCCCTTTGATCCGAAGCTGGGCCTTCTTCTTCTCCATGCAGATCATCCTGTAGTCCTGCATGACCTCAAAGATGAACCTGTAGATCTCCTTGATCTGCCCGGCGTCTGGCCGGTCGCCACCCCTGTTTCTGAGGAATTCGTGCAGTCCGCGGATGATGTCCTCGTTGTTCGTGGTCAGGACCAGAGCCCTGCCAAGGTCCAGGGCCGTGGTCCGGTCGTCGTGCAGGATGGCCTGGGCGTACCCCTGGACAAATCTGGACAGCTCGAAGACGTCAAAAGGGGCCCGGCCCGTTTTTCGAAGCGCGGTCAGCGTGGCGTTGAACCACTTTGCGGCCACCGTGACCTTTTCCGCTTTCTGGTCGTAGATCACGGATTCGAGCCTGCGGTAGAGCTTCTGATAGGCGGTCAGCCAGGAAAAGACGTACTGCTTTTCCGCTTCGGAAAAGACCTGGCTCAAGGCGGCAAACATGAGGATCTGCTCGATATTGAAGCTGTTCACCAGAGCCCTGCTGGCTCGCCCCCGTTCAAGAATGGCAAAGCTCTGATCGGCCACGATCCGCAGCAGTGGCTCGACCACGAGGACAAATTCCGGGCGGCGCTCGGACATGAAGCTCAGGATATCCCGGATCTGCTTGAGGTGGTTCCCGTGGTTCTGCCCGCGCTCCTCCAGGAGCTGCCTCAGCCGGACGGCCACGATGAGCTCCCGAAAGAGATCACCCTGCGTCTCTTCCCCAGCGGATCGCTCCGTGGCCTCCAGATCCCCGACCACCGGAACCTCGCCGAAAATCTGGCTGGTTTCGTCCCAGGATGGATCAAGGGACTCGGCTGATGAGCCTGCTCCAGGCCGGGCAGCCTGGAGCTGGGCCAGAATCTGGTCCAGGCCAGCCTCTGGATGTGCGAGCTGACCGTCCACAGCCTGGGCCATCCCGACACCCTCAGGGACTGAGAGACGCCGGGAAAACTCTTGCATGATCTCTGCGGCATTGCGGGTCACTTTATCCCGGCTCAGATCGCACAGGAACTGGACCTCCCGGGTCCCGGACCCGGTGATGAGCTCTCGGGCTCTGCGGACGAAATCCGAAACAGACTCGACGTTCAACGGTAAATCGGTCATGAGAGGCCTCCCTGGGCAGGCTTCAGGAACATTTGGGCACAGAGTCCAACAATGATACGTTAGCCTTCAGGTCGGCCGGGCGTCAATTCTTCTGCAGCAGAACGAGCCTGAGCCCAGCATTCGTTGACAGACCATCCAGGCTGTTTACTGTTTCCTGTCATGTTGAAACTCAATGATTCCGCAGCCAGAGGCTGCGCTGACCAAGGAGCGTTGCATGAACCGTTTCGATACCCGCTGGGGCATCATTCTCCTGCTCATCCTGCTCTTGTTTGGATGGCAGTACACCCTGCACACGGTTCAGGTCCAGCAGATCACGTACACCACCTTCGTCGAGCACCTTGAAAACAGCAACGTCCAGACGGTCACTGTTCAGGGCGACGAGATCGAGGGCACGCTGAAAGAGCCTGCCCAGATGAAGGGTCGGGACTCTGGCGCGGTTGAATACACCTCATTTGTGACCTATGTGCCCTCTTTCGGGGATCCTGATCTTTTGAAGACCCTTCGGGAACATAAGGTGGAGGTCCAGACCCTGCCTGAGAGGGAAGGGTCCTTCTGGACCTCGATCATTCTCCTGCTGCCCTTCCTCTTTCTCATCTTTGTCGGGTACATGCAGTACAAGCGCATGCAGGGCCAGAGCGGCGGTCTCTTCTCCATCGGCAAGAGCCAGGCCAAGAAGTACGACCGCAGCCAGGAGGACACGACCTTTGACGACGTGGCCGGGTCCCAGGGGGCCAAGACCGAGCTCCAGGAGGTGGTCTCCTTCCTCAAAGAGCCCGGGAGGATCCGCAGCCTCGGGGGCAAGGTGCCCAAAGGGGTCATGCTGGTCGGCCCGCCCGGAACAGGGAAGACCCTCCTGGCCAGGGCCGTGGCTGGGGAGGCGGATGTCCCTTTTTTCTCCATCACCGGGTCCGACTTCATGGAGATGTTTGTCGGGGTCGGGGCCAAGCGGGTTCGCAGCCTGTTCGAGGACGCCAAGAAGAATGCCCCGAGCATCATCTTCATCGATGAGATCGATGCCATCGGCCGGAGTCGGGGCGCCGGGCTGGGCGGTGGTCATGACGAGCGGGAGCAGACCTTGAACCAGCTCCTGTCCGAGCTCGATGGCTTTGAAGCCAACCAGGACGTGATCGTCATGTGCGCCACGAACCGGCCGGACATCCTTGATCCGGCCCTGATGCGTCCCGGTCGTTTCGACCGCAGGATCATGGTCGACCTGCCCAACACCCAGGACCGGAAGGAGATCCTGACCATCTACGCCAACAACAAGGAGTTCGACGAGGACGTCGATCTGGACCGCCTGGCCAGGGGAACGCCGGGGTTCTCAGGGGCGGACCTGGAGAACATGCTCAATGAAGCGGCTCTCCTGGCGGCCCGTAAAGAGGCCCAGACCATCAGCAACCAGGTCATCGAAGAGGCCAGGGACAAGATCCTCATGGGCCTGGTTCGCCAGGGCCTGTCCATGACCGAGGAAGAGAAGAGGATCGTGGCCTACCACGAGTCAGGCCATGCCATCGTCGGGGCTCAGCTTCCCAGGGCTGACCCCATTCACAAGGTGTCCATCGTGCCCCGGACCCAGTCCATGGGCGTCACGCAGCAGCTTCCGGAGAACGAGAAGTACATCTTTGACCGCAGCTATCTCCTGGACCGTCTGGCGGTGATGATGGGCGGCCGGGCTGCAGAAGTCCTGGTTTTTGAAACCGCGACCAGCGGGGCCGGAAACGACCTCCAGCAGGCCACCCAGATGGCCAGGCGCATGGTCCTGGAGTGGGGCATGTCCGGCCGGTTCGAGCACATGGCTCTGGGCAGCAAGGGAGATCAGGTCTTTCTTGGGGAAGAGCTGGGCAAGCCCAGGGAGTACAGCGAGAGCACGGCCCAGGACGTGGACAACGAGGTCGAGTCCTTGCTCAACGAGGCCTACACCAAGGCGGAAAAGCTGTTGTCCACCAGACGGGAGGTCATGGACCGGCTGGCTGAAAAGCTCATTGCCGAGGACGAAGTCACGGGTGAGGAGGTCTATGCCCTGCTCGACCAGGAGCAGGCCTCCTCGTGAATCCATACAAGAACCGGTGCCGGGTCTGGATCCCGGCACCTGTACACCTGTGATGAAGTTTCATGCCAGGGCTCAAGACCCGGTCATTCAGCGGTCACGGCATCGGACTTGAGGATGATCCTGCAATCGGCCACCGTGGCTCCCTGGCCTTTGGCGTGGACCAGCAGGGGGTTGATGTCCATCTCCTCGATCTGGGGATGCTGCAGGGCCATGTCCGACAGTCCGACCAGCAGCTTTTCCAGCTGTTCGATGTCCGCCTTGTCCTGGCCCCTGAAACCGCTCAGGAGCTTGAAGCCCTGAATGCCCCGGACCATGCTCCTGGCCTCGTTCCTCCCGATGGGGGCCAGCCTGAAGTCGACGTCCTGAAAGACCTCCACAAAGATCCCCCCGAGCCCGAAGACGATCAGGGGGCCGAAGAGCGGGTAGCGGTTCAGGCCCATGATGACCTCAGTCCCTTTTTCAGCCATCTTCTGGACCAGGACCCCTTCCAGAACAGCCTCAGAATCGTAGGCCTTGGCCCTGCTCAGGATGGACTCGAAAGCATCCCGGGCCTGATCCTCGTCTTCGATGTTCACGACCACCCCGCCGGCGTCCGACTTGTGCAGGATCTGCTCGGAGACGATCTTCATGACCACCGGGAAGCCCATGCCTGAGGCGATGCTCACGGCCTGATCCGCATCCGTGGCCAGCTCGGTGGGCAAGACGTCAAAGCCGTAGCACTTCAAGAGACCCAGACCGTCCAGCTCCCCGAGCCTCGTCTTGCCCCTCTGAAGACAGCCCTCGATGATGTCCCTGGCGCTCTTGAAGTCGTGCTTCAGGTTGAACTCGGCCAGCTGCTGGCGGTTGAGCCACCTGGAGTAGCGGTAGAGAACGCCAAAGGCCCTGGCTGCGTTTTCCGGGAACCTGAAGACCGGGTAGCCGTGCTTCTGGAGGTACTGGACTCCCTGGGACACGTCAACCACCCCCATGAAGCAGCACAGGATGGGCTTGTTGGAATCCCTGGCCACTTTGACCACCGCTTCGGCGGTGGCCAGGGCATTGGTCATGGACTGGGGGGTCAGGATGACCACGGCCCCGTCCACGCCCTCGTCCCGGATCACGGCCCTCAGGGAGTGCTCGTAGCGCTCCTGGGCGGCGTCCCCGATGATGTCCACCGGGTTGTTGAGGTTGGCCGTGGCCGGCAGATGGCTGGCCAGGGTCTCCACGGTCTCCTCATTGAACTCGGCCAGCTTCAAGCCGGAAGAGACAGTCATGTCCGTGGCCACGATCCCGGGGCCGCCGGCATTGGTCACGATGGCCACCCTGTTCCCGGCTGGGAGCTTGCGGGTCACCTTGCCCAGCTGGCTCTCCTGCTTGTAGGTGAAGACCCCGGCAAAATCGAACAGGTCGTTGATGCTGTCCACCCGGATGATCCCGGACTGCTTGAAGATGGCGTCGTAGACCCCTTCTGAGCCGGCCAGGGACCCGGTGTGCGATGACGCGGCCTTGGCCCCGGCCGTGGTCCGGCCGGACTTGATGGCCAGGATCGGGGTCCTCCTGGGGCCGGAGGTGATCTTCTTCACGGCCTCGATGAACTCCGGCCCCCGGCGGAGCTCCTCGATGTACATCATGATCACTTCGGTGTCCGGATCCCGATGCAGGTACTGGAGCAGATCGAGCTCATCCACGTCAGCCTTGTTGCCGATGGAGATGAACTTGGAAAAGCCGAACTGCCGGTCTGCGGCCACGTCGAGCACAGAGGTGCACAGGGCCCCACTCTGGGAAATGAAAGAGATGTTCCCGACATCCGGCATTCTGGTCGAGAAGCTGGCGTTCAGCCTGACCGACTGAACCGGGTTGATCACTCCCAGGCAGTTCGGGCCGATCAGCCTGACACCGGCTTCCCGGCAGAGCTCGACGATCTTGTTCTCCACATCCAGGCCTTCTCCTCCGACCTCCCGGAATCCGGCGGAGACGATGACGATGCCCCCCACGCCTTTTTCAATGGAGTCTTCAACCGCTTTCAAGGCCAGCTTGGGAGGAAGGATGATCATGGCCAGATCCACTTCCCCGGGGATCTCCCTGACCGAAGGATAGGCCTTGACGCTGAGGATTGAGTTGGCCTTGGGGTTCACCGGATAGAGCACTCCGGTGTACTCGCCCCTGAGGATGTTCTTGAAAATATCGAACCCCACCTTGCCTGGGGTGGTGGAGGCACCGATCACGGCCACTGAATGGGGCGAAAAAATGTAATCAAGCTCTTGCATGGAATGTGGACTCCGTAAGATTGTTGAAAGATTGAACCGCGGTGTTTGCTGACCTCAAAGCACAAAAAGTCAATGTAGAGCCTAGAGAATTTTGCTGCAGACATCAAGACAAGCTTGGACTCGTATGAACTTCATCACAGGTGTTCAGGTTTGGGGTGTCGAATTTCAGGAAGAAGGCCAACAAATGCAGTGACTGGACAGAGTTTCTTCCCTGGTCAGACTGGCTGAGTCGAAGCCCTTCCCGACACCTCGGGCATCTTTTCTCCCCTCAACCTTCAACCCTCGACCTTCAGCCCGGCCAGCGGCCGGGCTGAAAAGGAATCATAAGTG
>CAZNIP010000142.1:0-6533 GCA_964573115.1 uncultured Desulfohalobiaceae bacterium | reverse complement strand
TTAAGAATGAAGAATGATGAAGACAGAAAGATCAAAGAGCTATGACAGTCACCTGAAGCCAAAAAATTCATATTTTTTTTTTTTTGCACCACCGTCTGCTGACATTTGAGCTGAAGTCCTGATTTTTTTTTAGATTTTAGAATGTGTTGAGCTTCTCGTTTCTCGTCCCTTTCATTCGCCATTCTGGATTCTGAATTCAGAATTCTGAATTCTCTCTTCCCTCAACTCTCCTGCAGATTCAGCTTGAGCTCGATGGTTTCCGGGTCGTCGGGCTGGGATTCGACCCTGAAGCCCAGCTTTTTGCCCAGGGCCTGCATGCCTTTGTTTTCCCTCAAGGTATAGGCCATGAGCTCCCTTGTCCCCCTGGACTTGCAATAGTCGATGAGCTTCTGCATCAGGATCGTCCCCAGGCCGCTGATTTTCAGGTCCGTACGAACAACGATGGCGAACTCGGCGGAGATGTTGTCCGGATCAAAGAAGCAGCGGACCACACCCAGGGTCTGGGTCTCCTGGGATTCCTTCTGTGTGGTGGCGATGAAGGCCATTTCCCGGTCGTAGTCGATCTGGGTCAGCTTGGCCAGCTGCGTGTGCGGGAAGTCGTGCACATAGCCGAAAAAGCGCATCCGCAGGTCTTCAGAGGAGAGCATGTTGATGAACGTGGCATGGGTGTGTTCGTCTTCAGGCCTGATGGGGCGGATGAGGACGGTCTGACCGTCTTTGAGCTCCTTTTCCTCTTCCAGGTACTCAGGGTAGGGGCGGATGGCCAGGCGGTTCGGTCCCGGGACATCGGTCTCCTCCAGGGCGATCCTGGCATCCAGGGCCAGGACCCCGTCCTTGTCGGCCAGGAGGGGATTGATGCTCAGGCTCTTGATCTGGGGGATATCGATGATCAGCTGGGAAATCTGGACCAGGGTCAGCCTGATGGCCTGCATGTCAACACCGGGCTGGCCCTGAAAACCCTGAAGCAGCTTGGAGATGCTGGTCCTCTGAACGAGCTCCTTGGCCAGGGTCATGTTCAGGGGCGGCAGGGCCACGGCCATGTCCCGGATCAGCCTGGCAGCCGGACCGCCGTGGCCAAACATGATCACCGGCCCGAACTCGTGGCTGGTCGTCATCCCCAGGAGCAGCTCGTGGGCTCCCGGACGTCTGGCCATCTTCTGGATCAGGAAGCCTTCCAGGTGGGCGTCGGGACGGATGTTCTGGACTCTGGCCCACATGGCCGGTGCCGTCTTTTCCAGGTCCTCCCTGCTTTCCAGGTCCATGGCCACTCCCCCCACCTCGTGCTTGGAGCGGATGTCTTTGGAGACGACCTTCAGGGCCACGGGATAGCCGAGCTCACGGGCCATGAGCTCGGCCTCTTCAGCGGTTTCCACGAAACGGGTCTCGACCACTGGTATGGAGTAGACCGACAGGACCTCGTTGGTTTCCGAGTGGGAGAGCCGGGTCCTGCCTTCTTCCAGGGCGTTCTTGATGATGGCCCGGGCAGCGTCCGTGTCCGGGGTGAACTCCTTGGGCACGGAATCAGGCGTCTCCATGAGCATCTCCTGATTCCGCCTGTAGCGGACCATGTCCATGAACAACCGGACCGCCTGATCCGGGGTCTCATAGCTGGGGATTCCGGCCAGGGCGAACATCCTTCTGGCCTGGGCGGCGTCCCTTTCCCCCAGCCAGACCGTGAAGATGGTTTTCCGGCTCCGGCCCATGGAATTGACCACGGCCCCGGCGATGTCCTCGCTGGAGGCAAAGGCCGTGGGCACATGAATGACCATGACCGCGTTCACGTTCTGGTCCTTGAGCACCGCCTCCAGAGACTGGGCATAGACCTCGCTGGGGGCATGATCGATGATCCGGATCGGGTTTGTGCCCAGGTGATTCGAATCCGTGGCCTCTTTGAGGGCCTGGATGGTCTCGTCCCCGAATGTTGCCAGCTGGCCGCCCTGGGCAGCCAGGATGTCCTTGGCCATCATGGCCGGTCCGCCGCCGTTGCTGATGATGGCCAGCTGATCCCCGCGCAGGGGCTTGGACCGGGCCATGGTCTCCACGGCATCGAAGAGCTCGGCCACATCAGAGACCCGCAGCATGCCGGCCCGGCGGAAGGTGGCATCATAAATCTGGTCCGGGTAGACCGGCGTCCCTGCCGGAAGGGTGGCCGGGTCGTGCTCCTCGTGGAGCTGCTTGCTCTTGATGACCACCAGAGGCTTGTTTCTGGAGGCAGACCTGGCGGCGGAAATGAACTTGCGGGCGTTCTGGATGTGCTCGATGTAGAGGAGGATTGACGAGGAGTAGGGGTCCCCGCCCAGGTAGTCGATGATATCGGCAAAGTCGATGTCCGCGCTGTCCCCAAGGGAGATGAAGTGCGAGAAGCCGATGCCCTTGGCCTTGGCCCAGTCCAGGACCGCAATGCCCAGGGAGTCGGATTGGGAGACAAAGGCGATCTGGCCTTTGTTGATGCTCGTGTGCCCGAAGCTGGCGTTGAGGCCCAGTCTGGGAATGATCACCCCCAGGCAGTTGGGGCCCAGGATGCGAATGGCGTAGGCCTTGGCGTGCTCAAAGATTCTGTCCCGGGCGCTGACCCCCGAGGAGTCCACTTCCCTGTCCAGGTCCGTGCTCATGATGAGGACGGTCTTGACCCCTTTTTCACCCAGCTGCTGAACATAATCGGACACGGTCTGCGGGGGAGTGCAGACGATGCCCAGGTCAGGGGAGAGAGGGAGGTCGGCCACAGAGGGGTAGCTCAAAACGCCGGCGATGGCCGAGTATTTGGAATTGACAGGGAGAACCGGGCCGGAAAAGCCTCCATGGAGCAGGTTGAGCATGACCACCCGTCCGATGGACTTGGGGCGGTTTGAGGCCCCAACCAGGGTCACTGACTTGGGTCTGAAGAGAGAATCGAGGTCCCTGAGGCTCATGGCAGTCTCCAGTGTTTGAGCGCGCTCTCTGCGTCCAGACTTACACGATGGGTTTTTTGATGGCAACCTGAAGGTTGTTCACCTCCTGTCTGGCGCTGTTTTCACTGCCTGACCCTGACTCACTCGAAAAACTCAAGAAATTTTATTTTTGCGTTGACAGAGGATTCAAACCATGTCATACAATCAATAAGAATCTCTAAACCTCGTTGAGAGCGTTGAGGTGTGTCGGGAGGTAAAGGCCCAGCAAAACCCTGATCAAACGTGAAGGAGGGGCTATGGCAGACAAAGAGAATTCTGGATCCACTCACTATGCCGTTCACTGGCAGGAGGAGGAGTACTACTATCCACCTCCGGATTTCGTAGGCCAGGCGAACGGGACTGACCCTAGCGTGTACGAGAGGATGAGCCTTGAGAACTTTCCAGAGTGTTTCAAAGAGTTTGCTGACCTCCTGGATTGGGATCAGTACTGGCACACCACTCTGGACACCAGCGATGCTCCGTGCTGGAAATGGTTCGTGGGGGGGAAACTCAACGCTTGCTACAACTGTGTTGACAGGCATCTCAAAGAGTACAGAAACAAGACGGCCATTCACTTTGTCCCGGAACTTGAAGAGGAGCGGATCGAGCACATCACCTATCAGGAACTCTACAACCGGGTCAATGAGACGGCAGCCATGCTGCGTGACTTTGTCGGGCTCAAGGCCGGCGACCGGGTCACCCTGCACCTGCCCATGACCCCAGAGCTGCCGATCACCATGCTGGCCCTCGCCAGGCTGGGGGTCATTCACTCCGAGGTCTTTGCCGGGTTCAGCGGCAAGGCCTGCGGGGACAGGATCTGGGACTCGGAGAGCGAGGTCCTGATCACCATGGACAGCTACTACCGGAGCGGCAAGCTGCTCGATCACAAGGTCAAGGCCGACGAGGCGGTCGAGGCGGCGGAGAAGCAGGGCCAGAAGGTGAACAAGGTTCTGATCTGGAGACGGTATCCAGGAAAGTATTCATCGCCTACACCCGTAGTCGATGGTCGGGACTACTTCGTGGACGAGCTCCTGAAGGACTACAAGCTGGCCAAGGTCGACCCGGTCTCCATGCCGGCTGAAGCAATCCTCTTCCTGATGTACACCAGCGGGTCCACTGGACGGCCCAAGGGCTGCCAGCACTCCATCGGCGGCTACCTGTCCTATGTGAGCTGGATGTCCAAGTACATCCAGGACATTCATCCGGAGGACGTCTACTGGTGCATGGCCGACATCGGCTGGATCACCGGGCACTCCTTCATCGTCTACGGCCCGTTGGCTTTGGCGGCCAGCTCCGTGGTCTTCGAGGGCGTGCCCACCTACCCCGACGCCGGGCGTCCCTGGAGGGTGGCCGAGGACCTGGGGGTGAACATCTTCCACACCTCCCCCACGGCCATCCGGGGACTGCGCAAGGCCGGCTTCGACGAGCCCAAAAAGTACAACTACAAGTTCAAGCACATGACCACGGTGGGCGAACCCATCGAGCCCGAAGTCTGGCGCTGGTACTACAACGTGGTCGGCAAGGGCCAGGCCGCGATCGTGGACACCTGGTGGCAGACCGAGAACGGCGGGTTCCTGTGCTCGACCATGCCGGCCCTGAAGCCCATGAAGCCGGGCAGCGCCGGGCCGGGTGTTCCCGGAATCCATCCGATCATCTTCGACGACGAGGGCAACGAGATTCAAGCCGGGGAAGGCAAAGCCGGGAACATCTGCATTCAGAACCCCTGGCCCGGGGCGTTCCAGACCATCTGGAAGAACCGGGAGCGCTATGTCAAGACCTACTATGAAAAGTACTGCAAGGACCCCAACAGCAAAGACTGGAGAGACTGGCCCTATATGGCCGGGGATGCCGCGGTCATGGCCTCAGACGGCTATGTGCGCATCCTGGGACGGATCGACGACGTGATCAATGTGGCCGGACACCGGCTGGGCACCAAGGAGATCGAGTCCGGGGCCCTGACTGCCGAAGAGGTGGCTGAGGCCGCGGTGGTCGCCGTTGCCGATGAGGTCAAGGGGACGGTCCCCCATCTGTACGTCTCCCTCAAGCCTGGTTTCGATGCCAGCGAGGACCTGGCCAAGAAAATATCCGGAGCCGTCTCGGATGTGGTGGGCAAGATCGCCAGACCGTCAAAGGTCTACATCGTTCCGGACATGCCCAAGACCAGATCCGGGAAGATCATGCGCCGGATCCTGGCCTCGATCTCGAACTACAAGGATGTCGGGGACGTGACCACCCTGGCCAACCCGCACATCGTGGAGGAGATCAGGCAGCAGGTCCAGGACTGATCTAACCGTACAAAGGAGGGGAATACATGGAACCGGCAACATCAGTGGTTTGGGTCTGGGTTTTTCTGGGCCTGTACATTGTCTACTGTTTCTACTGGGGACTCCGAGGTTACTTCACTGAAAAGACATCGTCAGGCTATACCATTGCCGGGCGGTCCATCCCCATGATCGCCTTTCTGATGGCGGCCACGGCCGCATCCTTCAGCGGGTGGACCACTGTCGGCCACCCGGGGTTGATCTGGAAGGCCGGACTGGCCTACGCCTTTGCGTCCTTTTACGTCCTGACCATTCCCATCACCGGAACCTTCTTCGCCAAGCGGAACTGGTTTCTGGGCAAGCGCTACGGGTTTGTCACCCCGGGCGACATGTACGCCTACTACTACAACAACGAGGGGGTCCGCTGGCTGGTGGTCCTGACCGCCATCCTCTACGGGACCTTCTACTCCGCGGTCCAGCTCATGGCTGCCGGGGCCCTCTTCCACTGGGTGACGGGTTTTCCCACCACCTGGGGGGCCATCTTCCTGGCCGCGGTGGTCTGGTTCTACGTGGTCACCGGGGGCCTGCGGGCCTCGACCTGGGTCGGGGTGGCCCAGTTCGTCCTCCTGGTCCTGTCCATCATCCTGGTGGGGTCCTACACCCTGGCCTCCTTCGGGGGCTGGACCGAGCTCTCCGCCCAGGTGGCCCAGCTCCAGGACCAGTACACCCAGGTGGACGGGATGATCAAGTTCACCGTGGGCGAGACCCACTGGACCGGGATCATGATCCTGACCTACATGTTCGCCCTCATGGGCATCCAGTCCTCCCCGGCCTTCACCATGTGGAACTTCGCCAACAAGAACCCCAGGCCCTTTGCCTGGCAGCAGGTCTTCATGTCCACCTTCATCGTGGGCTTCGCCCTGTTCTTCTTCACCGCCTTCCAGGGCCTGGGAGCCACGATCCTGAGTGAGGGGGGGATCCTCCCGATTCAGACCGACTCGGACGTGGTGCCCATGCTCATGGTCAAGTACCTGCCGAGCTTCATCATGGGCATCACCTTCATCGGGCTCATCGCGGCCATGCACTCCACGGCCGCGCCCTACATCGGCACGGCCGGCTCGATCATCCTCCGGGACGTCTGGTGGCGGAAGATCCGCAAGCAGAAAGGCGGTCATGGGGAGCAGATCTGGGTCAACCGGATCTTCGTGACCATCATCACCATCCTGGCCCTGACCGCGGGCTTGAAGTCCCAGGCCGCCCTGGTCATGCTCGGCGGTCTGGCCACGGCCTTCGGGTTCGTGATGTACGTGCCCCAGCTCGGGGTGCTCTGGGGCTGGCGCTGGCC
>CAZNIP010000141.1:0-6536 GCA_964573115.1 uncultured Desulfohalobiaceae bacterium | reverse complement strand
CCCTCAACCCTCGACCATCAGCCCGGCCAGAGGCCGGGCTGAATGGAGAGGACCTGTCTTTGGAGATCTTCTCAGCGTGACAGATTCATCGGGGTGACCTCGGAAACGTTCACGCCGCCCATGGCTGAGGCCCGCTCAAGCCCCCGGTCGTCAAAAACGGGAAAGGATGTCATTGGGAGGGTGGCAGAGGCTGTTCAGGAGCCGGCCCCTGCCCGGAAGGCAGTCTGTGAGGTCGCAGGCGGATTTGGTCAGGGACCCCTTCTTGACGTTGTCAAGGGGGTTGGGGCAGGGCCGGACATTGCCCGGCCAGGAATGCGTTCAGGTCCCGGGAGCCTTTTACTCTTTGCGCTCCCCCATCTGGCTTTCAAAGCCGATGACCGACTCTACGTCCAGCACAAAGGCTATTCCGGTTCCGGGCTGATGAAAGCGGCCAGCCTTCCGAATGGCTGAAAGCACGGCGTCGACCATGTCCTCGTTGACCAGGAAGAGGACCACTTCTGTCCTGATGTCCAGGCTGAGCCCGAAAAAAGTTTTGGCCTCCCTGGCTCCTGTGCCTGAAGCGTCGATGATGGTTGCGCCAGTGGCCCCAATGGCCTTGGCCGACTCGACGACCTTGTCCGTGAGGTCCGGCTTGACCATGGCAAGGATGCATTTGAACCCCATGAGCTTTCTCCTGTCAGTCTCGATTACGGTTTGCCCGCGTGTGCTTCGATCACCATGCAGCTTCATTCCCAGAAATTATCGGAAATTCTTTCTCCGGGCCTTCCACTGGGCCAGCTGGGCGTAGCCGAGCACACTGATGATTGGAAACAGGCTGGCAAAGGCGATGAGGCCGAAGCCGTCCAGGACCGGGCTTCGGCCCGGCACGTTTGAGGCCAGCCCAAGGCCCAGGGCCGTGACCAGGGGCACGGTCACGGTGGAGGTGGTCACCCCGCCTGAGTCATAGGCCAGGGGAATGATCATCTTCGGGGCCATCATGGTCTGAATGGCCACGATCATGTACCCGGCCAGAATGTAGAGATAGAGCGGGGTGCCGGTGACGATGCGGAAGGTGCCCAGGGAAATGCCGATGGCAACCCCGAAGGCCACGGCGATCCGCAAGCCCCAGGAGGAGATCGACCTTCGGGAGGCCTCCTGGGCCTTGTTCGCCACGGCGATCAGGGACGGTTCGGCCACGGTGGTGGAGAAGCCCACCAGGAACGCGAAGAGGTAGACCCAGCCATAGGATGTCCAGGTTTCCCCGCCGTTCACGAGAGCCCCCTGGGTCAGCATCACGGCCATGTTCTTGCCCACCGGGAACAGGGCCAGGTCCAGGCCGGCCAGGAAACAGGCCAGGCCGACCAGGACCAGCCCGAAGCCGAAGATGATCCTGCCCGGACGGGGAATGGGGCGCCTGAGAACCAGGGTCTGAAACACAACCAGAAGCGTAAGGACGGGGATCACGTCCCGGGCTGTGGACAGCAGGAGTTGAACCGGGTTGAAGTCAATGTCCATAGATGAAAGGTCGAGGGTCGAAGGTTGAGGGTTGAGGGAAGAAAAGACGCCCGACAGTTCTTTCAGCACAGGGCTTCCCTATGCCTGTCCTATCGAGACGCCGGTGCAAAAGGTCCAAAAGGTGGCTGTCCTGCGCCAGCTCCACCTTGTAACTTTTTGATTCTATTGACTCCTGGGTTCTGGATCCTGAATTTTCGCGACGGCATCTTGAGTTTCTGCATCCGCAACGATCAGGATGATCTGGCGGCCGGGAGCAACAGGGCTACAAGATGATCAATCCAAAGAGCATGACAAAGATCATCGGCGTCAGAGAGGCCAGGGCGATGAGCCCGAACCCGTCGATGACCGGGTCCCGGCCGCGAATGGTCCGGGCCAGGCCAACGCCGAGGGCCGTGACCAGGGGCACGGTGACGGTGGAGGTGGTCACCCCCCCGGAATCATAGGCCAGGCCCACGATCTCCTGCGGGGCAAAGAGGGTCATGGCCATGACCAGAGCATATCCGCCCACGATCAGAAAAGGCAGAGGCCAGCCGCGAAGGATCCTGAGCACGCCGATGACGATGGCCGCCCCCACGGAGAGGGCCACTGTCAGTCGAACACCCATGGCAAATCCCTCGATGGCCTGCGGGGTCTGGTCAATGAGGCCGGCTTCAGAGGCGGCCATGGCCCCTTCCCGGGTCACCGCGATGAGAGCAGGTTCGGCCACGGTTGTCCCGGCACCCAAAGCGAATGAGAACACCAGCAGCCACACAAGGCTCCCTTTGCGGGCAAACTCCTCGGCCAGGGTTTCTCCAAGGGGGAAGAGGCCAATGTCAAGGCCGACAACAAACAGGGCCAGTCCGGCAATGACCAGTCCCAGGCCGATCAGGATGGACAGAAGATCAGGAAAGGGCTGGCGCAGGACCAGGACCTGGAAGACAGCGATGACCAGAATGATAGGGGCAAGATCGCGACAGGCCCCGAGCAGGGCTCTGCCCATGGCTTCGGCGAATTTGACGGCAAAAGATTGGGGCATGGGGTGCTTGGAATTTTTGAGAGCATTCCGAATCTTGGAGATGAAAACTATCAGAACATGGAGCATTCGGCAATCAGGAGAGGGCCGTGCTTGGCAGATTTCTGAAAGCCCGTCGGCAGGCTGCACAGATCGCGTTTGTCTGTCCGATCCCCATCTGCTACGAAAGGAGCAGAACCTGTTTCCCTTCTGCTCGACTCGGTGAGCCCGCCAAAGCCGCGGTTCACGAACAAAGTCAACAACCTCTGCCCTCATTCGTGAGCCACAATGGAACGTGTTGTTTTTCATCACTTCAACCCCAATGATCCAGTGCAGCCAGAGGCTGCGCTGAGAGCGGAGAACGCCAGATGCAAGTCCTGATCTGCGGGGCCGGCCGGATCGTGGTCGAAGTGCTCAAACGCCTGGGCCAGAGCTGGCAGGTGACGGTCATTGATATGAACGAGCAGCGCCTGGAAAAACTGGCCAAGGATGTGGAGGTGGTGAAGAAGACCGTGAATGGGGACGCCTCCAGCTCCGTGGTCCTCGAACGGGCCGGAGTGGAGAAGCAGGTCTATGTCCTGGCCATGACCGGGGATGACAGGGTGAACCTGGCCATCGCCGCTATCGCCAGGGCCAACAAGGTGCCCCATGTCCTCAGCCTGGTCCACGACAGCGAACAGATCCCGGCCTTTCACGACCTTGGAGTCCGGACCCTGGACCTGAACTCCATGCTGGCCCGGACCATGGTCCACTATCTCCAGGACCCGCAGATTGCGGTCACGCCCTTGAGCCATGGCAACACTGAAATTTTCGAGATCGATGTGGGCACCACCTTTATGGCCATCGGCAAGAAGGTGAAAGACATCGAAGGGCAGAGCTGGCGCGTTGTGGGGATCTTCAGGGACAACAGCCTGATGTTTCCCGCACCGGATACCCTGGTCAAGGAACAGGATCGTCTGCTCATCCTGGGCAGGCCGGACCTGTTTCAGGATGTCTGCTCCCTCCTGGAATGCGGCCGGCCCAGATTCCCCCTGGCCTACGGGCAGCGCCTGACCCTGGCCGTGCCGGCGAAACGCGAGGAGCAAAGGCGGGCCTGCCTGGACGAAGCCATGCAGCTGGCCCAGAACCTGGGTCTGGAGTCCATGGATGTGGCATTCGAGTCCACTGCAGACACGTTGGAGGAGCTGGAGCACGAAATGCTGGACATCCACAGGCACGAGCCATGTACCAGGGTTGAAGCCAACCTCCCGGATCTCTGTCACGAGCGGAACATCGGCCTGGTGGTCATCCCTGGCGTCAGGCCTTCCGTGTTCGACCTGTTCCGCCCTCCGCGCTTTGTCAGGCTGGCCCACAGGCTTTCATGCCCCTTGCTCGTGTCCCGGGGGACCGCCCCGTACGCCTCGGTTCTGGTTCCCTTTGACGGTGCGCCTGAGGCTGAACTGGCCCTGGAGACCGGATGCGACCTGGCCAGACAGCTGGAAGCGGAGCTGACGGTCATGTTTGTGCAGGAACCTGAATTCTTGCACCAGGATCCGGGCCAGGAGCAGGGTTCGGCCCAGGAGGTCATGAACCAGGCCAGGCAGAGGGCTCATATCCACAAAGTGTCCATGCGGGAGATCGTCATGACCGGAAATGTGGTCCGGGAGGTTGCGGCCCGCTCCGGTGATTACGACCTCCTGGTCCTGGGCAGCAAGTCTTCGGAACGTGAATGGCTGCGGCCCCATGTGGGGGAGCTGCTCATACGCCGGGCCAAGTGCTCAGTCCTGTTGACTGTCCTGGGACACATTTCGCCTCCGGCAGAGATCAATGAGGGCGGCCATGGAGCTTGACCAGGCCTGGTCCCTGCTTCTGGTGACTGTTCTGGCAGCCCTGCTGCCCGGTTTGAGCAAGATGGCCAGGTTGCCGGCGGTTGTCCTGGAGATCCTGTGCGGGATCGTCCTTGGCCAAAGCGTGCTCCAGCTGGAGTTGGGCGGGGAATGGCTGGGCTTCCTGGCCGAGCTCGGCTTCCTGGTGCTCATGTTCCAGGCTGGGATGGAAATTGATTTCAGTGTGCTGCGAAGACTGCGGGCCAGAGAGTTCGGTGTGCACTGCGCCATGTTCTGCGCCACGCTGGGGCTGGCCCTGCTGGGGGCAGTGGCTCTGGGGCAGGGGTTCTTTCTGGCCCTGGTCCTGTCCACCACGTCCCTGGGTCTGGTGGTGCCCAGCCTGAAAGAGGCCGGCCTGAGCAGGACGCGCTTGGGGCAGAATGCGCTCATCGCCTCCACCCTGGCTGATTTCTTGACCCTGCTGGCGATCACCTTTTTCCTGCTCTGGCATGAAAAAGGTCTGAACTGGCAATTCCTGTGGCCGGTGCCCCTCTTTGTCGGGTTTGGGGTCCTGCTCAAGCTGGCCCGGCTGTGGGCCTGGTGGTTCCCGGACCGGATGGGACGCCTGCTCGACCCTCAGGACTCCGTGGAGCTGGGCATGCGGCTGTCCCTGGCCCTGCTCTTTTTCTTTGTGGCCCTGTCCGAGCTGGTCCACCTGGAACCGGTCCTGGGAGCGTTCATGGGCGGGGCCCTGCTCTCTTTCGTCTTCAAGGAGAAAGGGGGGCTGGAAACCAAGATCTCCGGTTTGGGCTATGGCTTCCTGATCCCTTTGTTTTTCATCCATGTGGGCATGGACTTCGACTTGAAGAATCTCCTCTCAGTGGAACAGGTCCTGTTCACCTTCAAGCTCCTGGGCCTGGCCCTGATGGTCAAGGTGGTCCCCAGCCTGCTCCTGGTTTTGAACAGGATCAGCCCCTTTGAGAGCCTCAAGCTCGGGTTCCTGCTCTCCTCGCGCCTGAGCCTGATTGTGGTGGCCGCTGCCCTGGGCTTTGAAACAGGGTTCATCACTGCAGTCTACAAGGACTCCATCATCCTCCTGGCAGTGTGCACCTGCCTGATTGGACCTTCCGCATTCAAGCTGCTTCATCACTTCTCCAGACAAGGACTCCAGGTCTGAGCTCCGGCTCTTCCGGGCCGGTCCATCGGCGTTTCACGGGCCTCCATCCTGCATCTCAGGGCTGAGAGCTGAGGCGGATCGTCTCGCCGTTGCGCAGGATCGTCATCTCGATGCGGCTCTGGGAGGTGAACCCCCCGACGATGTTGTTCAGGGCGCAGACATTGCCGATCGAGGGCTGGATGGCAATGCCCTGGATGTCCAGGATGATGTCCCCGCCGATGAGCAGCTTTCTGCCGCCGATGGCCACCTCGATGCGCCCGGAAAGGAGCCCGATCTCCTCAGCCAGTGAGTTCGGGGCGACCTTTTGGACCAGGAGCCCGGCCTCCTGGGGGAGGTTCAGGGCCTGGGCCATCTCCCCGGCGATCAGGCTGGCGTCAAAGCCGATCCAGATCGAGTCTTTGTCCAGGAGCAGCCTTTTGGCCGAGTTGATGCCCGCGGCAAAGCCAAGGCCCTCGGATCCGCCTGACCGGGAGAGGATCCGGCTGACGATCCCGATGACCCGTCCCTGCATGTCCAGCATGGGACCGCCGGAGTTGCCCTGGTTGATGGCCGCATCAGTCTGCAGGAACTCGAAAGGGGTCATGCCCGGGCATGGAGACTGGGACTGCCTTCGGCCGCTGATGTAGCCGACGGTCATGGTGTGCCTGATCCCATATGGGGCGCCGATGACCAGGATCTGGTCCCCGACCTTGGCCGTGTCCGAATCCCCGAGGGCTGCAGGGGTGAGATCCTGGGGGACATCGGTCAGCTGGAGCAGGGCCACGTCGGCCTGGGCGGCGGCGGAGACGATGGTGGCCCTGGATGTGCCCCCGTCAAGGAATCGGACAGCAATCGTGTTCAGGGAGTTGACCACGTGGGCCGAGGTCAGGATCAGACCCTCTCTGGAGATGATCACACCGGAGCCGAGCACTCTCTGGGGCGTCGACTCCCCGCTCCGCTGCCGGCGGGAGATCCCGGCGATTTCGACCACAGCCGGGTTGACCTGGCGAAAGACAGTGTTCAAAGACATCTCGCTGGCATGTCCCGGATTTTTTCCGGTCAGGGAACAGCCGTTGAGGACGACCAGCAG
>CAZNIP010000140.1:0-6619 GCA_964573115.1 uncultured Desulfohalobiaceae bacterium | reverse complement strand
GGGAGCTGGCCGAAGGCCTGAGGGGTCCGGGGAGCTGCCCGCAGGGCTGAGGGGTTCTTCATGCCGAAATTTCTATACGAGCTCGACATGAAAATCTGTGCAGGCGGCACAGGGAAGACCTGTCCCTGAAAGGACCATCCGGATCTTCGACAGGCCGCGATCCTGGCCCCCTCCATCGCGTCCTCAGAGCTGCCTGAGGCCGCCCTGTCCGATCTGGACCAGGGAGTCCGCCCCCAGCTGCGCACTGTCGCCAACCACCGTGTGCATCTCGGCCCTGACCTGCCCGCCGGAGATGTCCGCCACCCTGCCCCGGGCCATGGCCGTCCCCCCTGAGACCATGGACACCGCCATGCCCACCCGCACCCGGGTCAGGTCGGCGATGACATTCACGAAGCTGCCAGGACGGACGACCACGGGTTCAGGGAGTGTCCCGGCAATGAGCTGGTTCACCGGGGCGTGGCTGGCGGTCAGCAGGGCGACCCGAATGAGGTCGCTCATCGTGTTCCAGGCCTCGCTGGAGGTGCTGAAGACGCGTCCGTAGAGCCAGTCCGCCAGGCGCTGCATGGTGTGGCGCTCGATAAAATCCAGCTCGCCGAACCTGGGCAGGGAGTACAGATTGCGCAGGTTGACGGGCTGATCGAACTGACTCAGCCTTTCAGCCCAGTCGAGGCGAATCCCGGCAGGCACCTGGGAAAAGCTGGAGTAGAGGCAGGTGGCCACGCGGGTGATCATCTCCATTTCGCGGGCGGCCTTCAGGCTGGCTCCCATGCGGCCGTGATTGCCGTCGATGAGGTCCCCAAGCGAGACCACCTCCGGGACCCGCTTGACAGCCTCCTGCCAGCCGAAGCGCTGAAAGCCCTCCAGGTCGATGGCCCTGGTCTTGCTGCGCTCGGCCTGAACCCGCTTCTGCGATTGCTGGACCGCACTGCCCATGCCCTGGAGCAGGGCGTCCGGGACCTGGAAGTTCATCTTCAGAAACGGGTGCACGGTGATCCTGGACTGTGCCCGGCTCTTGGCGCTGGACAGGGTCACGTGCAAATCGGACAGCCGGCTCAGATGCGGCAGGATCAGGTTCACGGCCACGAACCATTTCATTGGGCCGTCGCGAACCAGGTCCAGCATGGCGGCGAGAGCTTCGGGGGTCTCCACCTCGGACAGGTCGCACAGGGGCAGAGGCTGCTCTGAGAGATCCGGGTTGACAGCGTGAACCGGGCTCTCCAGGCGGGTGTCCACGGTGCGCGGACGACGGAAGAGCAGGAAGGGGACCTGGGTTTCCAGGAGCTTGTCCCGCTTGTCGTTCAAGGCGTCGATGCGAGCCTGCTCCTCGGTCTTCAAGGCCCTGGCCACGGACACGTCGTGACGGCTTTCGGCCAGCTCGTCGCCAAGGGTCTTCAGCCGGTGGTCGGTCTTGCTCAGCTCGCCCTGGATGACCTTCAGGGAGTCCCTGCACCGGCTGATGGCCCTGCGGTAGGACTGAACCCGCCCCTCGAGCAGGCGCAGCACGCTGACCACGCTTTCCAGGGCCTTGATCCCGGCATTGAAGAACCCGGACTCGTCGTCGCTGGCTACTGGATCGTAGGTGCCGGCCGTGATCTCACTCAGGATGGTTTGATCGGCCCTGATGTCGGCGAAGGTGAGCAGCTCGTTGTTGGAGGCCACTCCAGGCACCTTGAGGTCGTCGATGCTGATGTCGGTCTCCAGCAGATCAGCGATGAGCTCGCCTTTGACAGCCAGCCCGGCCATGTAGGACACGTTGGCGCTGGACTCCTCCAGCCGCTCCCCAACGGTCACGTTGTTGAAGTTCTGGACCTTGCCGATCACAGGGTTCTGTTCCCCCACCTCCTGGGTGCTGGCAGCCTTGAACAGGGCCCCGCTGCTGGTCTCCTTTTCGAACATGGTGGCAAAGGACATCTCGGGGTCCTGGACCCGCTCAAGGACCGGATCTCTCCTGCGCAGGACCGTGTCCCGGTCCACAACGCCACCAGGCCGTGACGGTCCTGTCAGATCCCGGCCGCTCAATTCCCCGGAGAAGAAGGTGCCGCCCCGGGACAGGGATCCTTCCCTGGAGATGGCCACATGGCCGCCCACTCCGGCAGGCCCGTTCGTCAGGGGGATGTCCCCTCCGCCGTCGCTGCCGCCGTTCTTGGGCTTGACCTGCTTGATACGCTGGTAGAAGTTCGAAAGCTCGTTCTTGGTGGCCACTGCCGAGTCGCCTTTGGCGATCTCGGCCAGTGCCGGCGACGTGGCCAGCTTGGTGCCGGCCTCATTGCCCAGCATCATCTGGCGGACGCGGTACATGTCGGTGCGCAGGCGGAGAAACCCGAACTCGACGCGGTCGTTGGCCAGGTCGACCTTGTGCTCCAGAAACTCGACGTACTCCTCGATGCCGATCTCATCCAGCCTGGCCACCTCCTGTTCAGAGAGAAAAGGGGATTGTGACAGATGATGGCGCAGCTCGACCAGCGCATCGGCCTCGAACTCTTCCTGACCGAAAGGGATCGACATCCTGGTCTGGCGGAGCATCGACCGTTCAGTGGTGCCGAAGCTGTCTTCAGTGTCCAGGAGCTCGACACTGATGCTGAAAGCTTCAGCGTTCAGACTGGCGTTGTGGGCCTGGACAGCCAGGACGTTGCCCCCCTGCATCAGGCTCCCCTTGAGGGCCCCCAGCTCGAAAAACCGGGCCTCCAGGGGCTGGTCACCGGCAGCCGGGGCATTGTGAGCCGGCCGGGTCACGTTGTCAGACCTGAGCAGGCGGCCGTTGAGAAAGGCATAGAACCCGCCCTGAGTGGTCACCGAGAGGGTGTAGCGATGGGCCTCATCCACAGATTCGAGGTCAAAGCGGTGACGGAAGAAGACGGTCAGGTAGGTGCCAGGCATGTCATCCAGGCTTGTTCCCAGCCCTGCCGTGGCATAGCCGATGCTGGTCGCTCCCTCGCTCCAGCTGCTGTCGTCAAACCCCTTCTGGGCCCAGTTTCGAGGCGGGGCGGCCGCGCCTCTGAAATAACGGCAGCTGTCCCCGCGCTTGACGTGCCGTTCCTCGAACTCCCCCGGCTGCTCCAGGGAATCCACGGCATTGGGATCGTCGGCCGGGTAGAGCAGCGGTCGTCCCTTCATGGCCTGATACAGGGCCGAAGCCTTTTTGCGCACGATCATCCGTCTGCCCAGCCATTCGTCGCGCAGGGCCCCGAAACGGGCAATGGTCTGGTCGAACTCCGGATCGATGACCTCCACCACCAGGAGCCTGGGGTCAAAGTGTTCCTGCGGCACAGGCACGAGGACCTCGACCCGGTCGGGAGTGTTGAGGTCGTAGGGCAGCAGGGCGGCGCTCTCCTCGATGGCCAGATCGAGCTGCTCATAGGGCAGGGCCCGGGCCTGGACGCTGAAGCCCGGAGGGAAAAAATGCTGCAGCTGACGGCGGGAGGCCACGGCCTCCCTGGGCAGCACGCCCACCGGAGGCAGCCGCCGGAACGCTGTGCCGGCTTTGATGTCTGCCGGTTCCAGCCCAGGTGTGTTCATGATCCAGTCGACGAGATGCTCGTTGAACTGCTCGAACCGGGCCTGCCACAAAAAGCGGTCTCCGGCTGGAGTGATTGGAACGTCCAGGCCTCGTGCCCGGCCGCCCCGCCGGACCACGGCATTGCGGTCCAGGAATTCAAAATGCAGGCTGGAGCTCAACCCGATCAGTCCAATGGGCACACCAACGTGCATCCAGGGCAGGACCTCGCCCTGTCTCAGCCCCCGTTCGGCATCGAACACGGCATAGGCGATGCGGTTTCGCCGCCAGCTCCCCGCCACCGGCAAAGGATTCAGCTCGGGGTCCCAGGCAGAGAGCACCAGACGGCAACCATCCACCCACTGCCAGTTGGCCAAGGCTGCATCCGAAGGATCGAGCTCACAGGGGTCGCTGGAGGCGTCCTGGCTGAAATGGACCACGACCGCAGGCTGAAGGACCAGAACCATGGCCTCTGGAAGAGGCGCTCCCTCAGCCCGCAGCGTCCTCAGGGTATCGCCGAGCACGGGGGCCCCTTCACCCTCCTGTCCGCCCAGCATGGCCGCGGGGGCGAACACCCGGATGTCGTCCAGCAGGACCTGCTGATTTCGATTGATGTGGACGATCTCGCCACTGGCTGCAACGCCCATGCCGGCGGCGATCTCAACGATCACCTCGTCGCCGGTCTGGATTGCGGAGGCCTCCAGCCCGGTGACCACGCCGGGTGAAACGGCCTGCCCCAGCGTGGCCAGATGCCCGGACCGGCTCCGCTGCTCCAGGCGCAGGGCCGTGTGGGTCAGGGCGCGGCCGCTGAAGTACTCCAGCCGCTGCCGCCAGTCCGCCTCCGGACTGCGTTCCATCGCTGGCTGAACCGCCAGGATCTGTTCACCCTGGACTGGATCGTTGATCGGGAAGACGTTCATATGGCCTCACCCTCTTCTGATGATGCGGCTGGAGATGTCTCTGCCGATGCGCGGGCTGACGGAGATGGGCCGGCTGACCACCGGACCGCGCCGCACTGTTGCCGCCCCGGTCTTGTCCTCGATGACCCTGGAGACCCGCTCCACAGCCTGGGCATCGCTGCCTGCGCCGGCCTCGGTCAGGTCTTTTGTCAGGGCCTTGAACTCCTCATCCGGCAGGGTTCGGCTGAGCCTGTCCAGCTCCGGCAGCTTTCCGGATTTGGTGAGGTTGTCCATGACCCGGGTGTTGCCGCTGAAGGTCGAGCCTGTCTTCTCTAGGCGGGCCAGACCTTCGCCGAAGTCTGGTTCGCTGAAACGCTCGGCCACCTTGAGCACTGCCCGGCTGTCCAGGGTTTCCGCATTTTCCAGCTCTGTCACGGCCCCCCTGACTGCGGCGTCTGGACCTTTCAGCATGAGGGGGGAGGCCAGAAACGAGGTCAGCTCTGCCGAGGCCCTGCTGGTGGCCCGCGACTGCAGGGCATGGTAGCGGGTCTTGAGGTTGAGGCTGTTGATGCGCTCGTTGACCTTGTCCTCATAACCCTTTTCATCGGTTCGGACGTCCACCGACCAGGAGGTGATCTCGGCCTTGGTCTGCAGGTTGCGGCGGCGCAGATACCAGAGCTGGCTCTGCTTGCTCAGCTCGGTCCGCCAGAGGCTGTCTGCACTGACCTCTTCCGGCTCCGCAGGCCTGAAGACCCGGCGGCTCAGGAGGTGATTCAGGGCCGTGATGGGTTTGCGCTTGGCCAGCCGTCCCGGCTGGGCTGCCGGCAGCTCCCGGGTCAGGGTCGGCAGGCTCTGGCTCAGGCTGCGGAAACGGTGACGCGGCACCGGCATGACCACGAGCACTGAGGTCGATTCCTGGGCCTCTCCGGTCAGCTCGAGATCCAGAGGCGGCAGGAGCATGGAGTCCTCCAGCAGGGCCGGGAGCTCGTCCTCGGGAACGATGGACAGTTCCACATCCATGTCTGCCGGGAAGAAGCTGTGGCTGAAATTCTCGCCCTTGATGCCGCTGGCCGGCATGGGACCGGCGGGCGGCAGGACCGAAAAATGCTCGCTGGCAACGATCCTGGACCCGGGCCCCAGCTGTTGCAGCAGGTCCCCCAGCTGAAGGCTGTACTGGCGCAGATGGGCTGCACGCAGCGGCCGCGGAGAGACGCCAAGGCCCCAGACGTTGCGTTCCCGCTGGGCGATCTCCCGCCGAACCATGAACACGTCCAGCCAGCGGATGATCCCATGATCCAGAGCCAGCATGGCCAGGGGCAGGACGGCCTCGGGCTGGCCTTTCAAGCTCCGGTCGAAAAAGATCTCCCGGGCCGCATGGCTGCGGCGAAGCTCAAGTTCCGTGGCCGCCCCTGGGTCGGGATAGGGGATCAGGGTCACTGCCGTGGCTTCGATCACCGAACCGTCGTGCACGCTGCGTTTGGCATCCACATGGGTGGGGTAGGAACTGATGGGATTGGCGGTGTACTCCACGGGCCGCAGGGCGACGATGTACAGTCCGGTGCGGTTGAAGGGCGAGGCCTTGGGAATGGCTGAAATACCGAAGCTGGCATCCAGCAGTTGGCCTTCAGCCACATTGGCCAGATCCACGGTCAGGGATTCCTCCAGGATCACCTGGGCACCCGACGGGGTCAGGCCGTGCCCGCTGTCGACGATGACCGTGCGGGCCTTTTGGCTGTGGACCCGGACGTCAAGGCCGCTGATGACCCCAAAGCCCGAGACGCGGCCGTAGTCGCTCTGACGGGCCAGAAAATACTGCTGCTCCGCATTCAGGGCCCTGGCGTCCAGGAATCGGCCGTCAAACCACAACGGACGGCGACGCCGGTCATCGGTGATGATGGTCCCCTGCTGCTTCCATTTCTGGAGCTCGGCAAGATCGATTTTTTCCCGGGCCGGTCCGGTGGTGTCTGTTTTCATCTCGTCTCTCCCCTCACGAGGTCTGTCAACTCTCCTCACTCTGCCATCTTCACTGAACTTCAGAACAATGAAGACACCTTCGCCCTTCTGCCACCGACCTGTCAGGCCGGCCAGCGGCCGGGCTGCCTTCTGTCTCTGCGGTCTGGCTTCAGCCTGCTGTCCTCTGTCCTCTGTCCTCTGTCTTCTGCCTTCTGACCTCTCGTATGAAACTTCGAAAGAAAGAACCCCTCAGCCCTGCGGGCAGCTCCCCTTG
>CAZNIP010000139.1:0-6640 GCA_964573115.1 uncultured Desulfohalobiaceae bacterium | reverse complement strand
GCCAGCGGCAAAACTGAAAGGAGACACACGATGAGCAGACAGGTCTCGATCCAGGATATCCGTCAGGCCAAGACCGAAGGCCGCAAACTGGTGATGCTCACCGCCTACGACTATCCGTTCGGACTCATGTCAGACGAGTCCGAGGTGGATATCGTTCTCGTGGGGGATTCCCTGGGGATGGTCGTCATGGGGCACGCCGGGACGGAGAAGGTCACCATGGAGGAGATGATCCATCATATCAAAGCCGTGGTGAACGGCTGCCAGGGCCCGCTCGTGGTCGGGGACATGCCTTTTGGCAGCTATCACGTGTCCATGGAGCAGGCGGTGGGCAATGCGGTTCGCCTGGTGAAAGAAGGGGGCTGCGATGTGGTCAAGCTCGAAGGGGGAGTGGACATCGCACCGACGGTCAAGGCCATTGTCAGGGCCGGCGTCCCGGTCCAGGGACACATCGGGCTGACGCCGCAGACGGCCACAGCCCTGGGCGGCTTCAAGATGCAGGGCAAGAATGCCGCTGCGGCCAAGCAGATCTACGATGACGCCATGGCCCTTGAAGAGGCCGGTGTCTTTTCGATCATTCTTGAAGCCGTGCCTGCCCCCCTGGGCAAGGTCATCGCCGAGTCGGTGAATGTCCCGGTCATTGGCATCGGCGCCGGTCCCGACGTGGACGGCCAGGTCCTGGTCACCCATGACATGGTCGGGCTGTTCGACAAGTTCCTTCCGAAATTCGTCAAGCAGTATGCCCAGATCCGCGAGGTCATCCTGGAAGCCTTTGCGGAGTACAAAAAAGAAGTGCTCAGCGGGGCCTTTCCGGGGCCCGAACACACCTTCACCATGTCTGACCAAGCCCTGGATGATCTCAAGATCATGATTGACTCGGACCAGGGGTGATCGACCTTCAGCCCGGCCGCTGGCCTGGTCTTTACCCACACAGAGGACAGTGGGTCGGTAAAAAGCAGAGAGATTCTTTGGCCACAGACCCACACAGACCCACACAGACGAAGAGACAACACTTTTTCGGTCGGCCGACTCTGGCCGACCGAAAGGGCTCGATGGTCGTCTCAGGCATGTTGACTCCCTGGAAAATATGGAAGGGCTTGAGAGGCCGTGGTCCGGTCCTCAATGGAGGACCAGGAAGAGCGGCCGCAGCCGCCAAGGCCTAGTATCTTTCAAACTCCTCGTCTTCTCTGTCCATGCTCATGTCCAGCTTCATCCCCCTGGCCTGACCGGACTCAATACCTGCCTGAGGTTTTCCTGACAGCTGCTTCGGGCTGACCCTCTCAACCTTCTGGATCCTGGAGTCCCTGGCCGGCGAAGAGCCGCCATGGCCATTGACCTTGAAGAACTCCATGGCATCCTGCAGCTGCTGGGCCTGACTGGAGAGCTCTTCAGCAGTGGAAGCCATCTCCTCTGAAGCCGAAGCGTTCTGCTGGATGACATGATCCAATTGCTGAACCGCCTTGTTCACCTGCTCTGCCCCGGAGTTCTGCTCCTTGCTGGATGCGGTGATCTCCTGGACGAGTTCAGCGGTTTTTTGGATGTCAGGGACCATCTTGGTCAGCATGTCCCCGGCCTGCTCGGCCACGTCCACGCTTGACGAGGAGAGTTCGCTGATTTCATTGGCGGCCTTGCCGCTTCGCTCGGCCAGCTTGCGGACTTCGGCGGCGACCACGGCAAAACCTTTCCCGGCATCTCCTGCCCGGGCAGCTTCAATAGCAGCGTTTAAGGCCAGGAGGTTCGTCTGCCTGGCGATCTCTTCGATGATCGTGATCCTGTCGGCAATATCCCGCATGGCCTGAACCGTGTCGTTCACTGCCTTTCCACCCTGTTCTGCATCCCTGGAGGCCTTCAAGGCCTTCTTTTCAGTTTCCCTGGCATTGTCGGTATTCTGCTGAATGTTGGCCGCCATCTGCTCCATGGAGCTCGAAACTTCCTCGATATTCGAGGCCTGTTCCGTGGCCCCCTGGGAGAGTTCTTCTGAAGAGGAACTCATTTCCTCTGAACCGGAGGCGACATTGTCGGTGGCGGCCCTGACCTGGCCCACAACCTCTTCGAGCTTATCGACCATGGTGTTCAAGGCCCCTGCCAGGACCCCCACTTCGTCTTTTTGCCTGATGTCGAGGCGCTGGGTGAAATCGCCCTCGGACATGGACTTGGCAAAGGCAACACCTTTTTCGATGGGCCTGACAATGCTCCTGGCGATGAAAAAGATGACCGCCACCAGGAGCAGGACCGACAGGACACCAATGATGGCTGACAGAGTGGTCATGTTCCTGGATGCTTCCAGGACCTTGGCCATGGGGATGGAAATGCCGAAACCCCAGGTGGCATCGACTCCAGAGAAGCTGAAAGGAGAGACAACAAAATACGAATCGGTCTTTTCCCCACCGACAGCCTTTTTGGTCGTCGTGAAGACATTGCCCGAGGTCACCTTGTTGACCAATTCCTGACCTTCGTCAAAATACTTGGCCACACTTTGTCCCAGGACCTCCTTTTGGGGATGCCCCACGAGCTGACCGCTCTGGGAGATCATGAATCCGTAACCTGTTCCATACGGCTTGACCTTTTCAATCTCGTTTTGAAATTCATCCAGAGCGATATCCACACCAACGACTGCGACCACCTTGTCGTTAAAGTGAACCGGTATGGCCATGGTGGTCATCAGGATCTTTTGGCCATCCACCTCATAGAAGAAGGGATCAAAGATTCGTGGCTTCCCGGTTTGCTTGGGAACCTGGTAGTAATCCCCCGCTCCCTCTTTGGTGTACCCCTGCAGAGGCTCCACGCTGATGCTGTCACCCGACCTGTACCAGTAGGGGACATACCTGCCGGTTGCATCATGTCCTTTGGCGTTTTCAAAGAGCATGTCCTTGTTGTCCAGGGCATTCGGCTCCCAGCACGTCCACACCCCGATCAATTCCTTGTTGTCCTCCAGGACCTTTCGGAGCATGGAGTCCATCATGACCCGGCCCGCATTGTCGGTCCCGGATCTGATGCCTTCAAAGGAATTGGCCAGGGTCCGGGCCTCGTTCAAGCCCCTTTCAAGCTGGGCCTTGAACTGATTGGCGAACTCCTTGGACATCCGGCTGGCCTTGTCTTTGGCCTCATTTTCGATTTCTGCGCTCATCCGGGTCACGATGATCCCGAGGGTCCCGGCAAAGATAACCAGGACCAGCAGGCAAACCGGGAGCATGATCTTGTTTCTGAGTTTCATGTTCTTGAACATCCGCTGTCTTCTCCTTTTTCCGAAATCGAACACGATGAAAAACGATACCCTACCAGGCTCTGCAGTGAAGCAAGGGTCATGCCAGCCAGGATATTTTTGAAAAAGTCATTTGTTTTAGAGAGTTGTGATGTCGTCAAGGGGCATGAAAAGGGGGGATACAGGCCATATTCAAATCAGATTTGAATGCATTCAAATCTGATTTGAATCGATCCAGGGATTCTTCAGAAGATATGGAGGCATTGACTTGACGGGCAAACTATTATTGGTTAAATTGCCAAATAAGAAAGGGGGTCGCTGTGAACACAGACATTCGGGATCGCTACGAACCGCGGGCCAGGATCATGAAGGCCCTGGGACATCCCACCAGGCTGTTCATCGTTGACGAACTCTCCAGGCAGGACAGGTGCGTGTGCGAGCTGACAGACATGATCGGGGCGGATATGTCCACAGTCTCAAAGCATCTGTCCATTCTCAAGGAAGCCGGGATCGTGGACTATGAAAAGCAGGGAACCCAGGTGAACTACAGGCTGGCTGCGCCATGTGTGGTGGATTTTTTCCGCTGCCTGGAAAACATGGTCAAGACCAATGTCCGGAGGCAGCTGAGCTGGCTGCAGACCGAAGGTGCCTGAACGATCTTTCTTTGAGTTGTGCTGGTCATTGATGAATGAAGGAACCCTATGAAAAGAGTTCTCTTTTTGTGCACCGGAAACGCCTGCCGAAGCCAGATGGCCGAAGGCTGGGCCCGCAAGGAGTTCGGCAACAGCGTGGAGGCCTTTTCAGCCGGCGTGGTCAAGCACGGCATCGATCCAAGGGCCGTGGAGGTCATGGGTGAGGCTGGGGTGGACATCAGCGGGCAGTCTTCAAAGACGGTTGACGAGCTTCCTGTGAAGCATGTTGATGCCGTCATCACCCTGTGCGATCACGCCAATGAGAGCTGCCCCTTTTTTCCAGGGCCAGTGCAGCGGTTCCACAAGAGCTTCGACGATCCACCCTCTTTGACCGCCAACCCTGGTGATCAAGAGAGCGGTCTGGACGTCTACCGCAGGGTCAGGGACGAGATTCATGCATTCGTCATGACCCTGCCCGGCCTGCTGGCTCAAGGCGGTCGGCCACAACCTGGGGATCCACCATCCTGACGTGATCCGCAAGGGCCGATGTTGTCTCATTTTTGGCTGTTTTGCCAAGCAAGCACACAAAGTCGCACGAGGTTTTTTTCCATGAACATCAAAGAACGAACCAAGCTCCTGGTGCTCATCCTCTTTTTTCTGGCGGCCTATTTTGTGCCCTGGAACCATGACCTCATCCGCCAGGCCGGCCTGGAGGCCTTCATGATGCTCCAGGAGTATGCCCGGGAGCATGTCCTGACCTGCCTCATCCCGGCCTTCTTCATCGCCGGGGCCATTGCCGTGTTCGTGTCCCAGGCCTCGGTCATCAAGTACTTCGGGGCCAGGGCCAACAAGTTCCTGTCCTACTCCGTGGCTTCGGTTTCCGGGACCATCCTGGCCGTGTGCTCCTGCACGGTCCTGCCCCTGTTCGCCGGGATCTACTCCCGGGGGGCCGGGATCGGCCCGGCCACGGCCTTCCTCTATTCCGGCCCGGCCATCAACGTCCTGGCCATCGTCTTCACCGCCCGGGTCCTGGGCTGGCAGCTGGGGTTGGCCAGGGCCATCGGGGCCATCGCTTTTGCGGCCATCATCGGCCTGTCCATGCACCTCATCTTTTGCAAGGAGGAGGCCCAGCGCGAGGAGTGCCAGATGCACCTCCCGGAGGAGGGGGACAAGGGCCGGTCACTGCTCCAGGAAGGCCTGTACATGCTGGTCCTGGTGCTCATCCTCATCTTTGCCGCCTTTGCCAGACCCAGTCAGGACGCCCACCTGCTGTGGCAGACCATCTTTCAGCTCAAGTGGTTCGTGACCGCCGGCCTGTTGATCGTCCTGGGCTTCATGCTCAAGGCCTGGTTCCAGCGCCAGGAGCTCGGGGACTGGGTTCAGTCCACGTGGGGCTTCATGAAGCAGATCTTCCCCCTGCTCTTTGCCGGGGTCCTCTTTGCCGGCTTCTTCCTCGGCCGGCCCGGGCACCAGGCCCTGATCCCCGAGCACTTCGTGGCCGAGCTTGTCGGGGGCAACTCTGTGTGGGCCAACCTCTTTGCCGCCCTGGCCTCGGCCCTGATGTACTTTGCCACCCTGACCGAGGTGCCCATCCTCCAGGGCCTGCTCGGTTCGGGCATGGGCCAGGGTCCGGCCCTGACCATGCTCCTGGCCGGCCCGGCCCTGTCCCTGCCCAACCTGATCGTCATCGCCAGCGTCATGGGCTGGAGAAAGACCGGGACCTTTGCCGGTTTGATCGTGGTCCTGTCCACCGTGCTGGGCATGACCTACGGGGCACTCTTTGGTTGATCTTATTCATGTTCAAAAAAAGGAGACACGTATGCGCATGCTGGCTGAATTCTTTCCCGAGTTCGTGGACAAGCTGGATGAGATGGACGCCCTGTACAAGGACAAGAGGCTCATTGACGAAAAGACCTACCAGTTCATCTGCTTCGCCCTGTCCATCAAGGCCAGGTCAAAACCCTGCGTGCTGAAGCACTTCAAGGAAGCTCTGGAGGCCGGGGCAACGGTGAAGGAGCTGTCCTACATCCTGGCCCTGGTCATGCGAGAGGCGGCCGGGGCGGACGACTGCTGGACCCACGACATCCTGGCCGACTGGCAGGAGATCATTGCCGGGAACATCACATGCGATTGCCAGAAGTAATCGACCCTTCAAGGAGGTGACCCATGGATATCAAGGTGCTGGGGCCTGGATGCCCCAAATGCGAGCAGACAGCCAGGCTCGTCAACGAAGCCGTGCAGGAGTCAGGAACCGATGCCACAGTCGAAAAGGTGACCAACTCCATGGACATTGCCAAATATGGGGTTTTCGGCACCCCGTCCGTGGTGGTCGACGGCGAGGTGAAGTGCGTGGGCAAGGTGCCGACCAAGGAAGACATCCTGGGCTGGATTCAGAAAGGCTGACGCGTCTTTTGTTCACTGAACCGGTTAAAGAAAAGCAAGATCAGAAAGGAGTCTTGACGAGAAGAGGAGGACCATACCCTGCTCTTCTCGTCATGAGACCATGGGCAATGACCCAAGAGCGTTCATGCATTTCAAGGGCGAAACGCAGGTGAACCCGTCACGCGCTCTTCCTGTCCAGGCAGGATTTTTTGCAGACCGCTGATGCCGATGGATGGATGAAAAAAGCCCGGGGCAGGTTGTTCGTCGTGTCCCGGCCAAGAATGGTGATGGTCATGCTGTCAGTTGGCGCTATGGTCTTCTGTCCGGCCATAACCCATTGCACGGTTTGAGGTTTCCACTGCAGGCCAGCCGCGCATTGCGGGAACTTGCATTTTCACAGGAGTCGGGCAGAATCTATTTTGGACGG
>CAZNIP010000138.1:0-6710 GCA_964573115.1 uncultured Desulfohalobiaceae bacterium | reverse complement strand
CATGACGGAGCTCAGGCCCTGGCCTCGCCGGTCTGCCCCGTCGGTCCCTTGAAGTAGAGGATGGCCTCGATGATCATCCAGATCTCCAGAATGAAGATGATCCCTCCGATGAACACCAGGAGCCAGTTCTGGGTGGTGTAGAACTTCTGCAGGTTGAGGATCATGGCCCAACCGGTCATGAAGATCATGAAGATCATCGGGATGACCGTGAAGATCGCCGGGGCCTGCTTGCGCACCAAATAGATGGTGATCACCAGCAGGGCCAGACCGGCCAGGAGCTGATTGGCGGTGCCGAACAGGGGCCAGAGATTGAGAGCCCCCTTGCCCGAACCGTTGTAGAAGGAAAGGATAAAGGCCGTGATCACGGCGATCAGCGTGGCCGGGGTGGCGTTGCCCAGCTGAGGCACCTTCACCGCTCTGGCGATCTCGCCCACGATGTAGCGCTGCAACCTGGTGGCCGTGTCCAGGGTCGTGGCCGCAAAGGAGACAATGAAGACCCCCATGATGGTCACGGTGATGTTTTCCGGGACCCCGAAGGCCTTGATCATGTTGGCCGCGCCCTCGACAAAGGCCCCGATCTTGGCCCCCAGACCGGAGATCGCACCCCAGGAGGCGTAGAGGTGGCCGTAGGCCGCGGCTCCGAACAGGGTGCCGCCCTCCCCGGAGGCGATGCCCAGACCGATCCCGGCGGCACAGGCCACGATGACCAGGGTGGACAGGGAGCCTTCCATGAGCATGGACCCATAGCCCACAAACCGGGCATCGTCTTCAGAATAGCACTGTTTGGATGAGGTCCCTGAGCTGACCAGGGAGTGGAAGCCGGAGATGGCCCCGCAGGCAATGACCACGAACAGGAAGGGCCAGACCGGTGGAGCGCCGGCCGGAGAGGCGTTGTACCCTGGGGCAACAATGGTCGGATGGGCCACGAGGATGCCCAGAACGAGCAGCCCAAAGGCGATGAACAGCTGATGGGAGTTGATGTAGTCCCGGGGCTGGAGCAGGGTCTGGACCGGGAGCCGCGAGGCGATGAAGGCGTAGGCGTAGAGGATGATCATCCAGGTCACCAGCGCCCCCTGGCCGCTGAGGCCAAAGGCCGTAAGGTCGATGGGCACATAGGCCCCGATGACCACGGTCACGTACAGGGCGATGACCGCCAGGATCCCCAGGGTGACGTGGTTGGCCCCTTTTTTGTAGACCTGGTAGCCCAGCCAGATCGCAATGGGCACCTCGACCCAGACCGGGATGACCGCCTGGGGGTACATGGTGAACAGGATGGCGATGACCAGGGCGAAGACGGCGATGACGATGAGCAGGAGAAAAAAGATGATCAGCAGGAAGAGCAGCCTGACCCTGGGGCTGATCAGGTCTCCGGAGATGTCCCCGATGGATCTCCCCTGATGCCTCAGGGACACGATCAGGGCCCCGAAATCGTGGACCGCCCCCATGAAGATGGCTCCGACAAAGACCCAGATGGCGGCCGGAATCCATCCCCAGATCAGGGCCACGGCCGGGCCGACGATGGGCCCCAGCCCGGCGATGGAGGTGAAGTGGTGGCCAAAGAGGACGTGCTTGTTCGTGGGGACGAAGTCGAGGTAGTCTTCGAGCTCGTGGGACGGGCAGACATTGTCTGCGGCAAGTTTGAAGATTTTCCTGCCCAGAAAGCGCCCATAGGTGTGATACGCAATGAGGAAACCGATCAGCATGATCGCAGCCAAGACCAATGAGTTCATACTCACCTCCTATGCCCGAGGCTTCCTGGCCTCGAGGTACCAGTTTGCGGCAGGACGCATCCCGCCTCCCGGATTCGCAGAGAATGACCCTGGCTGCCTGCCGGCCGTCAGATCGGGACCTGAACACCGTCAGCGTAGAGAGAGGAGAGTTTCCAGAAGCCCTGTTTCTTGATGACCACTGGTCCGACCACTTTCAGCTTCCGGTCCACATAGACATCGATCCCTTCGACCTGGCACCAGCGGAAATGCCGCGAATCCCGCGGAGGTGTGAAGCCGAACGCGACATCCCTGGCCGCGCCCACGCTCCCGCCGGTCTCAATATCCACCAACCCAAGGACCAGACTCGAAGCACCGCGCTCCTGCAGATACTTCATGGCACGGGGAGATATTTTGACCTCCATGGTCTCCCTCTTTGATCGACTTGGGCCGAGGTGACAGAAACCAAGACTTTTGAAAAGTCCTTACGCCTGTCACAGGGAAAAATCAAGGCAGGGGCGATGAGATTCAGCCCCTTGCCATCACTGAACATCAGCAGCTCATGATCCGCTCATTCCGGGCCTGAATCTGCTCCTGAATGAGCTGGGTATCGTCCTGGCTCAACCCCTTGAACCGTTTCTGGGCCTGGAGATAGTCCTGGACCGGGACTGGTCGCTGGGGGACATAGGTCTGCCTGAGTCTGCCCCCGGGTTCGAGCTCGAGAAGGGGGAACATCCCGGACTCCACGGCCAGCCGGCTGACCCGGAGGGCGTCCTGGGAGTCGATCTTCCACCCCGGGGGGCAGACCGAGTGCAGGTGCAGGAAGCGGAACCCCCTGGTGGTCCTGGCCCTGTCGAACTTGGCGTAGAAGTCCTCGGGGTAGGCCACCGAGGCAGTGGCCAGGTAGGCCGGGTGGTGGTGCTTGATGATGGACACCATGTCCTTTTTTTCAAAGTCGAACTCCTTGCCCCCCGGCGTGGTCGTGGTCCAGGCCCCGCTCGGGGTGGCCGAGGACTGCTGGACCCCGGTGTTCATGTAGGCCTCGTTGTCATAGCAGACATAGAGAAAGTCCTCCCTGCGGTCTGCCGCCCCGGACAGGGCCTGGAAGCCGATGTCAAAGGTCCCCCCGTCTCCGGCCCAGACCATGACGTTGACCTCTTCCTTGCCCTGGGCCACCAGGGCCCGCCTGACCCCGGAGGCGCAGGCCGCAGCCGTGGCGAAGGGCACGTGGAGCAGGGGCACGGACAGGGCGGTGGTGGGGAAGATGCCGGCAATGATCGACCAGCAGCAGGCTGGAATGACCACCACGGTCTGCTCCCCCATGGACTTGAGGGCGTGGCGCATGGACAGCGAGGCCCCGCAGCCCGGGCAGGCCATGTGGCCCCGGTTCAGGTATTCGACTGTGGTCACGTTCCAGAGCATGGTTTTCTCCTTCTCTTTCTTCTTCCCGGGAGGATATCGGTGTTTCAAGGACTCATCAGAACCAATTGGAATTGACGTCCGAAAGCTCGCCCATGTTCTTCACAATGTCCTTGACCGTGTCCGGAAAGACCTCTTTGCCCCCCAGACTGATGACCAGGTCGTAGATTCTGGGTCGCTGCTCGAGGTGGTACATGGCCGCCCGGAGCTCCTGGGAAACCGTGCCCCCGGCCCCGAAGGACACCGCCCGGTTGAAGACCAGGATCGCGGGCACATCCGCCAGGAGATCCAGGAGCTCAGTCTGGGGAAAAGGCCGGAACAGGCGCAGCTTGACCAGGCCAACCTTCTGCCCCTGGCGGCGCATCTCCTGCACAGCCACCCTGGTCGTTCCGGTCAGGGCCCCGCTGGTCAGGATAACGACCTCGGCATCCTCCAGGTGTTCCGTCTCCACAGGGCTGTAGCTGCGCTGAAAGAGCTCCTCAAATCGCTCGAAGCCCTGGCTGATGACCTTGGGCACGTTCTTCATGGTCTTGGCCAGAGACTTCTTCAGGTTGTAGAAGTTGTCCGGCGTGGCCGCGGCCCCGAAGCTGTGAGGGTCGTCCGGATCGAGGCTGTACGGGGCTTTGTATGGGGGCAGGAACCTGTCCACAAGCTCCTGGTCCGGGATGAAGAGCTGCTCCATGGTGTGCGAGAGAATGAATCCGTCGATGTTGACCATGACTGGCAGCATGATCTGCTCGGACAGCCAGGTGGCCAGAACGATCGAGTCCAGGGCCTCCTGCCCGGTTTCGCAGTAGAGCTGAAGCCACCCGGTATCCCTCTGGGACATGGAATCACCCTGATCGGTCCAGATGTTCCAGGGTGCTCCCAGGGCCCGGTTGGCGTTGACCATGACCATGGGAAAACGGGAGCCGGCCACCCAGTGCAGCATCTCATGCATCAGGGCCAGACCGTGGGAGCTCGTGGCGGTGAAAGCCCGGCTCCCGGCGGCGACAGCCCCGTAACAGGCGGCAATGGCTGACATCTCTGACTCAACCTTGACATACTGGCTGTTCAGCTCCCCGGAGTCGACCATCTTGGACAGGGTCTCCACAATATGCGTCTGGGGCGTGATGGGATAGGCAGCGATCACGTCTGGACGGCAGACCTTGACCCCGTGAGCAATGGCGTCACTGCCCAGGAGCATGTTCGAATGGTGCCCGACTGGGGCTGCGTCCTGGAAATTCATGTCAGCGATCCTCCTCCATTTCGATCATCCCCCTGGCGCAGACGGCGGCACACAGCCCGCAGCCCTTGCAGTGCTCCATATTGAAGCTCACTTCGGCCCTGCCCTGGTCCTCTTCGATCATGATGGCCACGTCCGGGCAGAAGAACCAGCACAGGCCGCAGGCCGAACACGACCCGCAGCCCAGGCACCTGGAGGCCATTTCCGCCACGGCCTCATCACTCTCGCCAGGCACGACTTCGGCAAAGGAACTGGACCTGTGATCGAGAGGAAGCTCCGACCTGCCGATGGCCTGCTCCCTGGGCAGGAACTCGGTGTGCACACTGTCCGGGTCCACCACCCTTGGCCCTGACCACGTCAGTTCGGCTGCTGCATCCTGCAGGCCCAGAGCGGACAGGATCTCTGCAGCAGCCTCCTTGCCCGTGGCCATGGCCTGGACCACCGTAGCCGGGCCGAGCCTGGCGTCGCCGCCGACAAGGATGCGCTCATGGATCGCAACCTCCATATGGGCTGTCTGGCCCACAGCCAGGACCAGCCTGTCCACTGAGAGCGATCCAGCAGCCTCACCCGGTCGGATTGCCCCCTGCTCCCTGACGGCCCCAGTCAGTGCAAGCTCGAGCCCCTGGCCATCCTGAGCGATTCCGGTCACCAAACGTTCCTCCAGGAGCTCAACCCCTTCCTCCAGGGCCTGAGACTTCTCATGGTCGTATGCCGGCATCTCGGCAAAAGTCCGCCGGTAGATGATGTTGACCTCCTTGCCCAGCCGGACCAGGGACCGGGCCACGTCCACGGCCACATTGCCGCCGCCGACGACGCCAAAAACCCGGCCTTCCGGGCGCCCTCCCACACTGATGGACTTGAGCAGATCCAGCCCCTGGAGCACGCGGTCTTGCCCGGCAAAGGCATCTGGAGTGATCGCCCCCCACAACCCTGGTGCGCAGAAGACATACTCAAACTCCAGGAGCAGGCCAGGCAGATCCTCCGGGTTGATCGGTGTGGAGCATTTCAGGTCGATCTTGAGGGACCCGACGAGGTTGTCCACCTCTCTGGACAGGATGTCTCTGGGGAGCCGATAGGCCGGGATGCCGTAGCGCAGCATCCCTCCCGGCTCAGGGTCCCTTTCGAAAAGGGTCACCCTGAGGCCATGTCTGGCCAGGAAATAGGCTGCAGCCAGCCCGGCCGGACCGCTGCCGACAATGGCCACCCGCTCGGAACGCATGGCCGCCGGGGGGTCAAAGGGCCTGTCCAGCCCGTAATCCCCGAGATGCCGCTCCACACAGCCCACCAGGATTTCCTGGTCGCACTGGGCCCGACTGCACTGCTGCTGGCAGAAGTTGGGGCAGACCCGGCCGGTGGTGGCTGGAAGCGGATTGGACTGGCGGATGAGAGCCAAAGCCTGGTCCATGTCCCTGTCCGCGACCCGGGAAAGGACCGCGGCCACGTCGTTGTGCAGCGGACAGGCCGCCCGGCAGGGGGAAACCTTGTCTTCAAAGCAGGGTCGGAAAAACTTCCAGCTTCCGGTCAGATTGGTGTCCGTCGTGGTCAGGGATATCGGGGCCTCTTTGATGTCCCCCGGAGAGACCACGCTCTCCTGATTGATGGCTTCCATACTTCACCTCTCTCATTTTTCCCCGCAGCCTGAGGCTGCGGGGAAAAATGACTCTTTCATTTCAGCGCAGCCTCTGGCTGGGCTGAAATTCAGTCATTGATTCACAAGAACGAATTCTCGCTGCGCTCGGGTTGCGATGCTGAAAAAAGCTCCATGACCCCAGACCTCAGGCCAGGGCCGCCACCCCCGGGGCAATGTCGAAGGCCTCCCGCATGGCCAGGTCATTGCCCTGGATATTGGCCGGGATGAACCTGGGCAGGGCCTGGGACAGGCTCTCCAGCCCCACCAGCCCGGTGGTCCTGGCGAAGGCGCCCAGAATGGGGGCGTTGACCAGAGGCATGATCCGATTGCCCAGCTTGTGACGCAGGGCGATCTCGCTGACGTTCACGGTCACCACCCGGCAGCTGTCTTCCAGGAACGAATAGTGCTCAGCCGGTTTGTCGCTGTTGATGAGCAGGGTTCCATTCGGGTTGATGCCCGAGGTCACGTCCACGGTCTCGGCCAGCTTGGCCGAGAGCACGATGACGTGGTCCGGGTTGACCACCTGGCAGCGCAGATCGATGTACGAGTCCGAGACCCGGACAAAAGCCGCCACCGGGGCGCCCCGCCGTTCGGCCCCGAAGGTGGGAAAGGACTGGGCATACTGCCCCTGAAGGTAAAAGGCATAGGACAGGATCTGGGAGGCGATGACCGCCCCCTGTCCGCCCCGGCCGTGAAACCGTATTTCCAGCATGAGACATCCTCTTGTCGG
>CAZNIP010000137.1:0-6855 GCA_964573115.1 uncultured Desulfohalobiaceae bacterium | reverse complement strand
AATGGTAAGGCTGACCGTTTGATGAGCCCGGAGAAAGCCTGTCTGTTTGAACACGAGAGGAGGGCAATCATGGACAAGGAATACCACTACTACGCCACCGGCCTGATCGCCAAGAGGGCCGGCTTCACGGAGCGCGAAGCAGAAATCGTGGCTCATTCCTCGCAGTTCGTGGATGAGAACGATGTCGCTCTCAAAGTTCGCCGGGAGAAGAAGTCAGGCAGGCCCTACCGGAACTACGTCAGCCAGACCATGAACATCCTCAAGCCCAAGGACGAGCTGATGAGGATCTACCCCATCTTTCACTTCATCCCCGGTGATCCCGAAGCCGAGTCAGCCTGGCGACGGGACGGCAAGATGCACCGGCTGAACACCACGCCGAACAGCGACAATGCCAATGAACTCCTGGACGAGGCCTTCAAGGCGCCGGAGGACATCAGGCTTTACCGGGTCGGCATCGCCACCCATGGCTTCGTGGACACCTGGGCCCACCAGAACTTTGTGGGCTGGTTCGACAGCTTCAACAGTCTGGATGTGGACATCAAGCCGGCCATCGGCCATGCTGAGGCCGAGCACCACCCGGACTGGATCGCCCACAAATGGCAGGACAACAGGCTCGTGGTGCCCGAGGTCGACAACACCAACCGTTTTCTTTCGGCCTCACTGGCCCTGTTCAAGAAATACTGCTCCTACTGCGTCTCCCAGGGCAGACACGACCACTGGCCCGAATGGGACCAGTTGAAGGAAGACCTGCTGGACATCTTCGGCAAGAAGTTCACCGGCAACGACCTGCGATACGGGGAGGATCGGCTGGAGAGGTTCAGGGCGCACATCGACCTGGCCACCTTTGACGACCGGGACTGGTTTGACGAGGCCATTGAAACCGAAGTCAGGGGTTTCGAGGACTCCCATGAGGGCTTGAAGGCCAAGCTGACCCTGTTTGAGGACAGGTACACCTGGAGAAAAGACAGAGACAAAGAGGATACTGACTGGTTCAAGTTTCAGGAGGCGGTCAAGGAGCAGGAATCTGCAGGTCTGAAGCTCATCGGTCCTGTCTTCGACAAGATGAACATTGACATTGGCAAACGGTGAGCAGTGTCGTTCCACCCCGGGGCTTGTATGACACCTCATCACAGGTTTTCAGGTGTCAGCACAGCCTCTGGCTGCGCTCGTATGAAACTTGATTCTGGAGTTAAGTTTCTCCTTTGATCAAACTCGCCGAGTCGAACTCTTTGTCGACACGTCGGGAATCTGTTCTTCCATCAACCTTCAACCCTCAATCTTCGACCTGTCAGCCTAGCCAGAGGCAGGGCTGACTCAAGGCACGTCCCGCATGAACGTTTGACATCACGCTTTTGGGAGGTGGTCTGACCATGCAGCTCACCGTTCTTGTGGACAACAACACCTTCATCGACAGCACTTTTCTGGCTGAACCGGCCCTGTCGTTGTATATCAGGGATGAGTCCACCCGCATCCTGTTCGACTGTGGCTACAGCGACGCGTTCATCCGCAATGCAGCCCTGGCCGGGATCGACCTGCTGCACCTTGACTTTTTGGCTCTCTCCCATGGCCATCTCGACCACACCTGGGGCCTGACCGAGCTCATCAGGATGTTCACCCAGGCAGGCCTGTCCCGGCGGCCGCACCAGAAACCCACGGTCATCGCCCACCCCAGGACCTTTGTCAGCAGTGTTGCGGGGAGTTTCGGGGAGATCGGGTCCATGCTCTCCCAGGACAAGCTCGAACGCCACTTTGAGCTCAGAACCGGCACGGAACCTGTCGCTTTGACCGCGCGGCTGACCTGGCTGGGGGAGATCCCCCGCAGGACAGAGTTCGAAGGCCTTGATTCCTTTGGATTCAAGACTGACGACGGGCAGCCGGATTTCATGCCTGACGACACGGCCCTGGTCTATCAGTCCGAAGAGGGCCTGGTGATCATCACAGGCTGCTCCCACGCCGGGATCTGCAACATTGTGGACAGGGCCAGGGCCGTGACAGGGACAGACAAGGTGGTGGACATCATCGGCGGGCTGCACCTCCAGGAGCCTTCAGCATCCCAGCTGTCCGGCACTCGAGAGTACCTGGGGTCTCTGGGACTGAAGGGGCTCCATGCCTGCCACTGCACCGATCTGGCCTCGAAGGTCGCTTTGGCCGGGTCGCTCCCGGTCAGGGAAGTGGGCTCCGGCATGAGGCTGGAGTACAGGTAGAACCTCAGCAACATGAAGGGAAATGGTATGAAAGTCGCCATCAGCGCACAGGGTCAGGACCTGTCAGCCCTTTTTCATCCCGGATTCGGCCGGGCTCCGGGGTTCGTCATCTACAACCTGGACACAGAGGAGTTCACCCATCTCTCCAACGAGCACAACCTGGCCGGGGCCAAGGGGGTTGGGGCCAGAACAGCCCAGGACGTGGTCAACAGCGGGGTGCAGGCCGTCGTCACCGGACAGGCGGGCCCCAAGGCTTTTGCCTATCTGCGGGGGCAGAAAATCGAGGTCTATCTGACTGACAGGGAAGGGTCAGTGCAGGAGATCATCAAGGCCTTCAAGGCCGGGGAGCTTCAGCCCAGGGACTCGCTCATCGGTGTTTGACGCCGACCAAGCCTGAGGCAGCAGGGACATCGAGCATTGGCAGGATGTGCTGAATTAGGAGCATGCCTGCCGGTCGGACGGGCGGTCACAACAGAGCTCCCCTCAGTTCTGCCCTGTTCAGCTTCCTCTTTTTCCCAGGAAATCCTGCCACATGCTGTTCCAGAGCTTGAGAGGCAAAAGTGAAGAGGACATCAGCAGGCCGGCGATATCAGAGTTTGAGGCGTGGGTGGAATAGTCCCTGGAGTGCACGGGGCTGAGAATCCTTCGCGGCCATTCGGCCAGGAACTGCTGGAGACCGGAGCGCATGAGGACGCCATCCACAGAGCAGGACTCAGAAACGTCGGCCACGACCCCGAGGAGGGTATGCAGGGCCTTGCGGAACAGAGCCAGGGATTCCGGGAAGTTGACCTCTGCCTCCTGAGCAGCCCGGTCCATGAGCCCGAGCAGCCAGTGGAAGCCCGGAAAAGAGCCTGCGAGCAGCGATTGCAGTTCCTGGGCCACGACGGTCTTGAGTTTGTCATGGTCGGGGGGGCTGGTGGCCAGGTGTTCAAAGGCCAGGCACACTGAGGCTTCATCCAGGCTCAATGCGCTGAGCACGATCTGAACCAGGTTGTCGCGCTCCTCCTTGTCCAGTGAGGTCAGCAGACTCCAGTCCAGGATGGCCAGGCGGCCGTCCGTGGCCAGGAGCATGTTCCCGCCATGGGGGTCGGCATGGAACAGTGAGTGCTCGTCCCTGGTCCACAAGGGTTTGGCCATGAGGTTGTCGACCATGGTCTCGGCCACCTTGAGGCGCTGATTTTCGCCAAGATGCGACACGTCGGTCACCTTGCCTCCCGGGACGAATTCCATGGCCGTCACGCGGGGAGTGCACAGGGGCAGGGCCCTGGGGATCCAGATGTCGGCACAGTCGGCGTAGAAGGCCGCCGCACGCTCCAGATTGACCTGCTCCAGGTCGAGCCTGGTCTCTTGCAGCAGGAGACGGCGGATCTGGTCAAAGGTGTCCCGGTACCTGAGCCTGGGCAAGCTGTACTCATCGCAGCGGTCCTCGAGAAACTGTCCAAGCCGGGACCAGATCTCGAGCTCTTGATGCAGGATCTCGGTGATGCCCGGCTTGAGGACCTTGAACACGCCCTGGACCGGAGCATCCTGTTCGGCCGGAGTCCAGGCAAAAGGCACAACCACGGCCACGCTCGCTTCAGCCAGGGCCTGGGAAGCGAGCGTCAGTCCCGGCGGGGAGCCAAGGTCCTCGCTGATGACCCGGGTGATTGCTGAAAGCGGGGTCATCGCCGGCATGGTCTCCAGGGCCTGCAGACGCTCCAGCAGGTCCGGCGGCAGGGAGCGGTCATGGGCCAGGACCTGGCCGAGCTTGTGCAGACTGGGGCAGCGATGGAGCAGGAGAGCAACCCTTGCAATCAGTGAGGCCTGCCGCGGCAGGGCCAACTGTTCCCTGGCCATGGCCCACTGCCGGTCCAGGGGGAGACTCTGCAGGAAAAACAGGAGGGCATCCCGGATCACCGGACCGTAAGCAGCATGCCGTTCGGGCACCAGGGCGCCCGCGTCCAGGTCCTGGGCCAGGAGGGTTTCGCTCGAAGGGGAAAACGGGCTGTTGGGGATCATGCCGGGAATCAGTGAAGTTCTCAGTTATCTCGTCTGCAATGTGATTGAGCGTTTCTCTCTTGAACAAACTGGCCAGGGCAAAGCCTCAGCCGACACGTCGGAGTTCTCTTCATTCCTCAACCCTCGACCTGTCAGACCGGCCAGAGTCCGGGCTGACTTGCGGTTCTCAACGTGCGTTACAGACCTGTGCAAAGACTGTGGCTGTCCTTCGCCCTCCTTCCGCTCCTCGGCCTGGTCACTTCCCTGCAGGCGGCCCAGCCGTTCTGTCCGGGTGAGCGGCTCGAGTACCGACTCTTTTGGGAGGCCGTCCCTGGAGGGGCTGCGGTCTTCGAGATCCTGCCCTTCAAGCTCGTGAACGGTCGCCCGTCCTGGCATTTCCGGGTAGAGGTCAGGAGCAGCTTTCTGGGCAGCCTGTTCCACAAGGTGCGAACCGAGGCCCACGCCTATCTGGCCCTGGACCTGAACCATTCCCTGGCCTACGAGCTGCACAGACAGGAGGGCCGACACAGGGAATCATACACCCTGGTCTTTGACTGGCAAGCTCTCACAGCCACACGGATCTCTTCAGACAGCGCGATCAGGCCGAAACCCCTCCCGGTTGCCGAGGGAACCTTCGATCCCTGGGGCGTGTTCACCGCTTTTCGGTCCAGGCCTGAAAAGGCCTCCAGAGGCGATGTCCTTCGGACACCGGTCAGCGACGGGGAAAAGCTGGTCATGGCCGAGCTGGCGTTTTACGGCACCGAACAGGTGCAGGTCCCGGCAGGGGAGTTCACGGCCAGGCTGCTCATTCCCGATCTCAAGGACGTGGCCACTGTCTTTTCCCTGCGACCAGGCACGAAACTCAGGGTCTGGGTCAGTGACGACAACCGGCGCATTCCAGTGCGCTTTGCCGGAAAAGCCATGATCGGCACCTATTCTGCCGAGCTCGTCCGCTTTGAGATGCCGAAAGCCTGCCCAGCTGCGTTTCAGGAAGCGCAGACGTCCCCGGGTGAGCTTCCAACGGTCGATCTCAGAGGTGACGCAACACCAGGGCCAGCCCCAGGGCCAGGCTCGCAAAGGACAGGGCCTTGAGCGGCTTTTCCCAGCTCTCCAGGAGGCGTTCCCTGTCCCAGTGCTCATGGGCTTCGCTGTGATCGAACTCCAGGCGCGCGTTCTCGGTTCTGCGCCGGACGAAGCGGGCAGGCGTGCTCAGCCTTCGCTGGGCCAGGGACAGCCAGGTGGCGGCCGCAGCCCCGAACAGGGCTGCCCAGCCCAGAGTCTCGGCCTGGGTCCAGTAGCCGACGAGCACGGGAAATCCGCCCCAGCACAGGCCAAAACCGAGGTCGGTATGCACGACGCCTCCCCACCACTCCAGGGCGTATGCCGCCACGAGCACCCCGCCGACCAGGGCCAGGGGAAGCACCCACCAGGAGATGAGGGCCGCTCCGACCAACGAGCAGGTCAGGGCCAGACCGAAACCGGCCAGAGTGATCTCTTTCAGTTGACGGTCGGTGAAGCCGGTGGACAAGGGCCTGCCGTTCAATTCGTCCAGGGCGTGGGCCGAGATGCCCGTGCCACCGAAAAAGGCCAGGAGGACCAGAACCAGGAGCGTCCAGGACAGCCTGGGGGCCAGGCCGGCCCCCAGGAGGATGTAGGACAGGTGCCAGGCTGTGTAAGGGGGGTGAAGCAGGGCCAGAGCATCGCCCCTCAATGTTCCGGTTTTGGCGTAGTAGGCGGGTTCTCGGCTCATGTCTTCACTCCGTGCATGACCACGCCGCCTCCGAGGGACATCCTTTTCAGCCGGACCTGGGAGAGACCCGCATGGTCCCACAACCGGATGAGTTCAGATTCAGGCAGGCGTTGGTAGAGGTTTTCGATGCTCGGCCCCAAAAAAACCCCGACCCGGGGCCATCCCGGTCCGGCGAGAAGGCCGGCCGTCGGCAGAAACAGGCGGGTGTACATTCGCCACAACGGCTTCCAGATCCCACGGGGCAGGCCAAACTCGACCATGCCCACCGGTCCCCCCGGTCTGACCACCCGGACCAGCTCCTGCATGGTGGCCGCAGGGTCGTCCAGGTAGCGCAGCAGGTATCCGAAGCTCAGCCCGTCGAAGCTGGCATCGGCAAATGGCAGGGCTTCGGCCCTGGCGTTGACGCAGCTCGCCCCCCGCCGGCCCGCAATGGCCAGCATGGCCGGGGTCAGATCCAGGGAGACGACCTGGAAACCTTGCCTGGCAAGGAGCCTGGTGATGAGGCCGGTGCCGCAGGCCACGTCCAGGACCCTGGATGAACGTGGCAGGGCCAGGCCTCGGACCAGAGTCCGCCTCCATCGGGGATCCTGGAAGAGGCTCAGGACCCGGGACCAGGTTTCATACCCTGGCCCAATGGGGTCGAAGATCCGCCTGGCGGTGGCATTTCCGGAAAAAGCTTGATCCTGGGAGTCTTTCATCTGCTCATGACCATGCCCCAAACAGGCCCGAATGTGAAGATCTCCAGGCTCTCGTCTCGTCAAAGGAGAGAGCTCGGTTCTGGACTGGTCCACCTTCTTTCGGTACTTTAGGTGGCAGGGCTGACAGGTCGAGGGTTGAGGGTCGATGGTTGAGGGAAGAAAAGAGCCCACAGTTGACGCCAAGGTCTTCGACTTGGCCAATGTGATCAAGGCAGAAACGTTCGGA
>CAZNIP010000136.1:0-6860 GCA_964573115.1 uncultured Desulfohalobiaceae bacterium | reverse complement strand
TGCGGCCAGCTCCCCTTGGAAAAGGGGAGCACTCAAGGGGAGCAGTCAGAGGAGCCAGCTTGAGAGTTCCTGCCTTGATCAGACCGGCCATGAATGAGCTGGAGCTATCAACCGAGTGTTCACGTTTTTACTCATAAAATCATAGAGATCAAGTCAGATTTGCCAGGAGGCAAAGCTCGTATGAAACTTCATCGCGAATTTCAGGTTACAGGTGTCGGGTTTCCGGAAGAAGGCCTTCAAATGCAGTGACTGGAGAGAGTTTCTTCCCTGATCAACCTGGCCGGTGGACTGTTTTCTCGACACGTCGGGAATCTTTTCTGCCCTCAACCATCCACCCTCAACCCTCGACCATCAGCCCGGCCAGAGGCAAAGCTGACTTGACAAACCGCTCTGGGATGCGCACACTGCCTTGCGGACGGACTGGTCCGTCCGCAAGGAGAGCGCGTGACCAAAGACCCTGTGAATGACAAGATTCTCCAGGCCGCCAGGTCCGAGTTCGCCCGCAAAGGCTACCACCGGACAGTGGTCTCTGCCGTGGCCGACCGGGCCGGGGTGGGCAAGGGGACCGTCTACCGCCGGTTCGGGGACAAGAAGTGCTTGTTCACCACCTTGATCAGGCAGAGCGTCGGCGACCTGGATCGGGCCCTGGAACAGGCCTTTGACCCCCGGGCCGAGCCTGTGGCCAATTTGAAGGCCGCCCTGGAAGCCTTTTTTGTCCTCTACGATGAGTCCAGGGAGCTGATCGAAATCATCCTCACCGAAGGCACGCAGCTCCTGGGCATGGCCATGGACGATCTCAAGTCGGAACTGGATTCCATCTATGGCCGAATCGAAACCGTCTTTGCCCAGGGCATCGCCGGGAAGTGCTTCAGGCCTTTCGATCCCCGGGAGCTGGCTTTTCTGCTGCACAGATTCGTCATGTCCATCCTGGAAAGCAGCATTTTTTATGAGTATGATCCCAGGGAAAAGTACGGGTCCATGCTGATGGACATCCTGCTCAACGGCATTCAAACAAGAGAGGTGGCTCCATGATTCACTGGACTCTGATCTTGAGGGCGTTCAAAGGGTGCGGGTCATCGGCAGGCCAGTTCAGGACGGGCCTGTCTGCGTGCATCGGGCTTGTTCTCCTCCTGGGGAGCCCGGCGGCACTCCAGGCACAGTCGGAAAGCCTCCCGGGGGCCTTGAGCCTCCAGGCGGCCTATGGACTGGCGCTGAAGAACAACCAGAACCTGATGGCCTCCCGGGAAGAGGTCAGTCAGGCAGTGGAGGACGTGCGCATCGCCACCTCTCCCCTGCTGCCCCAGGTCAACCTTCAAGGGCAGGCCCTGCACCAGAAGGAATTCAATGTCCCGGCAACTCGGCCGGACAGTTACCGCTCCCTGTCCATTTCTGCCAGTCAGCACCTCTACCAGGGAGGGAAGAGGCGATTTGACCGTCAGGCCAGTCAGTTCCTCCTGGAGAGCGAAAGGAGCCGCCACTACCGGCTGGCCCAGGATGTCCTCTTCAGTGTGGCCACGAGCTTCTATCAGGTCCTGCTGGCCGAACGGTCCATCGAGATTGCCGAGAAACAGCTCGACCGGACCAAGCGGCAGCTGGAGCGGGCCATGCAGCGCTTTGAGGTCGGGCTCGTGGACCGCACAGCCGTGCTCCGGGCCAGGGTCCAGGTGGCCAACGCCCGGGAGCAGCTGGAGCGGGCCGAGAACAACAGGGGCGTGGCCATGGAAAACCTGGCCCTGGAGCTTGGCGCTCAGGAGCCCCCTGACCAGCTCCTGAGCCCGGACGAGGTCGAGTTCGGTGACCAGATGGTGCAGCCCTACACCGAGCTGGCCTTTGAGAAGCGGCGGGACCTCCAGGAACTGGAAGAGACCATTCAGGCCCTGGACAGGAGGACCCGGAGCGAGCAGGCGGACATCACCTGGCCTGAATTCAGCGCCCAGGGGTCCTACACCCACACCGACCAGGAAGAGCTCTTCTTTGACGAACATGATGACTGGCAGGTGGCCCTCAAGGCCGAGTACCCCCTGTTCACCGGGTGGCGGAACACGGCTGAAGTGAGCAGGGCCAGAGCAGACCAGCGTGCGGCCAGGGCGCGATACGAAAGGCTCCGGCAGGCCATCAACGCCCAGGTGCGCTCGGTGTATCTGGACATCAGGACCCAGGAGAAAGTCATCAAGAGCCTCGAGGATCAGGTGGAGTCCTCCCGCTCCAATTACGAGCAGACCGTGGCCCAGTTCAACGAAGGACTGGCCTCGTCAGTGGACGTGGTGGTGGCTGAGGCCGATCTGAACGAGGTCGAAAACCGGCTGGCCAATGCCAGGTTCACCTACCAGCTGGCCCAGATCCAGCTCAAGCTGGCCACAGGGACCCTGTACCAGGACCGCCTGGATGCCTGGATGGACTCCCTGCCGGCCTCAGGAGCCAATGGCCAGCCCTGATTCGAGCCGCCTGAACGGCAACGTTTTCTGTCTGGACAGACCAGTTCGGCGTCATCTGGCTGCCCTGTCTGAAGCCCGTGTGACCTGTCCCCATTTTTTCGGAGATCCCCTATGAAACGCATCCTGTTTGCAGTTGTGCTCCTGGTCGTCATTTTCGGCGGTGTTTTTGGATATCGGATGTTCGTCGACTCCAAGATCCAGGAGGCCATGTCCCAGCGTCAACGCCCGCCAACGGCTGTAGCGGCCATGGAGGCCCAGCTGGAGGTCTGGCAGCCCTGCCTGGAGTCTGTGGGCAGCCTGGAAGCCGTTCAGGGGGTGGAGGTGACTGGTGAGCTCCCGGGGCTCATCACGGCCATCTCCTTCTCCTCCGGGGAAACCGTGACCAAGGGGCAGGTCCTGGTCAAGCTGGACACCAGTTCCGACCGGGCCCAGCTCAGGAGCCTGGAAGCTGCCAAAGAGCTGGCAGCCATCCAGTACAAAAGGATGAAGAACCTGGTCAAACGCGAGATGTCCCCCCAGTCCGACCTGGATATCGACGAGGCCAGGTTCAAGCAGGCCGATGCCGAGGTGGACCGCCAGCGGGTTCAAATCGAAAAAAAGCAGATCAAAGCCCCATTTTCCGGCCAGCTGGGGATTCGGAAGGTCAATCTGGGCCAGTATCTGGAACCCGGCACCCCCATCGTTTCCCTGCAGGCCCTGGACCCGATCTACGTCAATTTTTCCCTGCCCCAGCAGCATTTTCAAAAGGTCTCTGTGGGTCAGGCCGTGACCTTCACGGTCAACACCTGGCCAGACAGGGCATTTTCCGGGACCATCACCGCCATTCCCCCAAAAGTGGACGAAACGTCCAGGAACTTCAATCTCCAGGCCACCCTGGACAACGGCGACACCCGCCTCAAACCCGGCATGTTCGGGACCGTCTGTCTGGACCTCCCCGACACCAGGGAGCTGGTGACCCTGCCCCAGACCGCCATCAGCTTCAACCCATACGGCGACGTGGTCTTTGTGCTCCAGTCCACGGATGAGGAGTTCAACGGGCAGCCGGTCTACGTGGCTTCCCGCAAGTTCGTGACCACTGGAGAGACCAGGGGGGATCAGATCGCTGTCCACAAAGGGCTGGAACCCGGCGAGACGGTTGTCGTGTCCGGTCAGCACAAGCTCAGGGAAGGGGCCAGGGCCCTGATCAACAACTCCACCATGCCCGGAAACAACCCTTCTCCCCAACTCCAGGACATGTGATCCAGCACTATGAAATTCACTGATCTCTTCATCCACCGTCCGGTTCTGGCCTCGGTCATCAGCCTGCTCATCCTCCTTCTTGGAGCCAGGGCCCTGCAGATGCTCAACGTCCGGGAATACCCCGAGACCTCCAACGCCCAGATCTCGGTCAGGACGCCGTATATCGGGGCCGATGCCGAGCTGGTCAAAGGATTTGTGACCACCCCCCTGGAGAGGGAAATTGCCGGGGTGGACGGCATCGACTACCTGGAATCGTCCTCAGTCCAGGGTCTCTCTGCCATCACGGCCCATCTGGAGCTTGATTTCGACCCCTACAAGGCCCTGACCCAGGTCAGCTCAAAGGTGAACAAGGTCAAGAACCAGCTCCCTGAAGAGAGCGAAGACCCGATCATCGACATCTCCGTGGGCCAGAGCTCAAAGACCATGTACATGAGCTTTTTCAGCGACATCCTGGAACCCAATCAGGTCACCGACTACCTGACCCGGGTGGTCCAGCCGCAGCTCCAGTCCATCAGCGGCATCGAGAGCGCCGAGATCCTCGGTGACCGGACCTTTGCCATGCGCATCTGGCTCAAGCCTGACAGGATGGCGGCCCTGAACATCACTGCAGCCGACGTCTACCATGTGCTCCGAAGCAACAACTACCTCTCGGCCGTGGGCTCCACCAAGGGCAGCATGATCACCGTCAACCTCACAGCCACCACCGACATCCACACCAAGGAGGAGTTCGAAAGGCTGGCCATCAAGCAGGACGGCAATTCCATCATTCGCCTGGAGGACATCGCCGATGTGTCCCTGGGGGCTGAGAACTACGATGTCCGGGTCAGCTTTGACGGCACGAGCGCCACCTTTATCGGCATCGGGGTCCTGCCCACGGCCAACCCCCTGACCGTGATCGAGGATGTCCGGGCGGTCCTGCCTGACATCCGGAGCCAGCTCCCCCAGGGGCTGCACATGTCCGTGCCCTATGACGCCACAGAGTACATCCAGGACGCCATCAGCGAGGTCCAGTTCACGATCCTCATCGCCCTGTCCATCGTCATCGTGGTCATCTTCGCCTTTCTGGGCTCGGTGCGCTCGGTGATCATCCCCACGGTGGCCATCCCCCTGTCCCTGATCGGCTGCGGCCTGTTCATGCTCATCATGGGCTACTCCATCAACCTGCTGACCCTCCTGGCCATGGTCCTGGCCATCGGCCTGGTGGTGGACGACGCCATCCTGGTCATGGAGAACATCTTCCGGCACATCGAGGAAGGTGAAAAGCCTATCGACGCCGCGATAAACGGCGTCCGGGAGCTCATCGGACCGGTCATCGCCACGACCATCGCCCTGATCTCAGTCTACGCCCCCATCGGGTTCATGCACGGGCTGACCGGGACGCTGTTCAGCGAGTTCGCCTTCACCATCTGCGGGGCCGTGGTCATTTCCAGCATCGTGGCCCTGACCCTGTCCCCGATGATGTGCTCCAAAATCCTCAGAAAATCGCGACAGGACCGCAAGTTCGGCCTGGTCGCCCTGCTGAACCGTTTTTTCGAGCGGCTCAGGCGGGTCTACCTCCGGGCCCTGCGGGTCTGCCTGAACTCGCTTCCAGCGGTGCTCATCTTTTCCATCGCCGTCCTGGTCAGCTGCTACTTCCTGTTCACCATGACCAAGAAAGAGCTGGCCCCGACCGAAGACAAGGGCCTCATTCTGACCCAGGGCACGGCTGCCCCGAGTGCGTCCATCGACCAGACCGAGATGTTCGCCAACGAGCTCTACTCCAGCCTGGCCGGTTTCGAGCAGACCAACCACATCTTCATGATCGCCGGCATTTCCCCTGGCGGCGGGGCCGGAATCGGCAACACAGCCTTTGCCGGGATGGCCCTGGAGCCCTGGAGCGAACGGGAAGCATCCCAGATGGACCTCCTGCCCCAGGTCCAGCAACGCATTGGCAGCATTACCGGGTTCGACACCGTGGCCTTCAATTTGCCTCCCCTGCCCGGATCCAGCGGGGGACTTCCTGTCCAGTTCGTGGTCAAGTCCACGGACAAGCCCCAGGACATGCTGCAGATCACCTCAGAGCTCCAGAAACGGGCCATGCAGAGCGGCCTGTTCATGTTCGTGGACAGCGACCTCAAATACGATCTGCCCAGGGCGGACATCCACATCGACCCAAACAAGGTCACCGACCTGGGCCTGACCCTGCAGGACGTCGGCAATCAGCTGGGGGTCCTGCTCGGCGGCAACTACGTCAATCGGTTCGAGCTGCAGGGCCGCAGCTACAAGGTCATACCGCAGGTCAAGCGCAACCAGCGGCTCAACCCTGAGCAGCTCAAGGGCTACTACATCCGGACCGGTGACGGATCCATGGTTCCGGTGTCCACCGTGGCCGACGTCAAGTGGGCGGTCCAGCCCCGGCAGCTGAATCGCTTCCAGCAGCTCAACTCGGCCACCCTCTCCGGCGTTCCAGCCCCCGGGGTCTCGCTGGGTCAGGCCCTGGACTTTCTGGAACAGGAGGCTGCCGCGATCTTTCCCAAAGGCTACACCTCCGACTATGCCGGGCAGTCCAGACAGTACGTCCAGGAAGGGAGCAGCCTCATCGCCACCTTTTTCCTGGCCGTGATCATCATCTTCCTGGTCCTGTCCGCCCAGTTCGAGAGCTTCAGGGACCCCCTGATCATGATGTTCTCCGTGCCCATGTCCATCTCCGGGGCTTTGATCTTCCTCACCCTGGGGTTGGCCACAGTGAACATCTACACCCAGGTCGGGCTGATCACCCTGATCGCTTTGATCACCAAACACGGCATCCTCATCGTGGAGTTCGCCAACAAGCACCAGATCAAGGGCATGAGCAAGCTCGAGGCCGTGGCTGAAGCGGCTTCGATCCGCCTGCGGCCCATCCTGATGACCACCTTCTCCACGGTCACCGGGGTCTTCCCCCTGCTCATCGCCAGCGGACCCGGAGCAGTCAGCCGGTTCAACATCGGCCTGGTCATCACCTCCGGCATGCTCATCGGGACCCTGTTCACCCTGTTTGTGGTCCCTCCCATCTATCTCCTGCTGGGCAAGGACCACAAAGCTGCGAGTGCAACCACAGAGCAACAGGCCTGACAGCCCCCCTCTGTTTGCTGATGCGTCCTGGTCCGGACTCAAGTCCAGGGAAAGAGCAGACCGCTCCCATTGTTCAGCGCAGCCAGAGGCTGCGCT
>CAZNIP010000135.1:0-6865 GCA_964573115.1 uncultured Desulfohalobiaceae bacterium | reverse complement strand
CTGGCCACCATATAACCTGGCGTGCCCATGTCCAGGAGGCGCAGCGTGGTGCCAACGGCATCATTGGTATGCAGGGTGGACAGGACCAGGTGACCGGTCAGGGCCGCCCTGATCCCGATCTCCACGGTCTCCTCGTCGCGCATCTCCCCAACCATGATGATGTCCGGATCCTGTCGCAGAGCTGAACGCAGGATTTTGGCAAAGGTCAGGCCGATACGGCCGTGTACCTGGACCTGATTGATCCTGGGAAGGCGGTATTCCACCGGGTCTTCCACAGTGATGATCTTCACTGCCGGGAGGTTCAATTCGTTCAAGGCCCCATAGAGCGTCGTGGTCTTGCCGCTGCCAGTCGGACCGGTGACCAGGATCATGCCCTGAGGGGAGTGAATGAACCGGCGAAACCGCTGCAGCATGTGCTCCGGCAGACCGATCTGCTCGAGCTTGAGCAGGCCCTTGGTCTGGTCCAGAAGGCGCATGACCACGGACTCACCGAATTGATTGGGCATGGTAGAGAGACGGACGTCGATGTTCCGGTCCTTGACCTTGATGTTGAAGCGCCCGTCCTGAGGCAGCCGTTTTTCGGAAATGTTCAAACCGCTCATGAGCTTGAGCCTGGAAACCACGGCCCTGACCACCCTGTTCTCCCTGATGACCTCTTCTTGGAGCAGCCCGTCCACTCTCTGCCTGATGCGCAGTTCACGCTCTCCCGGCTCAACATGGATGTCCGAGGCTCCGATCTGGACAGCGTCCTCGAACATGGTCCTCAGGAGTCTGACCACCGGGGCGTCTTCAGCTCTGGCTTCGGGCAGGAGTGCTTCCAGGTCGACCTCGCTCTGCCCCATCTCCTGGCCGAGTTCATCTGCGATCGCGCGAATCTCCTCGGTCCGCCTGTAAACTGCGTCAATGGTCTGGAGGAGATCGGATTCCCGGACCACGGCAAGGTTGATGTTCCTTTTCAAGATCTTGCCCAGCTCATCTGCAGCATAGAGGTCGGTTGGATCAGCCATGCCCACCAGGTAACCCTCAGGGCTTTCAGAGAGCAGCACGGCTCGAAATCGTCGGGAATAGGTCTCAGAGAGGAGACGCATTTTTTCCGGGTCGTAACGGTAGGTCTTCAGGTCGATGAACGATATCCCCAATTGCTGAGCCAGAAACTCCAGGAGCTTGTCTTCGCTGATGGAACCCTGCTGGATGAGGCACTTGCCCAGCTTGCCCCCGGCCAGTTTCTGGTGCTGCAGGGCTGTCTGGAGCTGATCTTCGGTAATGATCCCATGCTGGACCAGCAAGTCGCCAATGCGAATCTTTTTGCGGGGAATCATGATCGGTCTCCTCTGAAAATCGAACCTGGGGCGGTTCTCCTCCTAGATCAAACTGGCCGAGCCGAAATCCAACCGGACAAGTCAGGGATCTTTTCTTTCCTCAACCTTGAACCCTGAACCCTTCAGCGCGGCCAGAGGCCGGGCTGGTAACTCAAACCCGAACGCGTTTCACTGAGTCCAACTCAACGCCTGTCATCACTGTTGGGCTGTGACTGTTCGTTTCCTGTCTTGAACAAAAGCTCGAAGCGGTGCTGTCAGATCCTGGCACTCCAGGGCTGTTTCATAAGCCCTGGCAGCTGCTGACGCCTCGTTCAAACCTTCCCGGGAGAGCCCCAGACCGACCCACCATGTCCCAGTGTCCGGCTGCATCCGGCACAGGCTGGAATAGAGGTGAGCGGCTTGAGCAAAGTCCTCTCTTTTTCGGAAAGCGTAAGCCATCATGGCGAAATACTCCGGCTGTTCATCGATCTGCGGCCGGGATTCGTGATTGAGAACTTCAAGGACTCCGCTCCAGTCCTTTTCCCTGATCAGGATTCCGGCCAGCAGGCTCCGCAGGTTGATGGCTTCCGGGCCATGATCAAGGCCGAGCCTGAGAACCTGCTTGGCCTGCTGTGCCCGACCGGTCCTGATGTGGATCGAGGCCAGCGTCTGCCTGGCCCGCGCATGTGCAGGGGTCTTGCTCAGGGCCTGGCGCAGGAGCTTTACAGCCTGAAACCACTCGCCTTTGTTCAAGGCGGCGTTTGCGGCCAGCATGAACTCCTCTGCCTGTTCGCCGGGGCTTTTCGGGGCTCGAACTGTCTTGGCCATATCAGGCTGGCCTTTTCGTGGCTCCGGGTCTGTGGTCTGGGGGTTTTGAACAGGCCCGCTGGGGTCCAGGGAGACGGCAGGCTTTGCGGATGACGGCCCTGGAGACCGGTCATGCCGGGTACCGATGGAGGAGTTTGTGGCCTGGTGTTGTGCCTGTTGAACTCCAGCCGCCTTTTGGGACGGAACCTGGCTGGTTCCATTCTTCATCCCGCTCCGGGCATCTGCCCTGAGGGAGCCCATCAAAGAATCCCCTGCAGGGTTCAGAGCTGGCTGTGTCGATGGAGACAGGAGCACGTCGCAGACAACTCTCGGACCGTAGGTCATCCCTGCAGGAAGGATGAAATGGGTGACCTCCTGCACACCGGATATGGCCAGCGCTAGGTGCCGCCCTTGATCGTGAATCGAGGCCTTGATGATCTTCCAGTCCTGATCGCTCAGGAGTCTGAAAAGAGCTCTGCGACCCACAGATCCGCGTGTGAAGTGCACAGAGACCAGCCCGTTTTCTTCGTGTCTGGAAGTGGTGACCTCGGGCCGGGATGTGAACTCCAGGGAGAGGCGTATCCTGTGATTGTCCTGAGAGACTTCTGCCCCGACCAGTTCCGGTGGACTGAGGCCATCTTTACGGGTGAATCCCGGAGATCGCCGGGATGCGTTCCCCTGAACAGCCTGTTCCAGAGGAAAGGTTCTGCCGGCCGGGTTTGCTGGCGAGTCTGCTTGAAGCTCGGACCTTCCCTGCTGGAGTGCAGGCCCTTCATGGTCGGCGTGCTGAACTTCTGGCCGGACCTGCTTCACAGAGGGGTCTCCGGCCTGTTTGCGCTGCCCGATGTCCCGGGAGGAGTTCGTTCCCTTTTCAGCCAAGACAGCAGGGACAGCCCCCTCCTGGTCAGAACTCCCCGATTCCAGAGACCAGACGCCAAGGGCAAGGAACAGCAGGATGGACATGACTATGCAAGCCAGGAGCAGCTTCACAGGCCTGTGTGCAGAGACGCGTCTCTGGTCTTCCCAATCCAGTCCAGGAGTCTGGTTCAGGGAATCGCTCCTCTCTTCAAGGCGTTGCAGGGACTTATAAATCAGGCTCATGATCTCACTGGACTCGATCGCCCCACCACGCGGGCCAGGTGTTTGACTGGAATGATTCTGGAGACGGTGAATGCCCAGAGGTCCAGACCTGACCAAAGGGAGTGACCTCTGGCCTGAGCAGAATCACCAATTCGCTCTTTTGCGAACTCTTTCTGGTCTGCTGAAAGAGCTTGCCCACGACGGGCAGGTCTCCCAGGACCGGAACCTGAGCTGAACGATCTTCGGTCTTGTTCTGCATCAGACCGCCGATGACAACGACCTGCCCGCTTCTGGCCCGGACCACACTGTCAGATTCGCGGACACTGCTTGAGGCCAGGGGCAATGTTTGGGTCGTGCCGGAAATGCTCAGATTCTTCGTCTCTTCAGTGACTTCGCTCACAGTGGGATGAATGTGCAGGGTCACGGTGCTGTCCGGTGTGATGTGCGGGGTCACGTCAAGGGCGATCCCGGAAAAGAACGGAGTCAGGCTCACGTCGGGAGAGGTGGTGGTGGCATCCCCTCCGACAATGGTCTCAGAGGAAATGTCGGTCACAAAGAAATCGTCCTGTCCGACCTTGATGACCGCTTTCTGGTTGTTCAAGGTTGAGATCCTGGGGCTGCTCAGCACCTGAACGTCTCCCTGGGATTCCAGCAATTCGATGAAGGCTGTAAAGTCGTCGATGCTGATCGCGGCAGAAAAGACTCCTCCGAAGGCAGAGGCCATGTTGGCGGCCAATAGGTCCGGATCCACCGGACTGATGTCCACTTCCTCTCCGGCCGTATTGCTGAGGCCGGTGTCGAACACAGTGCCGCCGCCGGTTTGGGTGAGCACGCCCTGGGCATCGTCGCTGGGGTCGAGCAGCGTCGACCAGTTGATACCGGTCTGGAAGCCGGAATCCAGGGTGACCTCCAGGATTTTGGCCTCCAGGATGACCTGACGCTGGATGTTGGACTGCATGCTCTCCAGGTATCGGGCGATCTCCTTGAGTTCCAAAGGCAGGGCCCGGACAACGACCAGACCAGCCTGGGGCTGGACAATGACCTTCCTGCCACCCTGCGACCCCACGATGGTCTCCAGGGCAACCCGCAATTCAGTCCAGAAATCGCTCTCGCTGTTGGTCTTGATCGATGTTCCTGTCACCGTGGACCGAGATCCCGATCCAGAGTCGTCGTTCTCAAGGTTGCTCTCCGAGACCTGCCCTGAACTGACCCTGGTCTGGGACTCGCCGCTGCGTTTCAGGTTCAGGTAGTCGATCTGGAAGATCCGAGTCTGCATCCCGATGGGCATGACCTGGAAGCCGCTCCGAGAGCGCTCAAAAGGATAGCCGTAGACGTTGTGAACAATGTTCAGAATTTCAGGCACGGTCACGTCTTTGAGACGGAGGGTGATGGCGCCCTGAACTTCAGGGTGAACGGTCATGTTGAAGTCGCTGTCCTGGGCCAGACTCATGAAGAATTCCCGGGCCGGGACGTTGTTGGCGGTGATGTTCAGGCGGGTCTGCTGCTGGGGCTCCGGTTTGGATGAGCGGAAAGGGATGTCCGGGATGAGGGCCGATTCGACTTCAGGCGGCAGGTCGACCTTGCGGCCGCTTTCCCCAGAGATTTTTTGAGGACGATCAGGGGCTGTTTGCCCGGCCTTCTCAGGTTGCACAGGATTTTTCTGGCCTGTGGTGGCACAGGATGCCGTGAACAGGAAACTGCCCAGCATGAGACAGGTGAGAAAAGCCTGCAGCCTCATCATTTCACCCCCTTGCGGGTTGCGCCTTGTCCGGTTCGTGAACTGATGTCGCCTGGAACGATGCGCACCCTGAACTCTCGGCCCTCATACTCCAGAAGAACTTCCCTGGGAGTGATCGCGGCGATTCTGGCACCGGAAACCGTTTCCCCAACCCGTGTCACGCGGCCGTTGACGATGGCCAGCCTGCGGGACCCTGAGATGAGGATGGAGTCGACGGTCCAGTTCGGTTCTGCCTTGTGAACGTCCTGAACCTGTTTCGGTTCATTGCTGCGAGCAGGCGGTCTGGTGGGGTCCGGGAGCGAGGCAGCCATTGCCGGGCACGTGCATGCTGCGATCACACACAGCATGAAGACGAGGCCCGATAAGGGAAAGAACTGCCGATTCAGGTGTGTCATAATACCAAACATCTCCTGTTCAGACTCAGTGTGTGCACGGTCAAGCTGATACGAGCCCTGGGGTGCTCCTCCACGACAAAATCCAAATGATCCCAGAAAAAGCGCTGTTCGATGTTTTCGAGCTTCCGAAGATAGTCGAGGGTGTGCAGGAAGTTCCCGCTGAAGGTGATCCGAAGCGATTGACGGAAAATCACCGGCACCCCAGAAGAAGTGTTCCCGTTCTGACTGGTGAGCCCTTGTTCTTCAGTGGTTTTCAGCGGAACAGGATCGAGGTTCTCCAGTGAGATGAGTTCCAGAGTGTCGCTTGCGCTGAGCATGTCTTCCAAGAGCCTGGCCATTTCCTGCGGCGAGACCAGGTCAACGGTCCGGCGGCGAAGTCGTTCGTCCAGGGCCACGATGTCTTTCTTCAGGCGTTGAATGTCGCTTTCCAGGCGGCTGTTTGGATCATGCCGGCTTCCTTCTTCAATGGCTTCCGCCCTGGCCTTCAAAGCAGTGATGTCATCTCTGGTTGCCTGGCGCTGGGAGCTCAAGCCTTTTTCTTCAAGACCCAGGGGGGCATGGACGAAGTGTCCGTAGATCGCGAACAGGACCGCACATGCAGCCGTCATGATCAGCAGCCTTTCCCGGCGGGTCCGATGATCCAGGGAGGTCATCAAGTCTGTCATTGCCAGCTGGACCTTCTTCATCGTCTGTCCCCCTGACGTGTCGCCAGGCTGAAGCTGATGATCTCCGGCTGCTCTTCCAGCCTTTCCATCCGTACGCTCTGGAACGTGATTCCGGAAAACGTCTCTTCAGTGGACAGCTTTCTGAGGTATCTGGGAATGAACTCGGCCTGGCTGGTCCGGCCTTTGAGGAGCAGCTGCTCAGCTTGATCCAGGATGATTTCGATGTTGCTCAGCCAGAGACCCTTGACCCGCTGTCTGGCCAGACCCTGCAGATACTCGGCAAAACCCTGTTCAGACCTGAGCGGACGTTCTTCCAGGGTGGCCAGGAGTTGCAGCCTGTCCTCACGTCCCTGACGGAGTTCAGCCAACCTGTTCTGCAAGCCCGGCTTCAGGGTGGGAGCCGGATGCCTGGATTCAAGGTCCAGGACCTGCTGCTGCAGGGTCTGCTTGGCGATCTTGGCTTCCTGAACCTGGGATCTCATGACGCTCACCTGGCTCGCCTTGAGCCCCCAGACAAGGCCGATACAGATCGCCGCCGCAAGAAAGACCAGAATGAGATTTCGGCTTCTGAAGGGGTCTTTTCGAGGGTGAAAACTGGATTGGAAGAGATTGATGGTCTGTTTCACAAGTCCCTGCCTCCCTGGCTCAGTGCCGCTCCCAGAGCCAGAATGGTCAATCCCTGGGCAGCATCGTTCCCGCGTGGACCCGCAAACAGATCACTGACATCCAGAGACGTGACCTCTGTGCCCAGATTGTTTTGCAGGTGTTCCATCAATCCGGAGGGGGGAGCATCGTCGGCAGTCACCATGACCCTGCCAATGGAGGCCATGCCGAAAGTGCTTTCATAGTAATCAAGGGTCCTCTGCACATCCAGGACCATGC
>CAZNIP010000134.1:3756-6897 GCA_964573115.1 uncultured Desulfohalobiaceae bacterium | reverse complement strand
TCCCGGTCGATGACCGCCGGCTCTTTTTTGGTCCAGGAAATGGCGTCCACCGGGCAGAACTTGAAACATTGGCCGCAGCTGGTGCACTTGTCCGGATCGACCCTGAACTGGAGCAGGGCCGGGCATTTTTTGGCCGGGCAGCGCTTGTCGATGACGTGGGCCTCGAACTCCTCCCGGAAGGAGCGCAATGCGGACAGGACCGGCGTGGGCGCTGACTGGCCCAGCCCACAGAGGGACGTGTCCGCGATGTACGCTGAAAGCGTCTCCAGCCGGTCAAGGTCGGCCTCCTCGCCAAGGCCCTCTTTGATCCGGGCCAGTATGTCCAGGAGCCGCCTGGTCCCCTCGCGGCAGGGCGGGCACTTGCCGCAGGACTCGTCCTGAATGAAGTCCATGAAGTAGTGGGCCATGTCCACCATGCAGGTGGACTCGTCCATGACGATCATGCCCCCGGAGCCCATGATGGCGTTGGCCTGAGAGATGGCTTCAAAGTCAACGGGCAGATCCAGGTAAGATTCCGGGATGCACCCCCCTGACGGCCCCCCGAGCTGGACGGCCTTGAACGTCCTCTTGTCCGGGATTCCGCCGCCGATGTCGAAGATGATGGTCCGCAGGGACGTGCCCATGGGGACCTCCACCAGGCCGATGTTCTTCACGTCCCCGGACAGGGCGAAGACCTTGGTGCCCTTGCTCTTCTCGGTGCCCACGCTGGCATACCAGTCCCCTCCGTTGACGATGATCTGCGGGATGTTGGCCAAGGTCTCCACATTGTTGAGCACCGTGGGCTTGTTGAACAGCCCTTTGTCCGTGGACCTGGGGGGCTTGGGCCTGGGCATGCCCCGCTTGCCTTCGATGGAATGCTGCAGGGCTGTGCCCTCGCCGCAGACAAAGGCCCCGGCCCCCTGGTAAATGGAGAGGTGAAAGTCGAACCCGCTGCCCAGGATGTTCTCGCCCAGCAGGCCCCGCTCCATGGCCTGATCGATGGCGATGGACAGGCGGCGGATGGCCAGGGGGTACTCGGTCCGACAGTAGATGTACCCGTGATGCGCCCCGACGGCCCTGGCGGCAATGATCATCCCCTCGAGCACGGCATGGGGGTCGCCCTCCAGGATGGAGCGGTCCATGAAGGCCCCTGGGTCGCCTTCGTCGGCGTTGCAGACCACGTACTTGACGTCCGCCCGGGCATCGGCTCCGGACTTCCATTTGATGTGCGCCGGAAAGCCTGCCCCGCCCCGACCGCGAATGGCCGAGGCCTTGACCTCCTGGATGATCTCCTCAGGCTCCATGTCCAGCAGGGCCTTGGCCGCACCCTGATACCCGTCCCTGGCGATGTACTCCTCAACTGACTCCGGGTCGATGCGGCCCCGGTTGCGCAGGGTCCAGAAGAGCTGCGGCCCGAAAAAGTCGGTCTGCCCCTCCTCCGGGACCTGATCCAGCCCTTTTGGGGCGTGAACCTTCCTGCCTTCGGGCTCCTTCTGGTCCACGAGGTTCTGCAGGAGCGTGGGGAGGTCCTTGACCTTCAAGTCCTTGTAAAGGGTGCCTGTGGGCTCCACGAGCAGGCTCGGGGCCAGGGAGCAGTACCCCGGGCAGTGCTCCTCCCCGACATCGATCACCTCGACCCGATCCTGCAGGCCCTGTTTGCGGACCTCCTCCACCAGGGCCTGATAGATCTCGTTGCTGCCTTTGGCCCGACAGCCTTCCCCGTTGAAGACCTTGACCTGCAAAGATTCAGTCATGACTGCCCTCGTGGATTTTGGCCAGGGCGAAATCGGTCTGCACCTCCCCGTTCAGGATGTGCCTCCGGAAAACCTGGCGCATTTTGTCCCCGTCCATGTGCTGGTACATGATGGCCGGCTCCCCCTTGCGCTCCACAGTCACGTTGGGCTCGCTGCTGCACATCCCGGCGCACCCGCAGGCGATGACCTTGACGGTCATCTGATCCTGCCTGGCCACCTCCTCCTGCAGCACGTCCATGACCTTCTGGGCGCCGGCCGCCAGCCCGCAGGTCCCCATGTGCACCATGACCCGGGCATCGAACGTTTCCGAGGTCTGAGCCGACATCTCTTTGGAGGCCCGTTCCTTGATCTTCTGCAGGTCTTCTCTGCACGTGCATCTGGTCATCGTAGAAATCCTTCTCATTCCATTCAGCAATCAACGTGATCACCATTGTGGGTCATCTCAAAGACTTTCGACCTCTCAGGCCCCCTGGGCTATTCATACCCGTCCAGCAGGTTCTTGACCTTGTCCGCTGTCACGCAGCCGTGGGTATCGCTGTCGACCAGCATGACCGGGGCAAAGCCGCAGGCCCCCACGCAGCGGACCGACTCCAGGGAGAAACGTCTCCCGGCGTCCGTGCCTCCGCTGGGAACCTCGTATTCGTGCTCGATCCGCCTGATGACCTCGTTGACCCCTTTGACAAAGCAGGCCGTGCCCTTACAGACCTTGATCGTATGGCGTCCCTTGGGGGAAAAGGAGAACAGGGCGTAAAAGGAGGCGATACCGAAGACCTCGCTCCTGGGGACGTTCAACCCGTCCCCGATATAGTCCAGGAGGACCATCGGCAGGTAGCCCACCTGGTCCTGGCTTTCCCGGAGAACAGGGATGACCGCCCCCGGGCTGTCCTTGTGTCTGGCGATGATCCGGTCGATCTCCTCCCACATGGCCCTGGTGATGTCGTCGTGCTCAGGACGAAAATACTGGTGGGGCATGGATGGCTCTCCTTCAGTCCTGCCGGCGGCAGGGCTGACTGGTTCAAGGTTCAGGGTTCAAGGTTGAGGAAAGAAAAGATTCCCGACTTGTCGAAAAAAGCGTCGGTTCGGCCTATTTGGTCAAGGAAGAAACTTTGTCTGGGCTGTGTCACCTCAAAGATTTCTTTCTGAAACCCGACACCCGAAACCTGAACAACTTTGATGAAGTTTCATACGAGCAAGATCAAAACCTCACACAACGTCTTTGCAGCCAGAAACGTGTCTCTGTGAATTGTCACATCCACAACAATGAAATGGCCTGCTGGAGTCAACCCTCTCTTCTCTTCATCTTCCTTCTGAATTCTCTTTTCTCTATTCTCTATCCTGAATTCTGAATTCTTTCTTCTGTATTCTATATTCTGCCTTCTGTCTTCTATCTTTTATCTTCTGTCTTCTG